>JBEKSN010000134.1:0-10894 GCA_049517055.1 Candidatus Acidiferrales bacterium | reverse complement strand
GGATAGCGACCGTGGCTTGGGTTTCGAAAAATCGCTGGGCGGCGACGATCATGACGGCGATGTGGACGGCGATCCACCTTTCTTTTGTGTGGATCTTTCCGCTGTTCCCGGCGGTACCGAAGCTGGGACCGGTGTACCAGAACGTGACGCATTTGGTGCCGCCGGATTTTCCGCTGCTGCTGATCGTTCCGGCGATTGTTTTTGATCTGGTGCGCCAACACACAGCAGCCTGGAGCCGATGGAAGCAGGCGGCCGTGCTGGGAGCCGCATTTTTGGTGAGTTTTGTCGCAGCGCAATGGCCGTTTGCTGATTTTCTGATGTCACCGGAGTCGCGGAACAGAATTTTCCAGACTACGAATTATCCGTATTTTGTGCCGTCCACGTCTCCGTGGGTGCGTAACGTTTTCTTTCACACCGAACATACGCCGGGGCAATTCTGGGTGAAGAGATGGCGATCGCGCTGGTGGCGGCGATCCTGACGGTACGACTCGGAATGTCCTGGGGGGAATGGATGCGGCGGATTCGCCGATGAAAAAGGAATTTCGGCGGCGGTTATTCATAGCGGCGGTTATTTTGCTTGGCGCCGCGATTCCCGTGCTGGCGCACGTGGGCAGCCCGGACGTTTTTTACGAGGGGGATGCGGGGCCTTATCATCTTTTCGTGACCGTGCGAATGCCGCAGGTGATTCCGGGCGTGGCAGAAATTCAGGTGCGGTGTGAAAACGGCGATGTGAAGACGGTGCAAATCGTTCCGCTGCGGTTGAGCGGATTGGGTTCAAACTTCCCACCCACACCTGATCTGGCCAAGGTTTCCAAGGACGATCCCCAATTTTTTACCGGCAATCTTTGGCTGATGGAATTCGGCGCGCTGCAGGTCCGCGTGATGGTGGATGGCGCGAAAGGCAAAGGGGAGCTGTCGGTGCCGGTGGCTTCGTTTGCGCAGCGCACATTCCCGATGGAAAAACCGCTGGCTGGATTGATGGTGGTGATGCTTCTGGTGCTTGGCATCGGAGTGATTTCGATTGCGGGCGCGGGAGCGCGCGAAGCAAGCCTGGAGCGCGGCGAAGTCCCGGGGCCTGCCAACGGACGCAGAGCCAAAATCGTGATGGTGGTGACGATTATTCTGGTGGCCGGCCTTCTGTATCTGGGGAAATCGTGGTGGGCGCTGGAAGATTCTGATTATCAGGGGCGCGTAAATTTTTACAAGCCGCCGACAGCTGAGACCACGCTGGAAAACGGAAACCGCCTGGTGATTAGGGCCAGGGGACAGAATCCGAAATGGTCAGACAGAATTAATATGGGCGAGGTAGTTCCGGACCACAACCACTTGATGCATCTGTTCCTGATCGAACTGCCGGGGATGAATCGGATGTGGCATCTGCATCCGGCTCTTTTAGAAGGAGGCGCGTTCGCGGATGATTTGCCGACGATGCCGGCGGGACACTATCAGGTTTTTGCGGACGTGGTGGATTCACGGGGATTTCCGTGGACGCTGGTGGGGACTGTCGATTTGCCGGAAATAAACGGCAAGCCGCTAAGTGGTGACGACTCGACCTGGTCTGGGGATGCGATTGCCGCCGTGGATGGGAAAGACAGCACAGTTTCGCAGCTTGCAGACGGAGGGCGGATGATTTGGGAGCTCGGCCCTGGTCCGCTGAAGGCTACGACGGCGATGGATTTCAAGTTCAGCGTGCAGGATAAGGACGGAAAACCGGCGCAGGACCTGGAACCGTATATGGGTATGGCAGGGCATGCGGAATTTGTGGGTTCGGACCTAAGCGTATTCGCGCACGTGCACCCGGCAGGGTCGGTGCCGATGGCTTCTCTGGAGATGGCGCAGGCGGGGCTGATGGGTGATGCGTCGTCAATGCAGAGCGGGATGGCGATGGCACCGGCGTCAGGCTCTATGCCCGCTGAGGTGAGTTTTCCTTATGGGTTCCCGAAGGCCGGAGATTACCGGATTTTCGTACAGGTGAAGCGGGCGGGGAAGGTGGAGACGGGAGTGTTTGACGCCCACGTGCAGTGAACTCTTGCGGCGGTTCTACAGCTTTTACCGGATGGTAGTTCGGATTTAAGCGCCTATGCTACGGGTGATGGAAATACGAGCGTGGATGGCGGCTTCGTCCCTTCGGGAGTGACTGCACACGGTGGTCCTTGCGGGCCTTTGCAGTTTGACCGTACTGGAAGCCGCCCTAAGCCGCCAGCCCATGCGTTTCCGTCCGTGCCTCAACAATGATGCCCCGCGTGTCGTGCTATAGTTTTCATCCGGAGCGTAACTCCAGAATTTGAACTATGCGAGTGAGCAACTAGCATGCTGCCTCGGAGCCGCGCAAAACTTGCCTTCGTCTCAGCCGTAGCCTTAGTGCTGACCGGTAGTTTAGCGGCCACTATCACCGTCGCGCGCCTGTCCAACAGCGCAAAATGGGTGGCCCACACGTACCAAGTGCAGCTGGGGTTAAACAATGTCGAATTCGCCCTCTCGGAAGCGGCGCGCGCACGGCTGAGCTACGTGAGCTCCGGTGATGAGAGCTACCTAGCGAGCTTCGATTCAGCCAACAATCAAGCGGCAGCCGATTTGCTTAACGTTCGGCAATTGACAATGGACAATCCGCGACAGCAGGAGTTATGCAGCCAGCTTGAGACGATTGTGAGCCGGAGAATACAGGTCTTGAGGGCGGCGATGGACTTGCGGAAGACGGGAAAGATAGACGATGCCAAGCAGGCGCTATTCACGCGCGATAACGTGGTCATCGGCCAGGATATCGACAATGTAATGCAGCAAATGGAACGGGAAGAAGCCATGCTTTTCCAGCGGCGCTCGCGCCGGTCAAGAACGCT
The DNA here is from genome assembly GCA_049517055.1 of Candidatus Acidiferrales bacterium. Lineage (GTDB taxonomy): Bacteria > Acidobacteriota > Terriglobia > Acidiferrales > UBA7541 > Palsa-295. The sequence continues at coordinate 8,057 of JBEKSN010000134.1, read as the reverse complement.
TTTCGTGATTTTTCTGTTTATCGTAGGCGCGGCGTTCGTGGTGGCGGTGGCCTTCTTGTGGATCCATTATCGTTTGCTCCTTGAAGAGCTTGGCGCACGGGAAAAAGCAGAGGCCAGCGCGCACCGGCTGAGCGCCCGCGTGCTGAGGCTTCAGGACGAGGAACGCAGACGGCTTTCACGGGAGCTTCACGACGGATTAGGGCAGAATCTTGTGGCCGCCAAGTTGGCGTTGTCCAATCTAGCGAATTCCAACCCGGATGACATCGTGGTGGCCGATTGCCTTAAATTAATTGACGAATCTCTGGCGGAAGCTCGGACAATCTCCTACCTGCTGCACCCGCCGCTGCTGGACGACATAGGAATCGCTTCCGCGGCGCGCTGGTATTTGGAAGGATTCTCAAAACGCAGCGGAATTGAGGTTTCAGCGGACATACCCGATAGCGACAGCCGAATGCCGCGCGCGATGGAACTCGCTTTGTTTCGCGTTTTACAAGAGTCCTTAACCAATATTCACCGGCACGCCAAAAGCTCCCGCGCCGCAGTTTCGCTGCACGTGCTGAAGGATCGAGCGGTGCTTCGCATACGGGATTACGGCCAGGGAATTCCGCGCGAGACGCTCGAGCGTTTTCTCCACGATGGGACTCATGTCGGCGTAGGACTGGCGGGAATGCGCGAACGCGTGGCAGAGCAGAACGGACAGTTTGAGATCCTCTCAGACGAAAGTGGAACGGCGATCGAAGTCGGCATGCCCCTTTCGGCCAACGAGAACGCGGAAGGCGGGCAAGCCGCAGCGTTCCCTAGAAGCTAACCTCTCAAGGCAGTAAGTTTCGAACTGAGGGACAGCCGGGGATACTGCTGCGCGACGGACGAACGAGAAATCTTTCGCAGCCGTCGCGGGAGAGAGTTTAAGCAGCCAAGGCGAGACAATGCCACTTGCCGCCGATGGCCTTCAGCTGGTGCACTCGACCGTCGTCGGCATGCAGGAAATACGTCCCATCCGGAAATACCTGAGCATGGGCCGAGCGAACGGAGCACTTGGCCCAACGAGTCGGCTTAAGACCCCGGCCGTATTGCGACGTCTCGGGTGCCACGTCGATTCCGAACTCCACCTTATATTCCACACCTGTTGCTTGTGCCGGAACTAGACGTCCCCGGCCTTTAACTTTTTCGGTCATAGTAGTTTGATGCGCGAACTAAACGCAGGTTGCACGAACTGAGGGGATATAGTACCGCAGGAGGGGGAAAAGCTCAAGGGTGATTACGAAACCGTTTCCAGGTCTCGTAAAATAAAGATAAGAAGACACTTAGATAGCTGCTAGGCTGCAAACGGGGCGAGCTATGGTGACTCGCGATCGTGACCCTAGCGAACTTGCGGCGAACAAAGGAGTTGGAGCCTGAAATGGCGATGGAAACGGGCATCCGGAGCCCGATTGGCGTGTCACAGACCCGATTTGCTGTATTTTTGAATATTGATCTCGATATTTTGCGGATATGCATGTTTTTCAGTGGTTTTCAACAGGCCCACGTGAGCAGGGGGAACGCCACGCCGTACTAGGCTGTGTTTTGACGGCAGCGCTTGAGCCACCCGGGACGGAGCAGCGATGTCGCGGCTACCCGAGCGTTTCAAACAGTTCGTTGGTCTTACCGAATTCGGGGTCGCCCTGGCGAATGATGGTGGCTTCCACGGACTTGAACGGCTCCTCGCTGGGAATACGATCGAGCCAGCGCTGAAGAGAAAGCTTTTCGTGGTCGGAGAAATCGAGCCGAACGATTACGCGGACATTTGCGTTGGCTTCCTCTTCGTCTTCGACGCCATCGGCAGCCTTCGCGCGTTTTGCGGACGATTTTTTCTTTCCGCCGCGCTTCCCTTCTCCGCCAACATGTTTCGAGACGGCGGAATGCTTTTCCGCGGGATGCTTGGCGGAAGCTTCGGCGTTTTCTTCCGCAGTGGCGTTCTCTTCTTCGGGTTCCTCGCGCTCAAATTTAATGGTGAGTTTATTGCCGAGACGAAAGCCTTGTTTCCAGCTTTCCACTTTGTGGCGAGCGTGCTGTGCGGTTTCCTCGTCTTTGCCGAAATCGAAAATTAAGTAAGAGTGAGCCATGCATCTTCTATATCGGCAGTCAGCCCTGTGTGTCAAGGGACATTGGAAGGAAACAAAAAACGGAAGGTTGAAATTCGATGCGGCGACGATGGTAGAATATAGTTGAAGATCGAAAGGCGATGGAGTTCGCCTAAACCGTCTGCTATACGGACTGATGACTCCTGGCCGCCGCCCGGCGCCAGGAGTTTTTTTGTTGGACGGGGCGGCGCGCAGAGAAAGGAGATACTTTGCGCATATCATTGCTGATCGTTTTCGGGGCTTTAGGCACTCTGGCGCGCTACGGATTGCAGGGGCTGGTGCAAGAGCGCACGGGCTCGAGTTTCCCCGCAGGGACCCTCGTCGTCAACATACTCGGATGCTTTCTACTCGGCGGCGTGGCGGAATACGCGCTGACGCATCTCTCCATCCCGCCCGAATGGCGTGTTGGGATCACGGTGGGATTCCTTGGCGCGTTCACTACATTTTCGACTTTCACGTTTGAGGCGGTTCGACTGATTCAAGACGGAGAATGGGCGCGCGCAGGGACTTATCTGATGGCGAGCGTAGTGGGCGGAATACTGGCAATATTTGCCGGAATGCGATTGGCGGACCGGATCTAGGAGGCGCGATGGAACACGAACGATTCGAAGGTGAGAGAACGCTGATGCGCATTCATATCGGCGAGTCCGACCGCTGGCATGGAAAGCCGCTGTACGACGCGATCGTGGAATTACTGCGGGGAGAAAAATTCAGCGGAGTTACGGTGCTGCGCGGAGTGGGCGGTTTCGGTTCTTCCAGCGTGTACCATACCGAAAAAATCATGAGGCTTTCGCAGGATTTGCCCATCGTGATCGAAGTGGTGGAATTAGCGGAACGCATCGAGAAAATGCTGCCGCAGCTCGATGAAATGATCAGCGGGGGGCTGGTGACGTTAGAGAAAGTTCGCGTGATTTTGTATCGGTCGCATAATTAGAGTAAACCGCAAGTTAAGATGCCTTGAAAACTTACCGAATAGCGGTGTTGTGCTACCCGGTTGACCTATGTTAGGGTAAGCGAACAAAAAGCGAATGAGGCGAGATGGGCGGGAGCCTGCGAAGGCGATGATGCCAGTGGAAGTCAAAGGAGCCGGCGAGACGCCGGCGCTACGAACGGCAGTATTGCGGTGCTACGACAGCATAGGGCGGTTCTGCTACAGGCCGTAGGAGGAACCATGAGCGCATCAGGATCGGGGCATGGTCTTGCGCTAGAGCGAGCGACTGGGACGGTCCCGGCACTCAATCCTCGGACGACGATTGATACGGTGCAGGAGGCTCTGAGCGCTCTGGCGGGGCGATATAGGACGGACGAAGTGCTTACCGCGGTAAGGCACATTCCGGCGCGAGAGGCACGGTTCGTTCCGATGCCTAGCTGGGTGCGGCCGGAGTTGGCTGCGGCGTATCAAGGCAAAGGGATCGAGCAACTATTCTCGCATCAGGGTGCGGCGGCGGAGCTGGCACGAAGCGGCAAAAACTTTGTGGTGGTGACGCCAACTGCCTCGGGCAAAACCCTTTGCTACAACCTGCCGGTGTTGAACGCGATTCTCGAAGACAAGGATACTCGCGCGCTTTACCTGTTCCCCACCAAGGCGCTGGCGCAAGACCAGCTTTCCGAATTGCACGATCTGGCGACGCGGCTGGACGACTGCTTTGGCGTGTTTACGTACGACGGGGATACGCCGAGCGACGCGCGGAAGGCGGTGCGCGAGCGCGGGCATGTGATTTTAACGAATCCGGACATGCTGCACACCGGAATCCTGCCGCACCACACGAAGTGGACGCGCGTGTTTGAGAATTTGAAGTACGTGGTGCTGGATGAACTGCATACCTATCGCGGCGTGTTCGGAAGCCATTTGGCAAACGTGCTGCGGCGGCTGGCGCGGATTGCGGAATTTTACGGGTCGAAGCCGCAGTTTATTTGCTGTTCGGCGACGATTGCGAATCCGGGCGAGCTTGCGGCGCAGCTCATCGAGCGCGAAGTGGAAGTGGTGGAAGAGAATGGAGCGCCGTCGGCGGAGAAGCTTTTTGTTTTTTACAACCCGCCGATGGTGAACCGCAACCTGGGGATTCGGCGAAGCTATCTGAACGAGACCACGCGAGTGGCGAAAGAGCTGCTTGCGCGGAAACTTCAGACGATTGTTTTCGCGAACAGCCGATTGCATACCGAGGTGCTGCTGACATATTTGCAGCAAGCCAACCGGCCACAACCCGGACAGCCGGAGCCGGTGCGCGGATATCGCGGGGGATATTTGCCGGGCGAGCGGCGGGAGATTGAACGCGGGCTGCGTGAAGGGCGAGTGCGCGGAGTGGTAGCGACAAATGCGCTGGAACTGGGTATCGATATTGGCTCACTCGACGCAGCGGTGATGGCGGGATACGCGGGCTCGATCGCTTCCACGTGGCAGCGTGCAGGGCGCGCGGGGAGGCGAAGCGGCGCGTCGTGCGCGGTGCTGGTGGCGTCGTCCGCTCCGCTGGACCAATTCATCGTGCAGCACCCGGATTATTTTTTCGGGCGCTCGCCGGAACACGCCTACGTTCAGCCCGATAATCTGGAAATTCTGATTAACCACCTAAAATGCGCGGCGTTTGAGCTGCCTCTTTCACCCGACGAACGAATCGGGAGCGTTGACTTGCAGCAAGTGTGCGAGCGGCTGGCGGAGGCGGGATATCTCCATCGCAGCGGCGGAAACTGGCACTGGGTGCAGCAGGCGTATCCGGCGGACACGGTGAGCTTGCGATCGGTGACGTCCGACAATTTTGTAATCATCAATGTGACGGGAGAGAACGAAGGCGAGCCTGAAGTGATCGGCGAAGTTGATTTCTCTTCGGCGCTCACGACAGTGCATCCGAAGGCGATCTACATTCACCAGGGACAGCAGTATCACGTGGAGCGGCTCGATTTCGAGCAGCGCAAGGCCTATGTGAAGCGCGTGAACGTGGATTATTTCACTGACGCGATTCGCTACACGCAAGTGCGCGTCTTGGAGATTGCCGAGGAGGAGCGCATTGCGGGACCCGCCGCTCGCGCGCATGGTGACGTGCTGGTGCGCTCGCAGGTGGTGGGATTTAAGAAGATCAAATTTTTTACCAACGAGAATGTGGGCGCGGGAAAACTCGAATTGCCGGAAAACGAAATGCACACAACGTCGTTCTGGATCACGCTCGAACGCGGGCTGCTGGCGGGGTTGCCTTTCGCGCTGTCCGACCGGCAGAGCGGGATTTTCGGTTTGCTGTACGCGCTGGAATCCATGGCAACGCTGTTGCTGATGTGCGACCGGCGGGATCTGGGAACTGCCGTGGGCGAGCGGCCGGCTAGCCCCGGAATCGAAACGGATTGGCAGGAGTTCACCACGGCGGTGAACGATCCATCGCAGATGAAGGAATTCTTCGAGCCGAATTTATACCTTTACGATGCGTATCCGGGCGGGATTGGATTCAGCGAGCCGCTTTTTCGCGTGCACGATTTGCTGTTGCGGCGGACGCGCGAGTTAATCGCGGCTTGCCCGTGCGAGCAGGGATGCCCTTCCTGCGTGGGACCAGTGGGAGAAAAAAGCGAACGAGCGAAAGAGGCGGCACTAAGAATCCTGGAGCAACTCTGCGCGTGAGCAAAACCATGCTAGATCGGTTCTGGCGAGTGAAGGCGTTGCAGAAACCGCTGAAGGGTGCGGCGCGCGCTTCGAACTCGACGCTGCCGAAGGATTTCGATAAACGCGAAAGTGCGGCTGGAGAACCGCGCGGGTTTTTAGCCAACATTCCCGAAGGCGCGGGGCGACTGGCGGAACTTCTGGGCGCGGCGCCATTGCGAAATGAATTTGGCGAACATCTTGCGCTGCGGAAATGGTTCTCCGATGTGGCGGACGGTGTGAAAACGGATTGCTCGCCATTGGGCCACGGCTTGGCTGACGAAAGAATGGATGCGTCGGCGCTGCGGCTTCTGCTGCCGGACGCCGCGGAGGAAGCGGGAGACCCTCGGCAATGGCTTTTTTTGGACACAGAAACCACGGGGATCATGGGCGGGAGCGGAACCTACGCGTTCATGGTGGGGATTGCGTGGTGGGACGCCGGCGGCCTGGAAGTGGAACAATTTTTCATGCGCGATCACAGCGAGGAGCATGCACTGCTGGTAACCCTGGCGGAGCGCATGGCGGAGCGCAGGGTGCTGGTGACGTTCAACGGCAAGTCGTTCGATTGGCCGCTACTGGAAACGCGCTATCGGATGACGCGAACGCTGCGGCCGCCTGCGCCGCGCGCGCATCTGGATTTTCTGCATCCGGCGCGAAACTTGTGGCGATTGCGGATCGGGTCGGTTCGTTTGCAGGAACTCGAGCGCCACGTGCTGGGGTGGAATCGCGGGGCGGACGTGGCATCGGAATTCATCCCCGAAATATATTTTGATTTTCTGCGCGGCGGGGCGCCGGAGCCGTTGGTGCCGATTTTTCTGCACAATCAAATGGATCTGCGGGGACTGGCGGCGCTTTCGAGCCGCATCGTTTCGCTGCTGGCCGAAGCGGATCTGCCGGGCAAAGACGGATTCGAGCTTTTCGGACTCTCGCGAATATGCGAGCGGCGCGGAGAAGCGGCGCGGGCGCGCAAACACTACGAACAGTCGCTCGCGGCAGAAGAATTGCCTGCGGAAACGGATAGAGTGGCCCGGCAATCGCTGGCGCGGCTGGCGAAGCGCGAGGGCGATCATTCGAAGGCGCGCGATTTATGGGAAGGGATGCTGGGGAATTCGCGCGAAGGATTTGAAGCCTACGAACAACTGGCGATTTATTACGAGCGGCACATTCGCGAACCTCAACGCGCGGCATCCATTTCGCGCGATGCGCTGGCCGAGCTCCAACGAGCGAAACGCTTGGGCACAATTGCGCGGGCACGCTACCAACAGATACGCACGCGATTCGAGCATCGCCTGGCACGGCTGGAGCGAAAGGCCGGACGTCTGGCGCTGGAGCCGATAGTTGAGGAATCTCCGGCCCAAGCTGCGGAATCAGATGGAAGAGACAAAAAGAGGAGTTCCCATGCCCGAATCGGATAGCAGCGCGGCGAGACTTGCAAGAAGCTCTGAACTGGAGGCTATCACCATGCCTGGAGTAACGGATCCTTACCTGCGCGAGCAACTTGAAAAGCGACGCACCGAGCTGAACTCCGCGGTTTCGGCGGCATCGCCGGAGGCTCCGGCAGCGCCGTTCCTGGAGATTCTGGTGGAGGTGAACTCCGCACTTCAGAGGATGGACGACGGAACATACGGCATTTGCCCGACTTGCAATGACACGGTGGAGAAGGAACGCCTGCTGGCCGATCCGCTGGTGCAATTTTGCCTCGATCATCTTTCGAGCGGCGAGCAACGGGCTCTCGAGCGCGATATGGAATTGGCGGCGAAAATCCAGCGGGGTCTGCTGCCGGAAACGAATCTGCGAGTTAATGATTGGAGCGTGCACTACCAATACAAGCCGGCGGGCCTGGTGAGCGGCGATTACTGCGATCTGATTTCGCCAACGAATAGCGATGGGAAGTTGGTGTTTCTCTTCGGCGATGTGGCGGGCAAAGGAGTGGCTGCCGCGCTTTTGATGACGCATTTGCACGCAATGTTTCGCAGTCTTTCCGGCGTGGGGCTGGAACTGGACGGGCTGCTGGAGCGGGCGAATCACGTGTTTTGCGAGAGCACGATTGCGGGGCAGTACGCGACGCTGATTTGCGGGCGCGCGGGCGGCTTCGGTGAACTTGAAATCGCCAGCGCCGGACATTTTCCCGCGCTGGTGGTGGAGAAGAATGGGGTGAGGAAGATTGCCGCGACGGGAGTGCCGCTGGGAATGTTTGCGAAGAGCCGTTACACGATCGAGCGGGTGCTGCTGGAACCGGGAGACAGCCTGATTCTATACACCGATGGAATTTCGGAAGCGACAAACACGAAGGGCGAGGAATACGGTGTCGCGCGGAT
>JBEKSN010000133.1:0-11020 GCA_049517055.1 Candidatus Acidiferrales bacterium | reverse complement strand
ACTCAGAAAGCCGGGCTGTACGACCCGACCTCGAAGAGTCTGGGCGTGGCAATTCTCGACGCGAATCAGGACGGCTGGCCGGACATTCTGGTAAGCAACGATACGCAGCCAAACAAGCTTTACATAAATAATGGAAACGGAACATTTTCGGAAAAAGGCGTGCAGGCGGGCATCGGATACAGCGAGGACGGAATCGCTCGCGCCGGAATGGGCGTGGACGCCGGAGACTACGATCGCTCCGGATATCCGAGCGTGCTCATCACGAATTTTTCGAATCAGATGCTCGCGCTTTACCATAATGAGCGCAACGGACTGTTCGTGGACGAAGCGCCGCGATCGGACGTGGGCCACGCGAGTTTGCTGACTCTTGGATTCGGCTGTTTCTTTTTTGACTACGACCTCGATGGCTGGCTGGATATTTATGTTGCGAACGGCCATATCGAAGACGCCATTGAAAGAGTGCAACCTCGCGTGCGCTACGCGGAGCCCCCGCACCTTTTTCATAATCTCGGCGATGGGAAATTCAAAGAGGTGACGACATCCGCTGGGGTATCTTTCGCGGGGTATCTTTCGCCGCGCCTCGCGTGGCACGAGGCGCGGCCTACGGCGATATCAACAACGATGGCGCGCTTGATTTGGTGCTCGCAACCAACGGCGGACCTGCCGTTCTGTTCCGCAACGCTGGTACGAAGAATCATAGTTTGCGAATCAAGCTAACCGGAACGAAATCGAATCGCGACGGAATCGGCGCTGTCGTGCGCGTGACCGCTGGAAACGACACGCAATCGCAGATGTTGCGCAGTGGGTCGAGCTATTTGTCCTCAAGCGAGCTGGTTGTGACTTTCGGGCTCGCCTCGCATACGCAGGCCGACGCCGTCGAAATTCGATGGCCGAGTGGGCAATCGGATCACTTAAAAAATGTGGCGGCGGATCAGATCGTGACCGTGGAAGAGGGCTGCGGGGCAATTGCGGCAAAGCCGCTCGCGAAACGCTAGAATGGCTTGGATACTTCCTCTGAGGATTGCATGACGCGATTGAAGTCGCGGCTGCGGTTGGCCCGCACAATTGTTGCTTTGCTGGTGATAGCGGGCGCGCCTGCCGCCGTTCTTCCCGGTGCAGCGCAACAAATGAAGCGCGCTCATGCACCCAAATCCGCTGACCCAACGCCTGCCGAGCAGGAGGAAGCACGGGCAGCTTCGCACGCGCAAATCATACGCGAAAATAATTTCGGCGTGGCGCTGATGAACCGCCAGCAATTCGAACAAGCGCTGGGGAAATTTCAGCGTTCTTGCATTCTGGAACCGCAATCCGATGTTGGCTGCGTGAACGCGGGAATCGCGCTGCTGAATATGCAGAGATTTGACGAAGCGCGGCCGATCCTATCGAAATCGGCCGAGCGCGATCCTCGGAATCCGCGCGTTTGGTTCAATCTGGGCCTTCTCGAAAAAGCCCTCGGCAATTCGGACGCTGCAATCGAGGATTTTCAAAAAGTAGCGCAGCTCGATGCGTACGATGCCGACGCACAATATTTTCTTGGCTTGGTGTATTCGCAAGAGCACGAATACGACAAGGCCATCGCTGCATTCACGCACGCCATCGAGTTAAATCCGTTCCAGGTTTCAGCGGAATTCGGCGTGGCACAAGCCTTGCAGCGGAAGGACGATACGGCGCGCGCGAAAGAGCACTTCGACCGTTTTCAGCATTTGATCTCAGAGAAACTCGGCAAGCCCGTAAGTTTTATTTATGGCGAGCAGGGAAAATATTCGCTCGCGGAATCGATGATGCCCGCTCCGGAGCCTGTGCCGCCTGCTGTTTCCGTACATTTTGTGAACGTCACGTCTCTTTCTGGGTTGCCGGTGCGTGTGGAAGCTACCCAAGCGGAACAGAGGACGCCTTCGAATGCAACGAAACGGCGCGGACAAGTGGTTCGCGAAGAAGTTGCACCCGAATCGGTAGCGTCTTTTCTTGGCAGCGGGGCTTGCATCATCGACTATGACGGCGATGGGCGCCCGGATATTTTTCTGGTCGATGCGGACGGCGAGGGCAACGCAGCGCTATACAAAAACGAAGGCGGCGGAAGGTTTGTAAACGTCACGAGACAGGCGAAGCTGGAAATTCATGGCTTGGGGATGGGATGCGCCGTCGGTGATTACGATAATGATGGAAAGCCCGACCTCGCGGTCAGCACGAATGGCGGCGTTTTGCTTTTCCATAACGAAGGAAAAGGTACGTTCAAGGACGTTACCAAAGAAGCTGGAATTGAAATGGACGGGCTTGCAATGGGTGTGACGTTTATCGATTACGACCACGATGGCGATCTGGATCTTTATGTGACACGCTTCAATGATTTTCCGCTCGCGAATTCCGCAGAACCATTTTCGTTTCCGACAGACGCCACGCCCGCCGGAAATGTTTTGTGGCGAAATAATGGCAATGGAACATTCGCCGATTGGACGGCAGAGACGGGACTATCAGGTAGCGCGCCTTCCGTCGGCGCGGTCGGAAGCGATCTGAACAACGACCGGGCGATCGATTTGGTCGTTACCGGATGGCAGAAGGCGCCGGTCGCGTTCATGAATCCGCGTGAGGGAGTTTTTCAGGCCACCACTCCATGGGCCACCGATATGCCGGCTCCGACGGCGGGCGTCACGGCTCTCGATTTCGACAAGGATGGTTGGATGGACTTGGCATTCACACACTGGGGAACGCCGGGGCTGAGCTTGTGGCGTAACGTCCAAGGAAAATCATTTGAACGGGTTCCGCTTCCGGATTTGGAGTGGATGCGCGGCTGGGGCGTAGCGGCATTGGATTATGACGACGACGGATGGATGGACCTCGTCGCGGTAGGCGAGACTTTTTCTGGAGACGGGCGGATCGTCTTGCTGCGGAATGAAGGTGAGAAGGGGTTTCGCGACGTGACTTCCGAAGTGGGACTCGACAAAATTGTGCTGCACAATCCGCGAGGAGTGATCGCGTTCGATTTTGACGGTGACGGTTCCACGGATTTGCTGATCACGCAGAATCATTTGCCGCCGGTGCTTTTGAAGAACGAAGGTGGCAACCGTTACAACTGGCTGCGAATGGAATTCAAAGGCACGAATGACAGCAAGACCGGGATAGGCACAAAAGTTGAGATGAGCGCCGGAGCGTTGCAACAGAAGTGGGAGATCCCGGGCGCGTCAGGCTATCTGGGCCAGGGTTCCACGGATATTTTGGCGGGGCTTGGACCGGAACGCGGCGCGGACGTGGTTCGGCTGCTGTGGCCCACGGGCGTCCTGCAAGATGAGATGGAAATTCCCGCGCTGAAAACGGACCGTATTACGGAGATTGACCGGCGCGGAAGTTCATGTCCGATCGTGTTCGTTTGGAACGGCCGGAAATTAGAATTTCTCGCGGACATGATTGGCCCGGGGATCGTCGGGCATTGGATCGCTCCAAACCAACACAACACGCCCGACCCGGAGGAATATTTCAAAGTTGCAGGATCGCAGGTGCAAGCGAAAGATGGCCTCATTCAGTTTCGCATGGTCGAGCCAATGGAAGAGCTGGACTACCTCGATCAGGCGCGGCTCATTGCTGTAGATCACCCTTCGGACGTTGAGGTTTATCCCAACGAACGTTTCATGACGAATCCGCCGTTCCCGAAATTTAAAGTGATTGCGAGTTTTGAAGCGCATCCCCCGCTGGGCGCGTGGGACGACGGCGGGCACAACCTGTTGCCGCAGCTGGTCGAGCGAGACCATAAATATGTGACCAGCTTTGCCGACGCGCCGTACGCTGGCTTCGCCGCGATGCACACAATCGAGCTCGATCTTGGACCATGGGATCCGTCGCGTCCGTTGCGACTGCTGATGGACGGCTTCACCGATTATTTCAGCGCTAGCTCGATGTACGCGGCGTGGCAGGCAGGCATTCAGCCGGTGCCGCCCTACATCGAGATGCTTGACGATTCGGCGAACTGGGTTCGCGTCGTGGACGATATGGGATTTCCGGCCGGCCTTTCGCGAACGATGGTCGCGGATCTGACTGGAAAGCTGCCGCCGGGGACGCGGTTCATTCGCATCACCACCAATCTGAAAATTTATTGGGATCGCATTCGCGTGGACAACTCGGCGGAGGATACTCCGTTCAAGACGACAGAAGTTCCACTGGCTAAGGCGTATTTGCAATTTCTAGGCTATCCGCGCGTGGTGGAAGGAAATCCCCGCAACGATTTGAGCTACATCTATGAGGACGTCAGCGAAACCGGGCCATACACGCGGCAGACCGGGAACTATACGCGGTACGGCGACGTCACAGATCTGCTTCGCGCGCCGGACGACGAATACGTGATTTTTGGTTCCGGCGACGAAGTGGTGGTCGATTTCGACCCCACGCATTTGCCCGACCTGCCCGACGGCTGGACGCGCGACTATTTCTTCTATGCCAACGGATTCGCGAAGGACATGGATTTTTACGCAGCGCACGGCGACACTGTCTCGCCACTTCCCTTTCACACCCTCGTGCCTTATCCATATCCGCAGGGAGTGGGCTATCCCGAGGATGAGCGCCATCTGAAATATATGTTGGAGTACAACACGCGCGGCGTTGCGGGCCCAGCGGGCGACGCCTTCCGATTCGATTACCCAGAAAAGTAGGCTCTTTCGGCCTTACACTTTTGCACCGGAAAAAGCAGGCATTGCAAACACTTGCATGATGAGAAATGCTCCTCAGGGCTTAGGCGCTTCGAAACCAGAGATATTGGAAAGTTATCGTAATTTTGAGCCTCCGCCCCAAGTCCGAAGAATAGTCGGAGAACTACTCGAATACGTACCTCCAAACTACTTACGTGGATTGGACAAGATCGTCCTCACGAATCAGTCGGCATTAACGAGAGACCAGCGACGGCAAAAAATCTGGGGTCGAAGGCGCAAGTATAGATTAGCCGAAGCCAGAGGCGCCTATTCGGAAGCCACCAATTCGTCGCCCGCGATGGTCTGGCTCTTCGTGGACAACATATTGAAATCGCAGCCCCCGTGGGCGCTGAAGACTCCGCTCCTGCGCTACTCAGAATTCGGAGAGGTTTTGTATCACGAAATTGGACACCATATTCATGCCGTTCACGAACCTGTCCATCGAGGCGAGGAAAATGTCGCGGAGGACTGGAGCAAGAAACTAAGGTGGGCATTCTTTCGCAAAAAATACTGGTATCTTATTCCGATAAGGTACCCTCTCTTGCTTCTCACTACATTCGCTGTGCGAATTTTGCAGTCAATTCGAAACGCCAAACGAGCTAAAACAATACCGTCGGATTGAGTAATTAACCAGGCTGCTTTGCTTGATTGCAGGCGGGTGGCGTGATAATTTTGTATCTTCATTTGGATTTGAAGTAAACCACTCACGATGTTGCCGTCGAAGCCAAACGACCACATTTCGAATATTTCGCAGGGCGAGCAAGACGCCTCGGCTGCGGGTGCGCGCGAACGTGTGTTCTGGCGGGTGGAAGGGAGCCTGCTGAATCTGACGGCAGTGCGGCCCGTGGCCTTCTTTGCGTGGAACTCGCAAAGCTTTTTGCAGCGCTGGACGCGCCGGGGAGGAATGGCTTTTCTCGCTATTGCTCGACCTTTCCTTTACTGCACGAATCGCGTGTTTGCGACGAGGCTGTTGCACAGCATTCTGCGTGGAGTTAGCCGCGACAGGCTGGACTTGTTGGGTGAAGAATTCTTCGAATATTTCCTGAAGCCGCGCCTGAAAAAGGAAGGGGTGGAGAAACTGGCGAAGACGCTGGCTTCGGGCGCGCCTGTGGTTCTGGTGAGCCAGGGCCTGGATCACATCATGCGGCCGCTCGCAAAGCATCTCGGCGTGCGGCAAATTGTCTGCAATCGTCTGGATTTTCGCAATGGTATGGCCACGGGGCGCCTGCTCGATCCGGTGATCCGCCCGCGGGGCGCTTTCGCGAAAATCACGGGTAGGCAACCGGACGGCAGGGTCTCGCGCAAAGCGCTGATACGCATTTTAGGATTCGCGAAACACCCCGAAGCGCTGGATGAAGCAATCCAAACGGACGAGCGCGCAGCACCTAAGGTCCATTTGCCGGTGGTTCATTTTGATTCCGGCAATGGTCTCGGACCACTTTCGGTGCGCGAGACGTTGCGTGGAAAAAATATCTTGTTGATTGGAGCAACGGGATTCATTGGCAAGGTGTGGCTGTCGAACCTGCTTACGGACTTGCCGGAGATCGGCCGGATTTACCTGCTGGTTCGTCACAACCGAACGGTAACAGCTCTGCAACGATTCCAGCGCGCGCTCGAGGAATCTCCCGTCTTCGAGCCACTAGCCGAACGATACGGCAGCCGGTTTGCGCAATTCCTACGAGAACGGATCGAAGTGGTCGATGGCGACGTCAGCAAGCCGGACCTGGGGTTTTCGCCCGAAGTGCGCCAGCGGCTCGCGCGGTCTGTGGATGTAATCGTCAACAGCTCCGGGCTGACGGATTTCAATCCAGATTTGCGCGACGCGCTGGCCATGAACGTTCGCTCGACGGTGTACGTGCTGAATTTCCTGCGTGAATGCGATCATGCTTCGCTTCTGCATCTTTCCACCTGTTACGTGATCGGGCGCCGCGACGGCCGAATCCTGGAAATACTTCCGAAGAATTACACGCCCGTCGGACTGCGCGATTATGACGCTGAAAAGGAACGGCAATCGCTTGAAGCGCTGGTCCTCCAGACGGAACAGCGCGCGGAGTCTGGAGAAGTGGCCGAAGAGCTTCGCCGCGCTGCGCTGAAAAAAGAGCACGCCGCAAAAGACCTTCACGGGGCGGCGCTGGAAAATCAAATTCGCAAAAACCGTGTCCGCTGGCTTCGCGATACCTTGACCGATGCGGGCTCGCGCCGCGCGAATGAACTCGGATGGCCGAACACTTATACGTTTACGAAAAGCATGTCGGAATCCCTGATCCGAAATTTCCTGGACCAGAATCCTGGCGCGGCGATTGCGGTGGTGCGGCCGGCCATCGTGGAATCGTCCATCGAAAAACCTTTTCAGGGCTGGAATGAGGGCATCAATACTTCCGCCTCGCTTTCTTATTTGCTCGGAACTTTCTTCCGCCAGCTGCCGACGAATGAGAGCAAATCTCTCGATCTGATTCCGGTGGACCTGGTGTGCCGCGGCATGACGCTGATCGCGGCGGCGCTAATCGCGCGACGAAACGCCCCCGTCTATCAATTGGCAACTTCCATCGCAAATCCCTGCGACATGCGCCGATCAATCGAGTTGACGGGCTTGGGGCACCGGAAGTTTTATCGCGCGCAGACGGATTTGAATCAGCGGCTGCGTCTTAAATTCGATGCGATACCCGTTTCAAAAGCGCGGTATGACAAGCTTTCGGCCCCGGCCCAGAGAACTATCGTGCAGGCGATTAACCGCGCGGCAGAGCCTTTTGCTTCGCGTCCGCCTCTCGCGCGGCAGGAACGCGATTTGGAAAAAGTAATCAAACTAATTTCTCTGTTCGAGCCGTTCATCCTGCACAACGATCACAATTTCGAAGCGGTGAACGTCGAACAGTTAAGCGCCGCGCTGCCCGCCGCGGAACAAGCCGATTTCGGCTATGACGCACGCGCGCTTGATTGGTGGGACTACTGGATCAACGTGCACATTCCGGCCCTGCGAAAGTGGTGCTATCCTCTCATCGAAGGACGTCAACTGGAATCGCGTCCACGGCGCTCCGTGCAGCTCGCGGGGCACGCTGAGGCGAACGCCGCGGAAGCGGCGAGTTCGGCTTCCACAGCGGCGTCCTGACACACAACGTGGCCATCCTTCTGACCGGATCCACCGGCTATATCGGCGCACATATCGCGTCGAACCTGCTTGCGGACCATTCCGAGCCGCTGAACCTGCTGGTCCGCGCGCGCAGTGGGCAAGAAGCGCGTGAACGTCTTTGGCGATCCCTGCAACTGCATCTGGAATTCGCGCGCTTTGAAGAATACCTGAATTCGCGCATCAGAATATTTGTCGGCGATTTAACGGATGCGCACTTCGGCCTCGCTGACGACGATTACACCCGCCTGGTGCGTACCACCGATTCGATCATTCATTGCGCGGCATCGCTGAATCGCAAGTCCGAGAAAAGCTGCCTTAACGTGAATCTGCGCGGGACGCTGGAAGTGATTCAGCTCGCGATGCGCGCCCGCGACCATCATGGGCTTCGTAGGTTCAGCCACGTGAGCACAGTGGCCGTCGCAGGGCAGCGTTTGGACGAAGTGGTCCAGGAAGACACCGCGATCGATTGGAACCGCTCGGACTACGATCCTTACGCGCGCACGAAAAAATTCTGCGAACACATGGTCCGGCAGTTGCTACCCGACGTCCAGCGCACGATTTTCCGGCCAAGCATCGTTCTGGGAGATAGCCGCCGGCCAGAGACGAACCAATTCGACATGGTTCGCGCGTTCGTCTTCTTGGCCGGGCTTCCGGCTCTTCCCTTCCGGCCCACAGCCCGCATCGACATCGTGCCGGTTGATTTCGTCGCCGATGCGGTTGCCACGTTGCACCAGAAAGAACGCCCCGCGCACGAGATCTATCATTTATCCTCGGGCACGGATTCCGAGACATTCGTGGAATTGACGGATGCGCTGTCCAAAGCGCAGGGAAAACGCGGCCCGGTCTTCGCGCCGGGCCTCGAAGGGCCTTCCTCCAAAATGGTGAACGCGCTCGCGGGCCGCGCCGGGAAAATCGGCGGACTCGCAACGCTGATGAAAGTGTTTCTTCCGTACCTGGTGTGGAACACGGTATTTGACAATAGCCGCGTGGTTGAAGAAATGGGCCGTCGTCCGGCGCCATTCTCGCAATATTGTTTCCCTTTGCTGAAATTCAGCCGCGAAAATAATTTTCTGTATAAGTATCGCGACTGGCCGCCGACGACTTCCGCACGTAACGCGTCACCTGAGGCCAGCGCCGCGCGGGATCTCGGCCGATGACCGACCTTTTTCTCGAGGCCTGGGTCAGCGGCCTGATTGAATTAAACAAGCTCGAATGGATGCTGGGTGCCGGCGAATCGTGGAAGCCCGGCACGAAGCTAAAACTGCTGTTTGCAACCTACAATGGTACGCGTAACACGGGTTCCGATGTGCGCGTGGAAGAAATCCTGCGGCAGGTGCGGCGCATCCTGGGCCCGGAAAACGTCGCTCTTAGCGTGATGTCGCAGAATTTCGATCTTACGCGCGGTTATTTTGGCGATGCGAAACAAGTGCATCTCCCCGATGTCTTTCCTCCATTTCTGCATTCTGAGGTGAGAAAAAATGACGGCGTGGTGGCGTGCGAAGGTTCCATGTTCAAAAGTAAATTCGCCAATGCGCTGACCACAATGATGATCGGGGCCCTGGGTATCGCCGCGGCTCAAAACAAACTGAGCGTCGGGTTTGGCGCCGAAGCGGGCGAAATGGATCCGCTGCTGCAGAAGATGTGCGGGCGATATTGCCGCGATTCACTGGTGATCACCCGCAATATCGAGTCGCAGGACGTTCTCGGCAAGCTCGGGGTTCCTACGGAACTGGGAACTGATACAGCGTGGACCTTCGAACCACTCGGCCCGGAATACGGACGCAAAATGCTGCTTGATGCGGGCTGGGACGGAAAATTGCCGGTGCTTGCGATATGTCCCATTAATCCATTCTGGTGGCCGGTGAAAGCATCGCTCGCAAAATGGATGGCGCATTCGTTTGCTGGAGCTTACAAGGACAGCTATTACCGCACGATTTATTTCCATCGTTCGGGACGCGAAGTGGATGCCGCGTATGAGAAATACTTGACGGCTATGGCAAACGGCGTTGCGCGCTACAAACAATCACGCTCAGTTTTCCCCATTTTGATCGCCATGGAAATGCTCGACCGCGATGCATGCGAGCGTGTGGCGCAGAAACTCGGCGGCGCTCCCGTTTTCGCATCGGACCGATATAACATGTACGAACTCGTGAGTATCTTGCGAAGCTGCCACCGGATGCTGTCTTCGCGTTACCATGCCATCGTGACGTCGATGCCGGCGGGCGTCCCCTCGGCGGGAGTGACGATGGACGAGCGCATACGCAACCTAATGCGCGAACGCGGGCATGAGAATCTGTTGTCGCGCGTGGACGACCCTGATCTGGAGGATAGAATCGTTGCATCGCTCAATGTCCTTGATTCCCAAACTGAAGAAATTCAAGACGCCATTGGGCGGACCGTCGCGCGTAATCTGCAATTAATGGCACGCATGGGCGTCTATTTCGAGGAGCAGGTCGCGCGACGATATCCCGAGTTTCCTGTCCGCCGCGGCGTGCTCGCGTGGCAGGATTACCTCCCGCCGCTCAGTGACGGCCTGTGCAGATTGCTCGAAAAGCACAGCGGTGTGCCGGCATGTTGAAGGCTGCGTAGCATGACCTTTCTAGAAAACATTTTCGAGAGACTTCAGCAAGCCGGCCCTGCGCCGGTCTTGCGCGAAATACGACACGGCAAAATGAATTCCGTATCGGGAGATGACTTGCTGAGTATGGTGCAGGAAGCCAGGAACTTCCTGATCTCACGCGGCATGAAAAGAGGGGATCGCTGCGCTCTGCTTGCCTCGAACAGTATTCGCTGGGTGGCGCTGGATCTCGCCATGATGGCCGAAGAGATCATCGTTGTGCCGTTGTACTCGCGCCAGGCCCCGGCGGAGCTGGTCGCCATGATGAAAGATTCATCGCCCGTGCGAATCTGCTGCTCCACTGCTTCGCGTTCCGCGGAAATCAAGAATCACTGGGCGGCCGCGCCGCACATTACGCTGCTCGATAGCATCTTCGCCGGCGAGACTCAGAAGCCCACACCGCCCAAACATCACGCGGATTCAGATATCCTGACGATTATTTACACTTCCGGAACGTCGGGCGAGCCGAAGGGCGTTGTGTTAAATGCAGGAAACGTAGCCCACATGTTGGAGTGCACGAATGCGCGTCTCGACCAGCTCATGGGGCAGCACGTGGCCACGCAGGCGCCGGACGAGATCTTTCATTATTTGCCATTCTGTTTT
>JBEKSN010000132.1:0-10462 GCA_049517055.1 Candidatus Acidiferrales bacterium | reverse complement strand
GCACACTGTAGCCCTTTCCGCGGTTATCCCCGTTTGAGACCACGCGCACGGAAGGCCACTCGCGCGCCCATTTTTCGGCAACCTGAACTGTCCCATCCTCGGAACCATCGTCAACGATCAGAATTTCGAGTTGCTCGGAGCCCATCCCGCGGCTCGCAAAATACTCGCGAATGCGAGTAAGTGTGCGAGGCAATCTCGTTTCTTCGTTATAAGCGGGAACGATAATGGAAAGTTCCGGCGGCGGGATCATTCCTGCGGCGATCCTGGCGCGATGGCATTCCATCCATAGCGTCCCAGCAGCGGAACGAAACGGCAGGCATAAAGCGATCGTTGCGTGGTGCGCCCGTGGCGTTTCACAATTTGTAGCAGTTCCTGGTTTTCGGAGCCCCCCACCGGTATCACCAGACGCCCGCCTTCTGCTAATTGTTCCACTAACGGTGGCGGAACCGCCGGAGCAGCAGCGGAAACGAGAATGGCTTCGTACTGCGCAGTTGGCGGACCTTCCAAAGAGTTAATGGCCGGCCAGCCCATGGATCCGTCGCCTTCTTCAATGCGAACATTTGAATAGCCCAGGCGCGACAACCGCTCGCGTGCCGCCGCAGCAAGAGCTGGTTGTGTCTCGACAGCCACCACCTTGCGCGCTAACAATGACAACACCGCCGCCTGATAGCCGGAACCTGCGCCCACCTCCAACACACGTTCCGAACCTTCCAGGGAAAGCGCCTCAGCCATCGCCGCTACCATGAACGGCTGCGAGATGGTTTGGCCTCCGCCTATTGGAAGCGGCTCATCCGCATAAGCTTGGCTGGCTTGGTCGCGTGAAACAAAAAGATGGCGTCGAACGTCCATCATGGCGTCAAGTACGCGCTGCGAATGTATGCCTCGCTCGCGGATTTGCCGCGCAACCATTTCTCGGCGCGCCGCTTCGAAATTCTCTTCGACGGCCGGGCAGGTGTTGCCGTTTTCGCTCATGCTTTGCAGAAGCTATCACAGCCCGGCGCGAGGTTGCTACCGAATCGGCTAGTTCATAAATCGGCGCGTAGTGGGTCAGTTTCCCGTTAGCGCGTTACGTCCAGCTCATAGTCTGAAGGACTTGTGTATAGTTGTGGCCTGTCTGTTTGAATATTGGGCAATGCGGAACTTTGGAAAGGGTGATCGGGTGAGACACTTTTCGCGTTATTGTTCGGCTCTTCTTTTCGTTGCAACTGTCTTTCTTGTTCTTACGGGTTCCTCGCTTTGGGCCCAGGAAAGTTCTGTTGAGCGAATCTTCTTTCATGCCAAGGTCTTCACTGGCGACGCACAGAGACCTTATGCGGAAGCGGTTGCCATTCGTGGAGGCAAGATTATCGCGGTGGGCAACCTCCCGGAAGTGGCAAAGTCTGTATCCGAGAATGCCGAACGTATTGATCTAGACGGCAAGAGTCTTTTCCCGGGATTTATCGATTCGCATAGTCACTCAATCGATGGAGGACTCGCCCTGATTTCTGCCGATGCCAGCGAGAAAGTGCAATCGCTCAACGAGCTTCCTCCATTTGTTGCAGATTCGACAAAATCGGGTAAGGCCATGCGAGGCGATATTGTTGAAATTCTCGGCATGCCGCTCGAATTCTGGTCGCATACCGATGTCCTGAACGCCCGCTTCAGCACGGGCGCTTATGAGAAACAAAGCGTCCTTTTGCGTGGAATGGACGGACACACAGCGTGGGCGAATCGCGCTCTGTTGGAACGCGCGGGCATCACAACTGATTTCCTGAAGAAACTTTCCGCTGAGCAGCGGAGTTACTACGGCGTAGACAAGGATATGCATCCCAACGGCTTTCTGGTGGATGCCGGCACGGAGAAAATCGAACCTTTGCTCCCGCAGCGCACTCCGGACGAGTTGCTGAAAGCCGGACGCACTGCGCTGGCATATAACTACTCGCTCGGAATCACTGCGTGGCTTGATCCATTGGCCGCTGACTATGTACTGCAGGCCTACAGGTTGCTGGCTGACCACGGAGAACTAAATTCTCAAGTCGTGGCATTTCCACAGGTATTGGCGAAGAATCCTGCGGCGGAGCTTGCCGACGTTCAGAAAACGCGCGCGGCTTACAAGAACGTCCCTAATCTGCACGTGAGCGGGATCAAAGTGTTCGCGGATGGAGTAGTGGAGTATCCGTCACAGACGGCGCATCTCAGCAAGCCGTATAAAAACACAGGGCGGAATGGCGATCTGCTGTTCGATCCGAAGAACTTTGCCGCACTGTGTGTGGAAGCGGACAAGGAAGGATTGATCATCCACGTGCACGCGATCGGCGATCAATCGGTTACGGAAGCGTTGAATGGGATTGCAGCCGCGCGAACGGCCAATGGAAATTCTGGATTGCCGCACACGATTACACATGAACAATTCGTGCAGCCGGAGGACTTCGCTCGGTTTCGGGAATTGGGCGTGGTGAGCGCTTTACAGCTTTTATGGGCGGATGCGAGCCAGGACACGATCGAAATAGTGAAGCCTTATCTGGACGCAAGTATCTACAAGTGGCAATATCCGGCACGGTCGATCCTCGATAATGGCGGGATCATTTCAGGCGCGAGCGACTGGCCGGTTTCAAGCGCGAACGTGTTCTGGGCAATTTATCAGGCGGAAACGCGCAAAGGACCGGAAGGAGTGCTTGACCCATCGCAGGCAATGCCGCGCGAAGCAATGTTCTATGCCTACACGCGGAACTCGGCTCGCGCCATGAATCTCGATTCCATTGGAGAGATCGCTGCCGGCAAGCGTGCGGATTTGGTTTTGTTGGACCGCGACGTTTTGACGGTTTCCCCCGAGGAAATGCGGGACGCGAAGGTGTTGTGGACGATGGTAGCTGGAAAGATAGTGTATCGGGCAAAGTGAAGGCGGCTGCGAGCGAGGAATTTGATTGTGTAAGGGTTTGTCCCCGGTTTATAGCGAAGGCCCTGAAGAGCTGGAAATCCCAGATTTGTAAATCCCGATTTGTCGGATGATCGGAAACCAAGCCACCGCCAAACGGCGGGACAAATTGCATCTATGCCCGGTGTTCGATACGATTCCAAGGAACAATCGTCAGGGCCAGAGCCCAGACCAATAAATAGGAGAATCAGATGAAACTAGGAACCGCCCTGATTGCCGCTGTTCTATTAACAGCGAGTCCGTTACTGGCGCAAGCGCCTCCAGGCGCTGCGCAACAAAAGCCCGCGCCGGCTCAGCCGGGACAAACTGCTGCCGCGCCTCCAGCTTCGTCCGAAAAATTAGATCCTGCTAAAGATGCAGCCATCCGCCATTTATTGGAGATTACGGGCGTGTCCAAGGAGGGCGAAGACATTGCCGCCGGATGGACCGACCGAGTCCACACTGGAATGGGTCGCGTGGTTCCGGCCGACCAGTTGCCCAAATTTATGGAGACGTTTACAGCGAAGTTCAGCGCCAGCGCACCTCCGGCCGCCATAACGGACGCAATGGTCGCCATCTATGCCCGGCACTTTTCGATAGAAGATATTCAAGGCGTGACGAAGTTTTACGAATCGCCACTCGGCCAATTAATGGTGAAAGAAATGCCGGACGTCAGCCGCGAAGCGCAAACTGCTGGCATGCAAATGGATCAAAAAGTAGTGATAGAAGTGCTGCGCGGAATGAGTGATGAATATCCCCAGATAAAACCGCTGCTTCCCCCGGACCCCTCGAAGCCGGCCCCGGCGCCCAGTGCTGCACCCGCTCCAGCCCCAGGGTCGCCGGCGACGCCTCCTGCCGCACCGGCACCGAGCCCAGCGCCAACTCCAAAGCCTCCGCAGCAGTAAGTCAGTGAAGGCGAGAGTCGCAAGAAAGGAGATTTGCTAATGCCAAGTATTTTCCGCCGCGCGAGTCGTCGGTCAATTACTCGTGCGCTGTGGCTCGGGGGCATTCTTCCGGCTTTATTGATCCTGGGAATTTGTGGCGCCCAAGCGCAGCAATCACCGGCGCCGCAATCTTCCTCTGTCACCGTATCAGCGGCCATCAGCCTCAAAGACGCCCTTGACCAACTCGGGCGTGAGTACGAGCGCGACCACCCCGGCGCTAAAATCACGTTTAATTATGGCGCGTCGGGAACCTTGCAACATCAAATCGAGCAGGGCGCCCCGGTAGACATATTTTTCGCGGCGGCTCAAAAGCAGATGGATGCCCTTCAATCAGCAGGCCTGATTATCGCTGAAACGCGGCACGACATCGTTGCGAACGATCTTGTACTGATTGCGCCTTCAGCCTCCGACGATATTCACACGTTTCAAGATTTGGCTAAGTCGAGCGTCAAGACCGTCGCACTGGGCGAACCCGCCACTGTTCCGGCTGGTATGTATGCGCAACAGACGCTGGAAAAGCTTAACTTGTGGGACGCGGTGCAGAAAAAGGTCGTTTACGCCAAGGACGTTCGCCAGGTCCTCACCTACGTCGCGACGGGCAACGCGGATGCGGGGTTGGTTTACCGCACCGATGCGCAGACCTCGCCGAAAATCCGGACCATTTTTACCGCTCCGCCCAGTTCGCACGATCCAATTGTGTATCCCGCCGCAGTTCTGAAAAACTCCAAGGATTCGGCGGCCGCGGGCGCGTTCCTCAAGTCCTTGGAGACCCCGCACGCACTCGAGATTTTCAAGACTTACGGGTTCAACGACCCGAATAATCCATCCGGAAAGATCTGATCCGGCTACAATCCTGCCGATGGACCTGTCTCCGCTCTGGATATCGCTCGCGACCAGCGTCACCGCCACTGCAATTACATTCGTGGTCGGTCTGGCAGCGGCCGTCTGGCGCGAACGCTCTACCGGAACTGCCATGGTCTTGGTGGATGGAATTTTCCTTCTGCCTCTGGTTTTGCCGCCTACCGTCGTCGGTTTTCTTCTTTTGTTGCTCTTCGGGCGCCATGGTCCGCTCGGTAAATTGCTGCTCCAATTTGGCGCAAGCATAGTTTTTTCCTGGCCCGCCACTGTGATCGCTGCCGCCGTTGTTGCCTTCCCGTTGATGTACCTCACTTCGCGCGCCGCTCTCGAACAGGTGGAACCCGCATTGCTGCAGGCCGCGCGGACATTGGGCGCATCGGAATGGCGCGTATTTCGGGAAATCGCGCTGCCGCTTGCTTGGCCGGGCGTGCTGGCCGGCACGATACTTTCTTTTGCGCGCGCTCTCGGGGAATTCGGCGCCACGCTGATGATCGCTGGAAACATTCCCGGCAAGACGGAGACGATTCCAATCGCCATTTATTTTGCAGTGGAAGCCGATGAAACGCAGCGTGCGCTGTCCTGGTGCGCCGTGGATGTTGTAATTTCGCTCGCTCTTCTTAGCGGCCTGTATTATTGGACGCGCACGCAAGGACTGGGACGCGCTCGTCGGATGGCGCGTTGACATGGCACTCGACGTCCAAATAGAAAAAGCGCTTCCCGATTTCCAACTCAATGTTTCGTTCTGCGCATCGGAAGCGCCGCTCAGCATTCTCGGCGCTTCCGGCGCAGGCAAAACAATGTTGCTGCAATGCATTGCCGGATTGCAGAGGCCCGGCCGCGGCCGGGTTGCATTGAACGGTCGAATTTTGTTTGACTCCGAACAAGGCATCCGACTTCCGGCGCGCCAGCGGCGAATCGGAATGGTTTTTCAGAATTACGCGCTTTTTCCACACCACACTGTCGCCGAAAACATTGCGTTCGGATTAACCGGTCTTTCGCGCGAAGAACGGGCCGCCCGTCTGTCCGCACTCATCGCGCGCACGCATCTCGAAGGACTCACCGGCCGCTATCCGCAGGTATTGTCCGGCGGAGAACAGCAGCGCACCGCGTTAGCGCGAGCCCTTGCGATCGATCCGGAGGCGCTTTTGCTCGATGAGCCGCTCTCGGCTCTCGACACTCATCTGCGAAGTCAGGTCGAGGCGCAGCTTCAAGAAGTATTTGCGGCCTATAGGCGTCCCACACTCCTCGTGACGCACAACATCGAGGAAGCGTATCGCCTCGGCGAGCAACTGTTGGTGCTTTCGCGCGGGCGAGTGGCTGCGTTCGGGCCCAAAGAGGAAGTTTTCAGGCGCCCGCCGACGCGCGAAGTGGCACAGCTTACAGGCTGTAAGAATTTTTCGCGTGCGAGAATGAATGCGGACGGCAGCGTGGAAGCGCTCGACTGGAGCTGCCGCCTTCGCGCCGAACAGACCATCTCCAAGCCGCCGGCTTTCCTCGGCATCCGGGCGCACCACATTCATTTTGTGGAACCAATGCCGGAAGGCGCATCGTCGGAGAATGTCTTGCCTTGTTGGCTTGTTCGCGCTTCCGAGACGCCTTTCCGGATTACGCTCTATCTAAGTCTTCGTCCGCCCCTGGCGGAAACGAGCGCGTATGATTTGCAGGCCGAAGTATTCAAAGAAAAATGGCAGCGCTTCCGCGATCTGCCGCACCCTTGGCACGTGCGGCTCTCCCCCGATTCACTTTTCTTGATGCCGGAGTAATGTCTGCGGGAATCTGCGGGAAGATCAGTTGAAGTGCTTTACAAATTTCACATCCAATCCGTACGTTCCATTTACATCGCGGAGAAAAATAATCGAAAGGTCGCGCCTCAAGTGATACTCGACCTGAATGAGTTGCTCCTGGTCGGATGCCGCGTTGGAGGAGTAAGTGATCGTAAGGTCGCGCGAGAATTGCTGTTCGATGGTGACGCGCGCGGCTGCGTTCGATTCCGTGGCCGTGCCGGCGAGGAACGGATCCACCCGGAAATGGCTGATGCCGAAGAGTTTTTCTATGCGCCCTCCGAGCCCTGTTGAAATTGCCTCGGATAGCAGAGCGGTTGCGCCGTAGTTTTGGCCGCCCGCCGATTGCGACCGCAGCGCGCTCTCTTGTCCCGTATTGCCCAGCGCGAGCAAAGCGACGATGTCGGAATCCGGCAGCGGCGGGTCCGAACGATAATTGAGGGACAAGCGGCTTGCCGGGCCCGAGAAATTTATGGTCACTTGATATTGGCTGATTACCGAGGTCGCTTCCACGTTGAGCACCGGGTCCAGCCGGAACGGATTTGCGAAATTGATGTCGCCGCGAGTCAGCGTAAAAGTATTGCCGCGGAATCCCATCTGTCCGCCGAGCAAATGGATGTGCCCGAGCATAACCGGATGGTCCCACGTGCCCCGCAGATGGAGATCGCCGTCTATTTCAACTTGCGCCCCGCCCCATTCGATGCGTGCTCCTGCGTTCGTGTGTCCCGAGACGTCAAACGTGAGGTTCCTCATGAATGCCGACGTCGGCGCCGCAGCAGTAGTTGTGTCCGAGGACGAAGCAAAGAACGAAGCCAGGTCCACGCCTTGAGCGAACAGCAGGCGCTGCACCTCTATGCGTCCGGAAAGAACTGCGGCCTCCTGCGTTCCTGCCAATTGCAGCGTTCCGCCGATCAACCAGCTCATTCCCGCAGGGTAGCGGATGCGCACCTGCGGCGTTTCCGCATTGACTTCATAGCGCATCGGGCCTTCGCCGTAGTTCAGGCTGCCGCTGAGGGTTAATGTCCCGCCTCCGGACTCGGCGGTGACCCGGTCGAAAAGCAAGCGGTTTTGATCGAAGACCAAATCTCCATTCACATGGCTCAAGCCCACCGGAAAATCGGAGTAGTGCGCGGAGGCATCGCGAACGTTCGCTCGTCCGGTAATGCGCGGCTTCGATATCGTGCCCTCCACCGAAACGTTCACGTCCGCTTCCCCCTGCCCTTCGAGATTCGGAATCAGCCCCTTGGCAAATTGGAGGTTAATGCCACCTGTGAGATTGAAATGGAGCGGCCGATCGCGGTCGAAGCGCGCCGAGCCGCTTAATTGCATGTCTGTGTACGGCCCGTGGAGGTGCAGTCGCTCGATGCGCACTTCGTTGCGATGGTAGACAATCTGGATGGGCCCGTCATTCTGAAGTTGAACGAACTGGTAGTCGAAAGAAACTTCCGAGATGTCTACCTTTACCTCAATGCTGTCCGGCTGCCGCAACGAGCCTGATATCGTGAATTCACCATCCACCGCGCTGGGGCGCGTCAAATTCTTCAGATGAAGCCCCGCGGTTATGAGCGCGTCGAGATCGAACTGCTTGGCGGAGAGACCGCCGGAAATGATCTGATCCCCCGTCAATTCGATAGCGAGGTGGCCTGTCAATTGGCCCTTCGACATTTCCGAATTGAAAGTGACCTGGGCATTCTTGCCGTCCGATTCTACTTGCGCGCGAAAATTTCCCTCGTTATCGGTTCCGACCTTTAATCCGACCAGCCGGATTTCGCCGTGCGCCGCAGGCGCGCGAATAGGGCCGTCGCCGCGCAGATTAAAATCAAGCTCTCCGGCAACAGGCATTGAGGTTTTTTGCAGCGCGGCGAATTTTTCCAGCGGGATTCCGGTACCAGCTAGGTTGAACTCCGTCGTTTGCTCCGCCGGGCGATAAAGCACATCTCCGGTCACTCGCCCTGTGTCGCGGCGGAGTTCGGCCCGCGAAAGTCGAATTTCATCGTGCGCCAGATGCAATTGGCCTTTGAGCTGATCGAAATGAAAGCCTTTGGCCTCGATATCATCCAAGACAAAATTTCCATCCAGCACCGGAACGGCGCTTGTTCCCTCGCCGCGAAAATCGCCGCTCAAAAATCCGGTGACGGGGTAATTCGTGCCGAATATGGCCTGCAGATCCGCCACGGAACCGCGTTCCACCTTGGCGTCCAGCGTCCAAGTGCTTGAGGGGACAAAGCTCCAGTCGCCATCGAAATCTAGTTGGACGTTGAGCGCCGCCGAGAATTGCCCGCGGGTCACCGTGGCTTTCGACAAGCGAAAGAAATCCAGCGAATATTCAAGATCGCCGTCAATGCTGTCCCAGTACAGCGCATCGTAACGTGCGTTCGTAGCTCTGAAATGCCCGGCGAACGTGGGACCTTCAATGGGGCCCAAAATGCGCCCTCGAAAAACAACGTCGCCGGCTTCGTGTGCCGGCACCGCTTCCGCACCACGCAACTTATTGATGAAGTCATCCCAGGGGTTCAGATCGTCCGCGTTCAATCTCAATTCCAAGGCGGAATCGCGTCCGCCTAGATAGCCGTCGAATTCAATTCTCGTTGTCGGCGTGGAGATCTCGCTATGAGTGAACGTCGCCGCTCCCATATCGTCCGAATAGTCGTATGTAATCGCCGCCGCAGCCGGAATCACTCCCGGCTTGTGCGCCGGCTGCGTCCAGCGTGATTCGCCCTGGGAGCGAAAGTGCTGGAACGGGCCAGACCATGTATTCGTCGAATCCACCTCCATAATGGAGTCCCAGTGCAGCGTATCCACCGGAAAATCCGGATTATTGACGGCCGCGAACGCCGCTGCCAGGCTGGTCCCGCGCAGATGGGTCTCGGTGCGGACGGACAGAGTCTTCAAATCCATTTC
Organism: Candidatus Acidiferrales bacterium; assembly: GCA_049517055.1. Classification (GTDB taxonomy): domain Bacteria; phylum Acidobacteriota; class Terriglobia; order Acidiferrales; family UBA7541; genus Palsa-295. The sequence goes on along the minus strand of JBEKSN010000132.1, from coordinate 1,085 downwards.
CAGCCGGCCATCCACCGTTCCGCCCAGAGCGCGCACGCCCAAGCTCGGAACCACTAGTTGTTCGTGCGCAAGCTCGAAATCTCCCCATGTTTCGATTCCGTTCGCATGAAACCAAACGTACGGCAAATTGATTTGGCGGCCGGCGTAGTGCCCGCTGGCTGCCCACTCGCCGTTGGTATAGCTGGCCTGGCCGGAAAAATCTGCGATCGCGTCGGGCACTAGGGCCTGACGAAAAATCATGCGCAAGTCCGCGAGCGTCAGTCGGCCGCGGTACCGCAAATTCCAATTTGCTCGCGAGAAGCTGGGCAACTCAGCGCGGAGATTGAGTTCAGAGTGCGGCAGCTTCCAAACCAACTCATCCAGTTCGAACGCGTCACGATGCAGCGTGAACTTCGCCGAGATATCGGACCGGAAAGGCGCGTCCTTCCGCTCCGCAATTTCCACTTGTTTCCATTGGAGGTTACCGATGTAGGAATCTCCGCCTGCTCTGGCCGCCCCGTAATTTAATTTGAATTCGAAATTCTGGCCTTTTGCCGTGAGCGGCACGCGCCGGTCATTGATCAGCGCACTGCCGTCTCGCACTTCCAGCCATCGTATCTGCAAATCGAAAAGGTCCTGCTGCCAGGACTCGCTCGACACAATTTTCGGCGTCGGCAGATTACTGTGGCCGTCCTTCTCGAATTGCACTGCAACCTGGGGACGGTCAACCAATAGTTCGCTCAACGCAAATTTGCGGCGGAGTAAGGAGAGAATCGTGATACCCAAGTCCACTCGATCCGCATGAAACAGGGGCGGCTTGCTGGCGTCCTCTAAGCCGTGCAGCGTCAAGTTATCGGCCTGGACGCGAAGCCGCAAAATATTTACGTGAAACGTGCCAACTTCCACCCGCGCTCCGGTGCGTAGCTCCAGCTGTTTCACTATCTGATCTCGGGCCCAGCGCTCCACTACCTCTATTTTGAACGCTTCGAACGCCACCACGCCCGCGGTTATCAATAAGAGCAGCACCAGAACGATGCTCCGCGCCACTCGACGGCGTCTCACGATCCGCTCCCTTGCGGCACGATATCAATTTTCAAGCGCTCCCT
>JBEKSN010000131.1:0-10486 GCA_049517055.1 Candidatus Acidiferrales bacterium | reverse complement strand
ATTCTTCTTCTGTCTTCTTTCTTCTTCTGGTTCTGTTTCTTCTTGGTTCGGGTTGGTTCTGCTCTGTACTCTTCCTTGCAGTTCTTCTCTGCTGTGCTCTTCTGTGTTCGGTTGGGATGGTTGCAGTGTGGTCTTGCTGTGAGGCAGAATGCGTGGACGGTTGGGAGTGGGAGTATGGAAGGAGAGGAGTGGTGTCCTCTTCTTCCATGCTTCTTCTCTCCGGTCTTCCACGTACTCTTGGTTGTGTGTCTCTCGTGGGTTCTTCTGATTCTGTTTCTTCTTCGTGTCTCCTTCTTCCTTCTGCTGTGCTCTCTGTACTCTTCCATGCTCTTCCTTCTTCTCTTCCTCGTGTGCTGTGAGGTCTGTCGTGGTTCTTCTCTTCGGTCTGGCTGTGCAGTCTTGCTGTGAGGAGGAAGGAGAGTGCAGGGAGGGTGTACAGGAAGAGAGTGGTGCACTCTTCTTGTACATTCTTCTGTATTCTTCTTTCTTCTTCTGGTTCTGTTGTACTCTTCTTTGTGTTCTTCTGTGGGTCTTGCTATCCTCTTCTGCTCTCCGTTGATCCTTTGCTCTTGCTGTACGGTCTGTGCTGTGTAGGTCCTCTTGCTCGGACTCTTCTGTGCGGTTGGATGCTCACCCATGGACGGTAGGAGTGTGGAGAGTGTAGAAGGAGAGGCGTGGTGAACCTCTTCTTCCCTCTCTTCCTACTTCTGTCTTCCATGTTCCTTCTCTTGTCGTGCGGTCTCTGGTTGGTCTCTTCTCGTTCAGTCTCTTCTTGTGTTCTGTTTCTTCTCCGTGTGTCTCCTCTTCCCTCTGCTGTGCTCTACCCTTCTCTTGACTCTTGTGCCGTTCTTCTCTTCCTCGTGCTGTGATGTCTCTCGTGTGTTCTCATCGTTCTTCTGTGAGTTGTGTTCTTCTCTTCTTGGGTGTTCGTCTGTGCTTCTCTTCTGTGCTCTCGGACTCTTCTTGACTCTGTACTCTTCCTCTGGATGGTTCTTCTCTTGTGCAGTTCTTCTCTTCGGTTGTCGTCCTCTGTCCTCTTTTGTGTGGTCTTGCTGTGAGGAGGGAGAGGGTGCAGGTGAGGGTGTACAGGAAGAGAGTGGTGAACTCTTCCTGTAGATTCTTCTCTGCATTCTCTTCTTTCTTCTTGGTTCTGTCTTCTTCTGGGTTCCTCCTGGTTCTTGTCGGATGGTTCTTCTCTCTGCTCGGTACTCCTCTCTGTTCTGTAGGTTCTTCTTCTCTCGTTGTTCTTCTCTTCTGTTGTGTGATCTCTTGTGGTTGTGTACGTTCTTGTTGTCTCTTCCCTGCATTCCTCTCTCGTAGATCCTTCTGGTCTCTGTTCTCCTTCTGTACGGTGCGGTTCTTCTTCTGTGTGGTCTTGTTGTGAGGTTGTGTCGTACATGGACGGTGGGAGAGGAGGGGATGGAAGGAGAGGAGTGGTGACCTCTTCCTTCTCTTGTCTTCCATGCTCTCGTGTACAGATTGTGTCTCTTGTTGAACTCTTCTCGTTCTGTTTCTTCTTCGTGTGTCTCCTCTTCCCTCTGCTGTGCTCTACCCTTCTCTTGACTCTTGTGCCGTTCTTCTCTTCCTCGTGCTGTGATGTCTCTCGTGTGTTCTCATCGTTCTTCTGTGGGTTGTGCTCTTCTCTTCTTGGGTGTTCGTCTGTGCTTCTCTCTTCTGTGCTCTCGGACTCTTCTTGACTCTGTACTCTTCCTCTGGATGGTTCTTCTCTTCGGTCGTGATGTCTTCTCTTGCGGTTGTGTGGTGTGGTCTTGTCCTTGCTCACTCTCGTGTATGATGTGCTGTGTGGGTGCGGGATGTGGGAGGGAGAAGGTGCAGGAAGAGGCGTGGTGAACCTCTTCTTGGATCTTCTCTTCTTCACACTCCGCACTCTTCCTCTCTGTCGGTGCTCGTGTCTTCTCGGTGCTGTCTTCCCTTGCACTCCTCTCCCGTAGATCCTTCTGCTCTTCCTCTTGCTGTGCGGTCTGTGTTGTGTACGGTTCTCTCTTCTTCGTCGTGAAGGATGTGTTCTGTCTGTGTTCTTCCCTTGCATTCCTCTCTCCGTAGATCCTTCTGGTCTTTGCTCTCCTCCTGTACGGTGCAGTGAGACTCTTCATCGTTCTCTTTCTCTTCTGTGCTGCTCTTCTTTCCTCTTTGGGTTCTGTAGTGCTCTTCTCCTTCTCTGTAGGATGTGTTGTGTCCTGACTCTTCGTGTGTTGGGTAGAGTGCGTGGACGATGGAGAGGGAGAGTGTGGAAGGAGAGGAGTGGTGACCTCTTCTTCCATGCTTTTTCTCTTCGGTCTTCCACGCACTCTTTACTGGAGTGTGATCTTCTCTGTGTTGTTGTGTGGTGTTCTTCTTTCTTCGGTTGTGCTCTTCTCTCTTGCTTCTCTTCCTTGCTCTCCTCTTCCGTAGATCCTTTGGTCTCTTCTTTGAAGGTCTTGCTCTTCTCCTTCTCTGTAGGGTGTGCTGTGCCTGACTCTTTGTGTTGTGGTGCGTGCATGGAAGGTGGGAGTGTGGAAGGAGAGGAGTGGTGACCTCTTCTTCCATGCTTCTTCATGCTTCTATCTTCCATGCTCTTTCTCTCCTGTGACGGTCTCTCGTTGTGTTCTCTCCGTTGACACTCTTCTCTCGTGTCTTGCCTCTGCTCTTCTCTCGTAGATCCTTCTGCTCTCTTTCGTGAAGGTCTTGCTCTCCTCTTCCTCTCTTGTTGGAGTGTACTGTGAGGGAGAGTGCGTGATGGTTGAGAGGGAGAGGTTGGGAGGAGAGACGTGGTGAACCTCTCCTTCCATTCTTCTTTCTTCAGATGCTTCTTGTACTCTTGCTCCTCTGCTCTGTCTGTGCTGTAGAGTGTAGGGTTCCCTCGGTTGGTTCTCTTTGTGTGTGAACATTGAGTAGGTAGAAACGCATTTCCTTTCCTCTCGGGATCCTTCGGTACCGTGCTATAGGTAGAGTGTCGGTTCCCTCTGTGATTCTCTTAGAGGATGTCTCACATTGAGTAGGTAGAAACGCATTTGGTTTCTCTCATCGATCCTTCGGTTCTTGTCTTCTGTTCTCTTCCCTTGCTCTGGTTCCTCTTCCTTCTTCTGTGCTGTTGTTTCCTCTCGTGTGTTCTTCTCTTCGTGATTCTTCTCTTGCTCCTTCTCCCGATCCGTGCTGCTTCTTCTCTTCTGTCTGAGGATGCTCTTCTCTGTGTTGTCTCTCGTTGAGTTCTTCTGATTCTGTTTCTTCTTTGTGTCGTCCCTCTGTAGTTCTTCCTCCTCACGCTCTTCTCGTTCTTGTGTCCCTCTTCCTCACTCTCGTAGCTCCTTCTTCCTTCTCTTGTGCTGTCTTCCATGCGTTCTCCTCTGTAAGATTCTTCGTGCATCACCGTGAAGGATGGTACTCTTCGTGAAGATCTTGTCTTCTCTCCTGCATTTCCGTGCTGCCTCTGCTCTGGAAGACTCTCCTTCTCGTGAAGGTTGTGACCTCCTCTGCCCTCGCACTCTTCGACGGAAGATTCTGTTTCTTGTTCGATGTCGACACGTACTTACTCCCGTAGGGGAGAAGCTCCTCGGAGCTCGCTGCTGGGAAGAAGGTGCATCGCACGAGTTTCCCTTCAGCAACAGTGTGGCGGAAGTTTCACGAACGCGTGGTGAGCGCGGACTCTCGGATTGAATGGATGGTCCTACCCAAGGGCTATGGTTGGATAGCACGTGTGGTGAACACGTCAACCAGGATTGAATGGATGGTTCTACCCTGAACTATGGACACATGCTGGACGAGAGAATTTGTATCGAACTCGTGTTCCTGCCCAGTGTTCTCTTGGAGGCGAGAGAGCGGGTAAAGGTTTGGTTGGCATTCCTGCCCAGTGTCTTCTTCGGAAGGCGGGTAACTTCTTCCTGCCCAGTGTTCTCTTGGAGGCGAGAGAGCGGGTAAAGGTCTGGTTTGTAGACAGCCCAGTGTCTTCTTCGGAAGGCGGGTAACTTCTTCCTGCCCAGTGTTCTCTTGGAGGCGAGAGAGCGGGTAAAGGTTTGGTGGGTAGACAGCCCAGTGTCCTCTCCGAGGGCGGGTACACTTTCTTCTTGCCCAGTGTTCTCTTCGGAGAGCGGGTACCTTCTTCTTGCCCAGTGTCTTCTTCGGAAGATGGGTTACGTTTGGTTGGAGGCACCACGTATTACGTGAGGCAGACGGACTGCTAGAACAACCTCCCTGAGCGCGGTGAGAGAAGTGCCCTCTACCGCCTCTCAGAAGACGAACGATTCCTCCCGTCCGAGAGACGTGTGAGAAGTGTGAGACGTGCACAAACTTCACGTCGTAACCTGCACCTACCGAGTATAGTAGCGAGAACGAAGAATCCTCCAGGTAACATTCGGAGAGACTCGCAAGGTCAGGATTTAATCTCCGTGTGGACACGGAATCTGCTGCATATCCCTACCGAGCAAGGCGCATCAAGTCGAAGTAATGAGTTCGTAGGGCAACGAGAACAGGAGGGAACCACGACAGGACCTTACGTGACAACGAATGGATCTGAGTGATCGCAGATCGTACCTGTCCCCAAAAGATAAGTTCCCTAACTCCCTGATTCCCGGGGTCTAGTGTGAGCCGGAGAGCTCCCTTCTGCGATAGGTCTGGAGCCCGCGTGTGGACCCGAACTTTCTCAACTCGGATTGGAGGTTGAAATCGGCTGCCCGGCGGTGGCTAAATTGACTCTTGGCGAGATGGGGAGATGATTCTCTCTGGACGCAAAACGAAACCAAAGGAAACCAACTGCCAAGTGTGGGAGATTCGATCCGTGAGGGGTCGAGTCCGTGGCGTCACCACGATCAAAAATCCAACCGTGAGAGGAAACACGTACCCAGGTCCTCGTGGCTCGACCACGTTAAAAAAGCTCGACGTGAGAGGAACACGTACAAAGGACCTCGTGGCGGCACCACGTCAACAAATGGGCCGTGAGAGGAACACGTAAACACTACCTCGTGGCGTCACCACGTTAAAGCATAAGGACCGTGGCGTCACCACGTTAATCAATGGACCGTAGCGTTACTACGTTAACAAATGAACCGTGGCGTCACCACGTAAAAGAAATCGACCGTGGCGTCACCACGCAGAGAAATGGACCGTGGCGTCACCACGTAAAAGAAATCGACCCGCAGCGACGGTCAGCCGTGAAAGAGGGTGTATGGCACCCCCTCCCGAGCCTCAGGGAGGACTACGCTCAAGTGGGCGCTTGTGTGGGACGGACACCACGGTAAAAACGTACGGCACGCAGAAGTAGCCCAACCCTCGAATGTGCGAGGGGCATGGGAACCGCGGCAGTAGATGCAAGCGGGATAATCGCTACTAGACCTCGCAGCAGACAGAACAAGAGCGATGTACTGAACTCCAGCCTCCTCTCTGGGACCATGAGACGACCGATGGTTGAGTCCCCGCCAAACAGAAAGGCTTCAGGAGAGTGAAAGGGACACGAACGAAATAAGGTAGACTACGCCTGCACCTTTTGAAGCACGTCCTGGAGACACCCGTTCGCGGGTGGCATTCCCGACGGCACCTGCTCTCTTTCCTAGACGGCTAGCAGAGACAGAATGTACCCTTATCTCCCGCCACTCAATGGGTGGCCCGGTAGCGGTTGCACGGTAGTTCTCCAAGTTGCCTGGTCCTTACCATCGCATTTTACAATACGTGGTGAAAGCGCCACTCTTGCCCGTTACACAGAAAGACCCCAAGAACCTGGGAGCCGCTAACTATGCAGGCTCTTGACTGGGACGGTGCCACTTCAACAAGACCGAGTGGACGATCGAGGCTGCAAAGAACTCTCGGAAGATGTCCGACAGCCTCCTGTTACAGGTACTCTGGGGATAACAGGGTGATGGAATGCCTTCCTCAACGAGCACTCCTCACTTCCTCGATGTCGACTCACAACTCCCCTTCAGTGGCAGAAGGTCGTGACTGTTCTTCACGGAAAGTTGTACGTGAGTTGGGTTAAAATCCGCGTAAGCGAGGTTGGATCCGATGTGCGGGCTTACTGGAGAAGAGAGCATGCTACTCAAGTACGTGAGGAACGATGTAGCACCACCATCCTGGGATGCTCCCTCCCAACATCCTTGTGGCTGGGTGAACACACTCTAAAACACCCCACCGTTCTCTGCCGTCTCCCCTTGCTCCTCTCGGGATGGTTCTTCTTGTCTTGTCTTGGGAAAGATTGCACGGTCGGAAGAAGGGAACCCTCACCACCGATCCTCCGGGATTCGCCCTCAGGAAGAAGTTGCATCGCAAGAGTTTCCTGTTGGCACCGAGGTAGTACTGGCTAGCGTTTCTCCTCGGTTATGGGAACGATAGGGAAGATGGAAGACTTTGATTCGGCACGGTGATGGGAAAGATTGCACGGTCGGAAGAAGGTATGCTCTCACCGATCCTTTTGGATGGGCCTCAGGAAGAAGTTGCATCGCAAGAGTTTCCTGTTGGCAGAGAGTTACTGGCTGCGATTCCACTCGGGTCTGGGAACGATTGCACGGTCGGAAGAAGGGAACCCTCACACCGATCCTCCGGGATTCGCCCTCAGGAAGAAGTTGCATCGCAAGAGTTTCCTGTTGGCACCGAGGTAGTACTGGCTAGCGTTTCTCCTCGGCCTCTTGGAAGGGCCTCAGCAGAACCTCGAGCTGCTGTTGCCTCCCAAACCCTCCCGCGTTCAAGACGCGATTCTAGAAACCCTGTGCGGCGCACATGAAACGTCCCCCGTAGCCCCCTGTGCGGGCAGCAATACCACTCTTGGGAGAGTGAAACCTCGACGGGCAATCAAGACCCGCGAGAGAGGACCGTCGATGCGATGAAACATTCCGCATGCCTCCTCGTGTTCAAGAAGGTACCAGTAGACACGGCCACACCTTCTCTTCCCTCCCATTCCTCCCTCGGAAAGGTCACCGAGATGGAAAGCGCAGAACGTATGCCTCGTAACGGACTCTTCACTCCTCCTCCATCCATCCTTCTCTGCCCTCTCCTTGACGATAGCGGCAGAAGAGATCGAGGCGTGTGGCATACGATTCTGACATGCGCTCCCTCCGCGTCTCGTACGTCCGTGACTCATTGCACACCACTGGAAGACCAGAAGGTGTAACACTGGAAAGGAGAGAAGCATCTCTCCTTCTTCGTACCCTCACCGACTCCTCGATCTTCGAGGACTCTTCTCGCATCTCCTTCCGTGGTAGAAGACCCGAAGGATGCAATGGAAAGGAGAGAAGCATCTCTCCTTCTTCGTACCTTTCACCGATTCTTCGGTGAACCTTCCTCGCATCTCTTTCCATTCGGAAAGATTCGAAGGATGCATTGGAAAGGAGAGAAGCATCTCTCCTTCTTCGTACCCTTCCCTTTTCGCATTCTCTTCGATCTTCCTCCTCTCTTGGGAGAGACTCTCGCATCCTCTTCTCCTCACCGTGAACTCTTTGGTGCTCTCCTCATCTCTTCCTTGCTGTCTCTCCTCCTTCCTCTCTTCCTCCCTCTCCTTCTTCATCGTAAACTCTTCTTCCTCACTCTCCTTCTCTTGCACTCTTCTCTGTACTCCCTCACCATCCTCTCCTCCCTTCATCCCTCTTCCTTCTTCCCTTCCACTCCTCTCCTCCCACCCTTCACTCTTTCTGAATCTTCTTGAACTCTTCATCCTCACTCTTTCTTCTCCGTCTTCGTACCTTACAGTACCCTCACTCTTCCTCCATCTTGATCGTTCCTTTCTTCTCGTGAATCTTCCCTTCTCGTTCTTCATCGCAGACTCTTCATCGTTCTTCCCTCTCACTGTTCCCATCTTCTCCTCTCTTCTTTCTTGCTCTCGCCTCTTCCTCTTGGATTCTCTTCTCGATCCTTCCTCCTCGTTCTTCTTGTGAATCTTCTTCGTGCTCTCACTCTTCTCGATCCTTTCTTCCTCTCCTCAGTGCCCTACCTTACCTCTCCTGCCCCTTCAACTCTCACTCCTCTTCACTCTTCTCTCGCATTCTCTTCTCCATCTCCTTCTTCATCGTAAACCCTTCTTCATCTCTCCTTCTCTTGCACCCTTCTCTGTATTCTCCTTCATCCTCTTCATCTCTTCCTCTTCCCTTCCGTTCTTCTCCCCTCCTCTTTCGCCCTTTCTGAATCTTCTCAAACTCTTCATCCTTAACTCTCTTCCTTCTCCGTCTCCTTACAGCATGCCTCACTCATCTTCTTCCATCTCGATCGTTCCTCTTCATTCTTCTCTTGAATCTTCTTCGTACTCTCGCTCTTCATCATCACTCTCCTGTACTCTCTTACTCTTCTCTTCATCATCCTCTCTTCCTCTTCGTTCATCTTCTTTCTCTTGTGCATCATGATCACAACCTCTTCCTACTCACCCTGCCTCACTACCTCCCACTCTCACCTCTTTGTCCTTCTGCTATCACTCTTCTGTCTCACCATTCTCTTGTACCGTTCCTCTTCCCTCTCGTTGTCCTCTTCTCTCTTTCATCTTTCATCTTTCTCACGAACATCTTCTCTTCCTCTCCCCCCGTACCCTTCCTCTCATCTCCAACTCTTCCTGCTCTCGCTCTCACAATCTTCTCCATCTTCTCTACCTCCTCTTCCATCTCTTCGTCGTAAACATCTTCTTCCTCTTCCTATCAATCATCTTCACAATCTTCTTCTCTTCCAGAGTCTATGCTACCCTCACTCTCACTCTACAATCTCGTACCTCTACACGATGAGATCTTCATCACATCTTCTCTTCAAAATCTTCTCTCCTTACTTCCCTCCCACCCTCCTTCCCTATCATACCCCTACCTCTTCATGGTTATCTTCATCACAATCTTCTCTCCAAATATTTTACATCGCATCTTCACAATCTTATTTTATGTCGCCATCTCCTTCCATCCCCTACTTACCATCTACCCTACCTTACCTCTTCCTGTTGTCATCTTCTACTCTTCATCACAATATTTTATGTCAACATCTTTTCACCATATTATTTTATGTCATCACCTCTTCCATACCCTACTTACCTCTACCGTACCTCTTCCTGTTGATCGTCCTCACAATCTTCTTCTCTTCACAAGAATATTTTATGTTGTCATCATCTTCAACAGATTATTTTATGTTCTCTTGCTCTCAACCTCCTCCCTCCCACTCTCCCACCTCCTCTTCCTCTTCATCCTCAACCCTCACACTCTTCAACATCCTCCCCATCGTAAACATCTTTCTCATCGTCGTGCTCCCACTCCTCGTCCCCTCCATCCCTCCCATACCGTACTGCCCTCCCACCTTCCATTCTTCTTGAAGAATCTTTCATCTAACTCTTCTTGAATGCTCTCGCATTCTCTTCCCTCCCATACCTTCCTCCCTTCCATCTCCTCCAATCTTCTTCGAAGATTCTTTCTCCGTCGTGCTCTCGCACTCCTCTTCCCTCCCTCCCTGCCCTCCCATTCCCTAACTCTTTCATCGCTCTCGATCCCATCCTTAGACTCTCGCTGAGAGAGGGAATCCAACAGCAGATGAGAGAGACCAGATGCGGTTGGATTCCCGATCGAAGCGCGAGGAAACGAGAAGAGAGGAACCCTTCCCTCCCATACCCCACTACCCTGCCCTCCTCTCCTCCCACTCTTCTTCAAAGATTCTTCTTCGATTCGATCCTCTTGCTCATTCTCCTTCCCATACACACTACCCTCCCTCTTCCATCTTCTTGTAGAATCTTTCCATCGCTCTTGCAATCTTCACCACCACCCTACCAAGTACTACCGTACTCCCTCCCTCCGTTCATCGAGAACCTCCTTCTCAATCTTCTTGAATGCAATCACAATCTCCTCTCCCTCCTCACCCTCCCTTCCAATCCTCGAAGAAGATTCTTCTCCAACTCTTCCATTCCATCTTCCTCCCATCCTCCCTACCATACTACCCTCTACCCAACCACCTGCTCACCAAGAATCTTTCTTCTCAACTCTTTCATGTAAACACCTTCTTCCATCCCTCTCCTTCCATACCCACCCTCCTTCCATCCCATCCTTCTTGAAGAATCTTTCTTCCACCCTCTCCATCCTTCAACCCTTCCACCCTTCCCTACCTCGCTGCTCTTACCCAACCTCCATCCTTCCATCTTCTTCAAGATTCTTCCTCAACTCTTTCACTCCATCATCCCTTCCTCTTCCATCCCATACCATACTACCCCACCTGCCTCTCCAATCCTCTGCTCCTCCTCGAAGAATCTTTCCATCCTCTTCGAGAATCCTTCATCAACCATCTCAACCACCCAACCCTCCTACCCTCCCATACCCCACCTACCCTCCCATCCTTCTTGAAGAATCCTTCTTCCATCCCTTTCAATCTTCTTCAAGAATCTTTCTCAACTCCTTCACTCGCCCTCACCATCCCTCCCATACCACCCTGCCCTTCCCTCCTCTTCCATTCTTCGAAGAATCTTTCTGTCTCTTCCATCCTCTTCGAGGATTCTTCTCCAACTCTTTCACTCCACCCTCCTCTTTCATCCTCCTTCCCATACCATACTACCCTACCCTTCCTC
>JBEKSN010000130.1:0-10642 GCA_049517055.1 Candidatus Acidiferrales bacterium | reverse complement strand
ACTCTCGCCAGTATCCCGTGCGCGTGAACGTGTGCGAAGGCATGTGCAGCGCGTGCGGCGCATCTGGCGCAATCTCCGAGTAACGCCGCGCCGCCACCAGTGCCCGGTCCGCCAGCGCCGGCACGTCGTACGTATGGATAAGGTAATGTGCCACTCCCGGATGCGTCGGCTCCTCCTGGAACAATCTCTCGAGAATCGCTCCAGCCTTCAGCCGGTCGGCGTACGTCTTGCCCGCGGGATCTTCCGAAGCCGCGAGCGCCAAGGCGTAGAAGATTTGCGCCTCATGGTCTTCCGGATATTTCGCTGCGACTTCCGCCATGGCGTCGCGATAGTCGATCGAGCGCGCTCGCTGCGGCGTGCTCTCATACTCGTTGTACAACTTGCCGACGGCCGCGATGTACGCCCGTTCGCGCTCCGTCTTTGCGCCCACGGTCTTGCCGAGCACCGCGCTCTCGTGTCCCGCTTGCAACTGGCTCTTGTCTTTCGCTCCCGGCGCGAAAGGATTGCTCCAATCGCTAAGCGCGATTCCCCAGTAGGCGATTCCGCACGTCGCATCTTCCCCCAGCACCGCGTTGAATCCTTCGATGGCGCGGCTGAACTGGAAGGAATGCAACAACGTTACCGCGCGGTTGAATTCCGTCTGCGCCGCTTCGTTGCACGATGTGGCAAAGCGCACCGTTCCCAACTTCTCGCCACTCGCATGCTGACGCTCACGGGCTACGCTGCTCGACGCGATGAAAGTCAGCAGAATAGCCGCAACGAGTTTCCCTCTGCCCATTTCCCTCCTCCAACCTCGTGCAGTATAGGGGCGTTCCAGGTCGTGTGGAAGACTCGGTCCAAAATCGGCGGAGAGAAGTAGTCAACTCCGGATAAGTCGGAAGATCGGTCAGATGGTGTAGTGGGACTTTAGCGTTAATCAGGACTTACCCGGTCGTTAGCCTCGTTATGCGGCTGTGATTCAACGGGTCAATTCAAAGACCACGTTAATCTTCGTTTGTACCTCGAAAGGTTGGCCGTTTATTAACGAAGGTTCATACCGCCACTGCCGTACCGCCTCGATTGCTGCTGGAGAAAGAATTGGGTCACCCGCCGCTACATTCTGAACCGTGACCGAGCCATCCTTTCGCAGAATCACGTTCAAGATCACGGTCCCTTGAATAGACTTCTGGCGCGCTTCCTCTGGATATTCAGGCGCGACCCGTTTGACGAGCTTCGCAGCCACGAACGAATTAGGTTTCCCGCTCTGGAAAGGGTAAAACTGGACGATGTTATTCCAACGGAATTGTCCTTCAATGAAGAAGAATTCTGCGATGTGCTGCACTTCCTGGCCTGTTGGTGGTCCAGTCTCTTTCCAGTCTGCAATGTATTCATCTAGCGGACCTGTAAGCGTGTCGTACTTCTTTGCAGTGTCCACTTTCTGAATAGAAAACTCGCCCTCCAACTGCGAAAGTTGAATCAGAAGATCTTGAAAATCCTTTTGGTCCTTTTGGAGCGTTTCGCCGTAAGAGCCCGCCGCGCTCTCACCTTTTTCTCGACCAAAGGTAGTAGTGAACCAGTTCTCGTAATCCGGTATCTCAGCCTCTCGAATCAGGGCTTGGAGCTTGGTATGGTCGTCCTGCCTCGCGGCTGCCAGCATCTCGTCGAGGAGCTGCCGCAGGCCACTCGGGTTGTTTGGATAGAACGCTGTGCTCGTACCTTTGGTAGCCTTGGATTCTCCCGCTTGTCGCGAATGGATGACTGGACAGATGACTGCATAGAGGAATAGCGAGAATACAGCGAGCAATGTCAAACGGCGCAAGGGAAGGAATAGCATCCTCCTCACATATCTACCTCAATACAGGACCCATGGCAAGGCAAGTTGTTCGCATTCACTCGTCAAGTCCTGACAAGTCGGATTACCGAACAAGTCGCGCACCGATACTCCGTCTGTCGGGCTAGCGCGTTTATCGGCTTAAAACGGCCGCTAACCTGTGCCCCGCTCTCTTCGAACCGCTAATTGAAGACACCTTCTTGAAGGCCGCACTGAAGAAGCTTGCCAACCTGCCCGGCAATTACCGGGCGGCTGAAATAATAGCCTTGTCCCTCGGCGCATCCGTGGCGTTGAAGGAAATGGAGCTGCGCGCGGGTTTCCACTCCTTCTGCAATCACCCGCTGCTTCAGGCTTTTCCCGATATTAATCATGGCATCCACGATGGTCGCGTCCCCCGGGTCCGCGGTGATCTCCTGAACGAAAGATTGGTGTAGTTTCAGCGCGTCCACCGGAAAGCGCCGCAGGTAGGTGAAGCTCGAATAGCCTGTGCCAAAATCGTCGATTGCCAATTGCACGCCCATGGCCTTCAGCGCCACCAGCGTGCGCACGGTTGACTCCGCGTCGTGCATCAGCACGCTCTCCGTCAGCTCCAGTTCTAGATTCGCAGGCTCCACTCCCGTCGCAATCAGCGCGGCGCGAACTCCGGAGACAAAATCCTTATCCCCAAACTCGGACGCGGACACATTCACAGCTACCGGCACAATCCCAAGCCCCGCATCGCTCCAGGCTCGAGCCTGCCGGCATGCTTCCAGAAGCACCCACCGCCCTATCGCCAATATCAATCCGCACTCTTCGGCGATGGGCACGAAAGTCCCGGGACATACCGTTCCTCGCTCCGGGTGTTCCCACCGTATCAGCGATTCCACTCCCGTGATTTCTCCGGTCTTAAGATTGAATTTGGGCTGGTAGTGCAGCAAAAACTCATTTCGACCTAGCGCGTAACGCAAATCCCTTTCCAGCAATTGCCGGTCTGCCAGCCGCGCGTGCATGTCCCGCCGGAAGAACTGATAGTTGTTCCGCCCGTGCTGTTTGGCTTCGTACATCGCAGTGTCGGCTTTGTTCATCAGGCTTTCCGCGTCCGGGCCGTCGCTGGGATAGGTGCTCACTCCCACGCTCACGCTGACGTCCAGACTCTTGTTATCGATGATATGCGGCTGCGCGAGCGCTCTCAGGATTTTTTGCGCGCTCACTGCCGCGTCTTCCCCATTCTCGACTTGAGAGAGCAGTACGACAAATTCGTCGCCGCCCATTCGGCTTACGGTGTCCGTCCGCCGGACACAAGCCACCAGTCGCTCGGCTACCGACTGCAGGAGTTTGTCGCCCACTCCGTGACCCAGGGAGTCATTGATCTTTTTGAAGTGATCTAAATCCACAAACATCACCGCGAGTTGCTTGCCCTGGCGCATTGCCAGTGAAATCGCTTGCTGCAGCCGGTCATTGAACAGCATCCGGTTCGGCAAATCAGTCAGGAAATCGTGCTGCGCCAGGTGCGACATTTCGGCCGAGGTGGCCCGCGCTACGCTGACATCGCGAAAGGCCACAACCGCCCCGCTGGCAGCGCCATCCTGGTCCCGCATAGGCGTCACGCTAATCTCAATCCCAAGTTTGAAGCCGTCCGGTCGAACCAGAATGCCGTTCGTGCAGTTCGCCGTTACCCCCGCGGTCTTATCTTCTCGCGTTACGACGTCCAGAGCATCGCGAACAGCTGCGCCGCTAACGGCATCCACGACTCGTAGCACCTCCGCAACAGGACGCCCCAGCGCCTTCTCCTGCTGCCACCCGATCAAGTCTTCCGCGATCCGGTTCAGATAGGCGACGTTGCCGTGTATATCCGTGCGTAGGACCGCCTCTCCAATCGAGTCAAGGGTCACGTTGGCCACTTGATTTTCCAACAACACTGCGGCAGTCGAACGGCGTTCCATCATCGCGCGCACCGCGCGCCTTAAGCGGTAGCCGTCGGCTGGATTCTTCACCAGGTAGTCTTGGGCTCCGTGCTGTACTGCTTTGCGCGCCATTTCTTCAGCATCCGCTCCAACAAGGATCAGAATCGGAACCCCTGGCGCGGCCTGAAAAAGCCTATCGAAGGTCTCGATGGCGCGGTTGTCGGGCGAGGTCATGTCAAACACCACCGTCCCCACTCCTCCCTTACGCAACCGGCCTAGTCCGCTCGAAAGTTCGGGAACCCACTCCACATCGAACTGTTCGCCCGTTGACGAGCCCAGTTCCTCTAAAATTCTCGCCGCGTCAGTAGCCTCGGCATCGATGAGCAGAACACACTCGTGGCGATGCTTCGCGTTCGTATGTATTTCGGCTTCAAGGCCTGGGCGTGGCATCCTGTTCAATCCACCGGGAACGAGTTACTTTTTGTTGGCTTTTTCAGCGGTATCTGCGGCCATGAAACGCAGCATCTGCTCTTTCAATTGCGCGTCCACCTCGTCCGCGATGGTCACCACGTCGGGAAGCAGTGCGCTAAATTCCAATTGGTTCACGTTTTTGTGCAGCGTGGTAAAAATGCTCACTTGCAGCAGCCGGGACTCTTCCACCGCCATCGCCACCGTGTAGCCTTGCTTGCGCCGCAGATCTCCATGGTCGGCCGCAGCCTTCGAAATCGGAGCTTTCGTCCCGGAGTCCAGGCGCAAGCGCTTAATAACGTCGTGCAGAAGCTGAGGAAGATGGCCCGTGCGCTCTTCAAAGCTCAACGGAATATGGGTCAGGTCCGGTTCCTTTTCCACAAGGGCAAGCCATTCTTGAATGAGATTTGGGATCTCGCGTTCGAGGATGTCCGCCACACTGTCAACACCGACACCATCGCCGCCCCTCATGACGCCTCCAGCAATTTCTGCAAGTTTGGTCACTTCAATTCTCCGTTGCCCACAACTCTATTCTATTAATCGGCTCCGCCATCTTGCGCAACAGT
The DNA here is from genome assembly GCA_049517055.1 of Candidatus Acidiferrales bacterium. Lineage (GTDB taxonomy): Bacteria > Acidobacteriota > Terriglobia > Acidiferrales > UBA7541 > Palsa-295. The sequence goes on along the minus strand of JBEKSN010000130.1, from coordinate 5,915 downwards.
GTTTTTACGAACTCGGCTCTCACTTTGTCACCCAGCGGTCTGCGAAACTGTCCCTAAACAAGACATCACGCGATCTATTAGAGTTTTTTAATCTGGTAAGAACATCTGCTCCGATTTGGTAATGGCGTGGCCCGCCGGGCACAGTAGTCTTTTCACATTCAAAACTCCCGGCCGCGGCGGGTTATATTAAGGGCGTGAGGATCGTGATGAAGTTTTCGATCGTAGCTCTCTGTGTTCTGTTTTCGTCTGGCGGCCTACGCGCGCAGACATTTGTTTGGCAGCCGTCGCTGGGACATACGCAAATCCCGATATGGCCGGGCGCCGTGCCTGATGCGCAGCCTGCCCCCGGCCCCGAGGATATGGAGATCGTAAAGGATCACCCGGTCGCCGGAAAGACCTGGCTCTGGGTGAAGAATGTGACGCAGCCAACCATCACGGTTTACTCGCCAACGGGAAAGAATACGGGCGTTGCAGTCGTTGTATTTCCCGGCGGCGGCTTTGAGGGATTGGCTATCGACCTGGAAGGCACGGAGATTTGCGACTGGCTGACCTCGCGAGGGATCACCTGCGTGTTGCTGAAATATCGCGCGCCGAGCCCGCCTTATGATTGGCACTGCAAGTGCCGCCCCAACCACGGTTTAAACAAATCCACACTGGCGCTGGAAGATGCGCAGCGAACGATGGGCCTCGTGCGATTACATGCCGCAGATTGGCACATCGATCCCCACAAGGTCGGAGTGATTGGTTTCTCGGCCGGCGGGTATCTGGTGGCGGAAATCAGTACCGATTTCGCGCACCGTTTGTATCAGCCTATCGATGCGGCAGACAAAGAGAGCTGTCGCCCGGATTTTGCTGTGGCAGTTTATCCGGGTCATCTCTCGACGGACGAAAACACATTTGGATTGAATCCGGAAGTTCCGGTCACTCCCGAGACGTCTCCAACGTTTTTGGTGCAAGCCGAAGATGACTACATCGACGGCGTAGACCAGTCGATTGCTTACTACATCGCACTACAGAAGGCGAAGGTTCCCACGGAAATGCATCTCTACGCCCACGGCGGACATGCTTTCGGTCTGCGCCGCACGGAGTTTCCGATCACGGAATGGCCTCAGTTGGTGGAGACCTGGCTGGGCACCATCGGAATGCTTCCCAAGTGATTCCTATTAACGTCGCAACGCTACGATGCTGGAACTTTGCTCTCCGTGATAGTAAAGTTCTTTTGCGTAGGTCGCCGGACGAAGCCCGTCACTTGGTATAACGACGAACATGCAATTTGTAGGCAAGTTAATGGAAGCCGATTTGAGCGACGTGCCAAAAGGCACTCGCTCAAACGCGTATTGGCCTGCCATCAGCTTTGCCGCCTTACCCGAACTCGTTCTCCGCTGCTGGGCCGTGCTCATGGCTTTGGCCAGCACGCTTGCCGTGGCGCTCGTCGCCGTGCTTTCCTTCGGATGCTACGGCGCGGCCAAACTTCTCGGCAAGATTCGCCCGTTGCGCGACGCGTATCAGTTTCTCTCCCGCGCTTATGACCGTTTCCTCTACCGCCTGGGCCAAAAAGTTTTGCGCGATCCGCGCGACACGCCCGCGTTGCGCCTCATGGTTTCGCTCAGCCTCACTGCCCTGCCGATTTTCGTGGCCCAACTCGTTTTAGGAAAACCGCGGCTCCTGCTCGTCATCGCTTTCTATCTTTCGCTCTACGGCCTCAAGTTTGAGCGCTTCGTGCGGATGTTCAGCGCCAAACACCTGGAAGCCCACCGCCGCCAAGGCTACTTCTCCGAGAAATACGATAAAGTTTTCGGCCGCTACGTCGAATTCTTCCTGGGATATTTGTACGGCAACGTTCCGGAACTGGATCGCACCGTTCACGTCGGCCTGCACCATCGCGAAAACGGCGGCCCCGAAGACACCGTCACCTCCAGCCGCTACGATCGCACCAGCCCGCTGGATTTCCTCTGGTATCTTTCCGACAACATTTGGACCGCCCTGGGCCTGGCCCCCTACGCCTACTTCAAAGCCAAAGGTGACGAAAAAAACCGCCGCCGAATTTTATGGGGCATGGCGCGCTACTACTTCTTCTTCGCCGCTGTCTTTATTTACGATTGGAGAATCGGAATCGTGTATGTACTGGTTCCGCTGCTGTGCATGAACTTCATCATGGCGCTCACCGCCTGGGTGCAGCACGCCTTCTGCGACCCGGAACACCCCGAAGATTATTTTGCCAACACCGTGACGCTCTTCGACGAGCTGAACTTCATGAACGAAGGCTACCACCTGTGCCATCACCACCGTTCCAGCCTGCACTGGACCGAAATGCCCGCCCATCTCGACCGCATCCGCGACAAGATGCGCGATGCCGGCTCTTTGGTCTTTCGCGACTTGGATGTGATGGAGCTTTTCCTCGAGTTGACCGTCCTGCGCAGAATGGATGTGCTGGCCGAAAAACTTGTCCCCTGGCAGCCCATGAATCACGAAGAGCGTCTGGCTTTGCTGGCAAAGCGAACCAAGCCCGCCAGAGCCGTCGCAGCTTGATGCGGTCGCTGTAGAAATAATTCTCTTCCAAGGAGAAGCGCGATGGGAATGCGAAGTGCGGTCCGCCTAGCAGTGGTTTGCGCCCTGCTGCTCCTGCCGGGAGCTTCGATTGCTGGCGGTCGCTACGACGGCGATTGGGTCACCCACCTCGCCTGCGAAGCGCATGGCGAAACCCCGGCTTACAAATTTTTGTTCCCCAGCACAATCAAGGACGGCAACTTTCACGGACAGCACGGCGAAGAAGGCGGTCCGGGCTACCTGGTGATCGACGGCAAGATTGCCGACGACGGCAGCGCCAAGCTCACTGCCAAAGGCAAAGTCACCCAGAACCACGCGCACGGCGTCTTCGCCATGAAGGGCGACAACTACAGCTACGACATCAAAGCCCAATTCGAAGACACCAAAGGCACCGGCACGCGCAACGAAGGCGCCGGCATCCTGGGCCGCTCCTGCACCTTCGAATTCGTGAAGCAGCCGGCCGCCGCCCCGGAGAGCGCACCCGACAGCTCGAAACCCGCCGAGCCTCCGGCTACAAAACCCGACGAACCCAAATAGCTTTTCAGCGGCGAAATCCCTTAGGACTTCCCTTTCTTCGAAGGCTTCGACTTGCCGGAACTGTTGAACGCGACCGCTTGGCGAATGAGCGCCTGGAAGGCGGGCTCGGCAACTTCTTCGCCTTCGTGGATGTCAATCGCGCGGCGTACGTTTCCCTCCAGACTCGAATTGAATAGCCGCGCCGGATCCTTCAGCGACGCGCCTTTGGCGAACGTAAGCTTCACGACTTTCTTGTAGGTTTCTCCCGTGCAGATGATTCCGTCGTGCGACCACACCGGAATGCCCCACTTCCACTCTTCGACGGCGTCCGGGTCTGCTTGCTTGATGAGCTTGCGCATTCTGCTCAGAGTTTTCCCGCGCCAGTCCCCGAGGTCGGCGATTCTTTTCGAGATAAGCTCCGAGGCCGATTGACCTGCGCTCGCGCCCGACTTTTTCATGTTCTCACCCTCGAAGTTCAAAATTGTTTATGCCGGTTTGACGTTTGTCGCTGGAAAAAGGATGCCGACGGTACGGCTTGGCGGTCGCAACGCCCACGATGCCACAGTAAGCCCGGCAATCAAGAGCGGGGCGATGACGTGAAAGCCGTAAGCGCCGTAACCGCCGACCGCCGCGCAGGATATGGCCGCGCCCGTCAGGTCGAAAAAGATGCCGGCATACGCCCATTCCTTAAGCCGCGGAAAACGCGGCACGAGTATGGCAATGGCTCCCAGCACTTTCCAAACTCCGATGATCGCAAAGAAGTACATCGGATAGCCAAGCTCGGGCACCACGCCATGGGGGTTGGCCTTAAATTGCAGTATCTGCACCACGCCCCCGCTCATAAAAAACGCTACGAGCACGGTGGTCGTCCAATAAGCAATGTTTTTTGCTTTCATGGTCAGTCCAGCCCCCCAGCGACGCGCTCCAGGTTGCCGATGAACTTCGTCCATCCGTATGTCGCACCCTTGTAGGCGGCATCTTGTTCCGACCGGAAGCCGGTTTGTTCCATGCGGACATGCGTGCCGTCCTTGGTCGGCGTCAACGTCCAGGCGACCACGCTCTCCGTACCCATAGTCCCCCAACTATAAGAGAGCCGTGAATTCGGTTCGAGCACCAGCACTTCACAGTTTATGACCCCGTCCCAACCCGGCACGGGCGTCGAACGGAAGTTGAACCGGTGGCCCACCACCGGCTGGAAATCATTCTTCATCAGCCACTCCTCGATCAGCGCTCCTTGCGTCAGCGCTCGCCAGACTTTTTCCGGACGATGCGGTACCTCACGTTCTATCACGAGGCTACGTGTCGGGGCGGTATTGGTCATTTGTCCATCCTTTTCAGTAGATTTTCGAGACGATCAAATCGGTCGCGCCAGAACGCGCCATAGACGCTCATCCAGTCGATCAGTGGCGCCAGCGCTTGCGGTTGTGCGCGGTAGTGAGTCTCGCGCCCCTCACGCCGATCGCGCACCAACTTGGCGTGCTTTAGAACACTCAAGTGCTTGGAAATGGCCGGTTGTGAAACGCCGGAATGATCCGTCAATGCATGGACTGTCTGTTCCCCGTCACGCGCCAGACGCTCGAAGATCGCCCGGCGGGTTGGGTCGGAGAGGGCCTTGAAGACGTTTTCTGTTGCCGCTTGCATGTCAGAATCATAACCATACGGTTATGGGTTGTCAAGCCCTAAGCTTGCTCTTGACAATAAAAGTGACTTGAGTAAAGTTCGCCGCTAAGGGCACTGAACGCAAGAAAATGACACAACTCAGGAGGCAGTTATGAGCACCAACGCAGTCCGTGGTATCGACGCCAAAGTCGCGCCGGTTGACATGAAATTCGAGATCGTCGTCATCCCCGTCTCGGATGTGGACCGCGCAAAGGAGTTCTACTCCAAGCTCGGGTGGCGGCTCGACGCCGACTTCGCCTCCGGCGCCGACTACCGCGTTATCCAGTTCACGCCTCCCGGCTCCGGGTGCTCGGTCATCTTCGGCAAGAACGTCACCCCGGCCGCGCCCGGCTCGGCGCAAGGCCTGTACCTGATCGTGTCCGACATCCAGGCCGCCCGCAAAGCGTTGCTCGATCGCGGCATCCAGATCAGCGAAGCGTTCCACAACAACGGCGTGTTCGCGGGCATTGACGAGGCCTACCTGTCTGGACGCACCCGCGCCAGCGGTCCCGATCCCCAGCATCGCAGCTACAGCTCGTTCGCCTCGTTCAAGGATCCGGACGGCAACGGCTGGTTGTTCCAGGAAATCACCACGCGGCTTCCCGGCCGCATCGACTCCGCAACGACGAGTTTCGCATCGGCCAGCGATCTGGCCGGCGCAATGCGGCGCGCGGAGGCCGCACACGGAGAGCACGAAAAGCGCATCGGCAAGGCAGATCCGGACTGGCCCGATTGGTACGCCAGTTACATGGTGGCGGAGCAGGCCGGCAAAGAGCTCCCGCTGTGAGCCAACGCGCCACTCCCCAGAACGAATTGTGACGCCCAAGAATTTAGAAGGAGGAACACTATGAAACGGATCGGTTTCCTGCTGCTTGCAATTGCAACCCTGTCCGGCATTGTCGCCTACATGCCCCGCGCATCCGGGCAGTCCGATGGAGAATCCTCTCCGATCTACGGAGTCAAAATCCCCGCCGGATACCGCGATTGGAAAGTAATCGCCGTGGCCAGCCTTCTAGTGCCGGGAAAGCTCGACCAGTTGCGCGCTCAATTCGGCAACGATATAGCGATCAAAGCCTACAAGGAAGGGACCCTCCCGTTCCCAGACGGCAGCATCATTGTCGCGGCTCATTGGACTCGCGTTTCGTCGGCATCAAACAACAAGGTCTTGGACGGTCCATTCCCCGGCGCTCAAT
>JBEKSN010000129.1:0-10672 GCA_049517055.1 Candidatus Acidiferrales bacterium | reverse complement strand
CCCGAGCCCATAGACGCCAAGCGTCCCGGCCATCTCTGGCCGCGCTGGATTTTCCTCCGCGCCCTGGGTTTGATTTACTTCTCCGCGTTCTATTCCCTGCTGTTTCAAATCAAGGGTTTGATCGGCCCCAATGGAATCCTTCCCGCCACTGATTATCTGAAAGCTGTTGCCGCAGCATTGCCGGCACAAAAATTCTGGTTTGCACCCACCATGTTCTGGTTCAGCGCCACTGATCGCTCCTTGATGGCCGTCTGCTGGCTGGGAGTCGTCGCGTCTATCTTACTGGTGGCAAATCTTTGGCCTCGCGCCTCGCTCTTAGTCTGTTTCGCTTGCTTCCTGTCATTTGTCTGCGCTGCCCAGGATTTTTCCAACTACCAATCCGACGGCATGTTGCTCGAAGCCGGCTTCCTCGCCTTATTTTTCTCTCCTCCGGGATTTTTACCCAGCCTCGGACGCGCAAATCCGCCGTCTCGCGCCAGCCTCTTTCTTCTTCAATGGGAATGGTTTCGCATCTATTTCGAATCCGGTGTGGCCAAGATCGCCAGCGGCGACGTTGCCTGGCGCAAGTTCACCGCCATGGACGACTATTACCAGAACGGCCCGCTCCCCACCTGGATTGGCTGGTACGTCCAGCAATTGCCGCACTGGTTTCACGCCTCCGCCGTCTTCTACACTCTTTCGACTGAACTCGTTTTCGTTTGGTTGCTTTTTCTTCCCAGGCGTTTCCGCATTCTCTGCTTTTGTATCGTCACGCCCTTCGAAGTCTCCATCATCCTCACCGCAAATTACGCTTTCCTGAATTATGTGGTTCTCCTGCTGGGCTTCCTCTTGCTTGACGACCGCGTGATCGAATGGATCGTCCCGAGCGCAATCCGCCACCGCATCGAAGCGATAACCTCGCTGAAATTTCACAAAGCGCCTGCGACGATCGCAGCCACTGAAAACGAAATCCCGCGCGTCACTTGGCGCGAACGCCTCACCCCTCTGCGCAGAACAATTGCCGCTGCCTGCCTCGGCTTCATTTTTTATTGCGCCACCGCCCAGCTTGTCTGGATGCTGTTTCCCACCGTGCCTCTTCCGCAATCGCCGTTGCGCGCGATCGAACCTTTTCGCATCGCCAATCGCTACGGTCTTTTCGCCGTCATGACTCACGGCCGCTACGAAATTGAATTTCAAGGTTCGCAAGACGGAAAAACCTGGACTCCGTACCCCTTCCGCTATAAGCCGCAGGACATCCACGAAGCTCCGGGAATTTACGCCCCCTATCAGCCGCGCTTCGATTGGAATTTGTGGTTTGCTTCGCTCGGCCCCTGGCGGGATTCCCGTTTCGTAGTTTGGACTGAAGAGCGCCTGATTAAAAATGATGGTCCCGTGCTCGAACTTTTCGCCAAAAATCCTTTCGCCGGCGCGCCGCCGCGCCAGGTCCGCTCCGTAATTTACCAGTACTGGTTCACCGACCTGCGCACCAAGCGCGTAAACGGCGATTGGTGGCGCCGCGAACTCCTCGGCGAATATGCCCCCGCCCTCGAACGTACTAGCGACGGAAAAATAGTTGTCCTGGATCTCCCCATCGCCGAACCCCCCGAACCTTAGCTAGGTGTTACGCTCGAACTTTCTTGAAGCGGGGTAGGGATTAATGTAGCTCGGGTCTTCAGACCCGAGGACTTCGACCTGCGCTGTTGTCTTTCGTAGCGCCGGCGTCTCGCCGGCTCCTTTGACTTCCTTAGCGGATACGCCCGGCCCCGATGGTCACCTTCAACCTCTACCATTCACTCATGAATTCCGAAATCTCCGCAAACGACGCCGCGTCATCTCCAAACGTGAACGTGCCTTTCTCCATGATCTCGCGCGCCCCTCGCAAGAACGCTCCAAACGCCGCACGCGTCAATGCCGACCCAACGCTAATCCGTCGCACTCCCGCCGCCGCAAGGTTCGCGACAGTCAACCCGCTCCCCTTCCCGCCCGCCAGCACGTTAACTGCGCGCGGCGTCACCGCCGAACAAACCGTGCGGATGGCGTCCAGATCGGGCAACCCGGGCGCGAAAAGCACGTCCGCTCCTGCTTCTGCATAAGACTCCAAACGCCGTATCGTGTCTTTCAGGTCCGCGCGTCCGTGCAGGAAATTCTCCGCCCGCCCCACCAACACAAACGGGAACGGCAGCGCTCGCGCCGCCGCCACCGCCGCCGCAACGCGCTCAACCGCCAGAACGTGATCGTAGATCGGACGATTCGGATCTCCGCTCGCGTCCTCCACAGACCCGCCCACCAGTCCAACCGCCGCCGCTTTGCGTATCGTTTCCGCCACGATCTCCGGCTCGTCGCCAAAACATTTCTCCAGATCGGCGGACACCGGCAAATCGCTTGCCTCCACAATCTCTCGCGCATGCTCGAGCGTCTCTTCGCGGCTCACCAACCCTGCGCCGTCTCGCCGTCCCAATGAAAACGCCACACCCGCGCTCGTCGTAGCCAGCGCCTTGAATCCGAGCGAACTCAGTATTCTCGCCGTCCCCGCATTCGATGGATTCGGTATCACAAACGTCCCAGGCCCCTCATGCAGCGCACGAAACCGCTTCCCTTTCTCGCCTTGGCTGAGTGACATCTCTCTCTCCTTCGATGAATTGCATCTCGTCGCGAAGAATAAACTGTTTTGTTTATATCCCGAAGTTCTCGCCCCTCCCGAGTCTTACTTCAGACGCTTTCGCAGACTTATGCTCACAACGTTCACATCCTTGAATTTCGCCGAATCACGTGCTAGCGTCGGTCGTGATTAAAATAGAATATCGTCGAACGCTTCATCAAGGCTCAGTTGGGATAGTCCGCCAGCGCTTAATCCCTAGCTTCCCAGCTACAAAAGAATCTCCCATTTCGGGGTTCCCCGACGCATTTCTAACCGAAACTGGCTTACATTCTGAAATGGCTGTAACTCACTCAAAACAAACGGCTGGAGCATTTCTAACCGGGGCCAGAATTGCATGTCAGCCGTTCAAATTGTCGTTATATTTCGGCGTGCAAACCTTCGTGCCTGCCGCCAAATCCGTTAACCAATCGAGACCCCATGGGCGTTCCTAACCAGCGCCACCCCAACGACCCCCAGGAAGAATCGCGTCCGCCGGAAGTGAGCCCTGAGCTCGTCCTCGCGCACCTTGCCACTCTTTCTGAGCCGGCCAGCATCCGGCAAATCGCTCACGGCATGGAGCTGAAGCATCACGGTCGCCGCTTCCTCCCTCGTGTGCTTCATCGCCTCAAGAAAAGCGGCGATGTGGAAGAAACGCGCGGCGGACGCTACAAACTGCCCGGCGCAAAGGAAACCCAGAAAGCCGCGACGAAACGCAAGGACCGCGAGTCGGCTTCCGGGAAGACTGCCGCGCAGGGTCGCTCGCAAAATCAACAGCTGGCTTCCGCCGCGGCGTCAAAACCTCGCCAGGATCCGAACCTCATCCCCGGCAGAATCGTCGCCCATCGCGAAGGCTACGCCTTTCTCGTCCCAGATTTTCCCATCCGCGGAATCGACGGCGATCTTTTCATCGGACGCGACAATTTGGGCGACGCGATGAACGGCGATCGCGTTCTCGGCCGCGTCGAACGCCGCCGCCCGGACGGCCGCGCCGAAGGCCGCGTGGTGCAAATTGTCGAGCGCCAGCACCCCACGCTGGTCGGCCTCTTCCGCTATGGCCCGCAAGGAAACGTCGTACTTCCTTACGACACGCGCATCCTGCACGAGGTACTGATTCCTCCCGGCGACGAGCTGACCCCCGCTCTGCGCGAAAAACTGGGCCCTACCGCGGAAAATCAGCCCCTCGCGAGTCGCCGCTTGCGTCTTCCCGAGCTTGACGGCGCGGTCGTAGATGTCGAAATCAGGCGTTATCCCAAAGGTGGCCTCGCGCCCGTCGGACGCGTCTTGGAAATTCTCGGCCGCCCCGGCGAAATCGGCGTGGACGTCGAAATCATAATTCGCAAGCATCACTTGCCTCACATTTTTCCCGGTGAAGTTTTGGCCGAAGCGCGAAACGAAAAACAGGAAGTCGCAAAGTCCGAGCTGGCCGGCCGCCGTGATTTCCGCGATCTCGCCATCGTCACCATTGACGGGGAAACGGCGCGCGACTTCGACGACGCCGTTCGCGTGGCACTGCTCCCGAACGGAAACTTCGAACTTCAAGTACACATCGCCGACGTCGCGCATTATGTTCCGCGCAACTCGGCGCTCGACCGCGAAGCCCATCTCCGCGGCACCTCCGTTTATTTCCCCAATCGCGCGGTGCCCATGCTCCCCGAAGAGCTATCCAACGGCATTTGCTCGCTGAATCCAAAAGTGGACCGCCTAGTAATGAGCGTCGTGATGGAAATGGACGCGACCGGAAAATTGATTCAGTCTGAATTTTTCCCCGGCGTGATTCGTTCCGCCGAGCGCATGACCTACACCAACGTCAACAAAGTCATCGAAGGCGATCCGGAGATGACTGCGCGCTACGCCCCCCTGGTTCAGGATTTCCGCCGAATGAAAGAACTCGCGCTCTTACTAAACCGCCGCCGCAACGCTCGCGGCTCGATTGATTTCGATCTTCCCGAGCCGGTCATCGAATTCGACAACGATGGACGCATGCTCAGCATCGTCCGCAGCGAGCGCAACATCGCCCACCGCTTGATCGAAGAATTCATGCTCGCCGCAAACGAAGCCGTCGCGCAATACCTGGAAAAACGCGGAGTCGCTTCGCTCCATCGCGTGCACGAAAAACCTGACCCGAAAAAAGTTCTCGAGTTCGAGGAACTCGCCCAAGCTTTCGGCTATTCCCTGGGAGTCGAGGATCTCGCGCAGCGCCGCGTGGCCGTCCGCCACGGCGCGGTCCGTCAGGAGGCGCGAACCGGCCGTGGAAAGCGGGGCCGCATGCGCCCGATGACGGTCACATTGCCCGCCGCCGACGAAGTGGATATTCGCCCGCAGCACTATCAGCGCCTCACGCAGAAAATTGCCGGAAAACCGGAAGAGCGCATTCTTTCCTACCTGATGTTGCGCTCGCTCAAGCAAGCGCGCTACGCCGCCGACGTCCTGGGCCACTTCGCGCTCGCGACGAACGAGTACGCTCATTTCACTTCGCCTATTCGCCGTTATCCCGACCTTATCGTTCATCGCTGTCTCAAATGGGCACTGGAAAATCCTGATGTAAAGCCGATTCGAGCCGCGGTCGAGGATCCTCGGCCGGGCAAGCCGGAATCCGTCGCTATGCTTGGGCCTTATCGCCGCGTCGAACTTCAGGAAATTGCCGCGGAAAGCTCCGAAGCCGAGCGCCGCGCCGATTCCGCGGAGCGCGAGCTGATGGAATGGAAGACCGCGCAGTTTATGGAAAGCCGTCTCGGCGAAGAGTACGACGCGCTGATTATTTCAGTGCAGAAATTCGGATTCTTTGTCGAGCTAGTGGAAATTTTCGTGGAAGGTCTCGTCAGCGTGGACCGCCTGGAGGAATTCACCGCTCAACGATGCGCTTATCGCGACCGCGATCATGCGATTGTTTGCGAATCGCATCGAGGATCGCGCGGCAAAAGCGCGCAGGTGGTCTTCCACCTGGGTGACCGCATTCGTGTGCGCGCGGAGCGTATTGACCCGTTCCGCCACCGCGTCGAGTTTTCACCGGTTTAAGCCGTCGCGAAAGCGGGCGTTATATTGTTAGATTGGAATGGAATTTAACTAGTTTCTAGGAGGTGAGTATGTCGGCGCGCCAGTGCCCAAATTGCTTCGCGTTTCTTCCGCCAGGACAAATCGTCGCGTACTCCTACGACCTGATCTGCCCCAACTGCCAGCATCCGCTGGAAATCTCCGCACTCAGCCGAAACCTCCCGGCCTATGCCGGCCTCGTCGCTGGCGCAATAGTCTGGTGGCTGGCCAGCGCCCACTATTCCGGGCAGCCCGGCGCGCTCGGATGGGTGCTGCCGTTGCTCTTGAGCTACCTCGCTTTCAGTATCGTAGCGCCGCTCGTTTTGATGTTCACCGCCGATCTGACGTTGAAGCCTCTGGATTCGATCGTCTTTCAGTATGAAGCTCCCCCATCTCACCACCCTTCGCACTAGTTCCTTAGTAATATATTTAACCAAATAGTATACCTGGTGGTACCATTGACCGCTTTCTTCACGCACTTCAAACTGCTAAATTATGGGACGCTACTCATCGCTGGTAGGCAAGCGCGTGGAAGCGCATTATCGCGCCGCCGACATTCACCTTTCGGCGGTGGGCACACTCGTATCCGACTCGGGAAAGTCCATTTTTCTGGAGGACCGCTTTTCCCTGGGCGGCAGAGAAAAAACCATGCGCGTCGAAATTCCTTATCAGTTTGTGATCCGCGTCAGCGAAACCCATGCCGAGCCTTCCCGGCCCACGCCCATTCCGGCGCTCGCCTCTAAGAAAAAATCTTAGCTTCGAGCACAGCCCAAAAAATCGCGCTTTTCGAACCGATTCCATCGCACTTTTCCAAAAGCATTCTTGCAGTCGTGCGCGTATATTCGATTCTTATTCCCGGAGGCGCGGATGAAACCAACCGTCGGATTCATAGGGCTCGGATTGATGGGCATGCCAATGTGCAGAAATCTGCTCAAGGCCGGATTTCCGCTAGTGCTATGGAATCGCACGCGTGAAAAGGCAGAGGGGTTCGCTCGCGAAAACGCCCAGTTCGATGTGAAAGTCGGAACGAATCCACGCGAGACGGCGGCGAAAGCTGACGCGCTAATTACCATCGTCAGCGATCCGCCCGCGCTGGAAGAAGTTTTGTGGGGCCGCGACGGCGCGATGGAAGGTTTGCGGCGCGGCAGCACGTACATCGACTCCAGCACGGTTTCCCCCGAGCTGGCTCGCAAAATAGGAGCCGCCTGCACGGAACGAGGAGTGGGCTTTCTCGACGCGCCGGTCACAGGCGGCACCTGGGGCGCCGAAAAAGGCGAGCTCGTTTTCATGGTCGGCGGGGAAAAAGAAGTCCTCGAGCGCGCAAAGCCGGTGCTTGAAACGCTGGGAAAGCACATTTTTCTTCTGGGGCCAAATGGCGCGGGCCAGACCGTGAAACTTGCCATGAATTTGATTCTGGCGCTGCAGGTTGACGCGCTGGCTGAAGCGCTCGCGCTCGTTACGACTGCCGGTGTTCCCGGCGAGCGTCTAATAGAAGTGCTGCAATCCAGCATGGCACGCGCGGGAGTTCTGGACGTCAAAGCGCCCCTTATGCTGAAAAACGAATATCCGCCAAGTTTTCCTCTTCGCCTGATGCACAAAGATATTGGGCTCGCGCTCGATCTGGCCAAGCAGCACGCGATAACGCTTCCGGCCGCGGCCGCTGCTTATTCCACCTACGACGCGGTGAAAAAATCCTCGGCCGATGACCCAGACTATGCCGCCGTGGCACGCTTTTGGATAAAATCTTAGCGAAGAAATCCTACTTCGCCGACAAGGATGGGAAAAAGCTGAATGGGAGATCGCGCCCGGAACGCAGCCCGGCCGGAGCGGCGAGGATGGCAGAAATTGCGTTGACGACGACGGCAGCGGTGGCGACATCACCATGCGTGCCTCCGGGAATGAGGAGCGAAAGATTCGGCTCACCCTTCAATTCGATTGTGTCGGAGGGCTGTTTTGCGCCGACGTACATTTTCAGTTCCATAAAAATCCTCTCTTTGCCTGCGGCAGTTCCGCGAGCGATCTGATGCACTCCAGCCACCTGCCCGCTCGCAACCTCTAGAAATTCTGTCTTCACCTCTTCTTCCGCGATCACTGGATTAATGGTCTCTGAAATATCATCCAAGGCAAAGCCCAGCCCGTCAGCGACCATGGCAATCGATTCCGGCAATCCGTGATGTTTGATCACGCCGGCGGCAACTTGCGTTCGAAATTCTTCGGGCGTCATGCCTGCGCCGATTTTCCTTTGCAATGGCAGCCGGCGCTTCGAGGCGTCCACGATGCGCACGGCGCTGGCCCAATCCACTCGTAGCGAAACCGCGGAAAGCGTCAAGACCAGTTTGTCCATCACAAATCCGGGATTCACTCCGGTGCCAAGCAGTGCGACGCCTTCCTCCTTCGCGGCGGAGTCGAGTTGCTTTGATAGGTCCGGATGTTTTCTCCACGGGTAGGCTAATTCTTCGCAGGTGGACACGATGCAGCAGCCTGCCGCGAGACATTCCATCAATTGATCCATTACGCTCGGAAGATAGGACGAAGTGGAGTGAACGACGATATCCACGGACTTTCCCAGCGAGGGCCGCGCATCAGCAGAAATGGCGATTCCCCAGGGCGCATCCGGCGCGCCAGTCACTTCACCGAGGTCGCGGCCAACCTTGACCGGGTCTTTATCAATCGCTCCTACGATCTCCAGGGCTGCCTTCTGCCGCATCAAGCGAGCGATAGACGCGCCGATGGGCCCAACACCAAATTGCACCACTCGAATCTTCTTCACTCGCTCCCCCTGGACTGTTGAAGAGCCAATACCTTAAAGTTTTGTGTCAGCGACTGCAACCGGATTCGCGGTCCAGTATTGAGCCAGTTTCCGAGGCGCGTTGATCAGGCTCTAAGTCCATGGCGACGGTTGTCACTGCTTTTGGTTTCTGAGTCTGTATAATGCGGTCACACAATGGCGCTCCCCACCGGCACTAAGCTAGGTCCCTACGAAATCGTCGCCCCTATCGGCGCGGGTGGAATGGGCGAGGTGTACCGCGCGAAGGACATGCGGTTGAGTCGCGACGTCGCGATCAAGGTCCTCCCAGAAGGGTTCGCGAGGGATGCAGATCGATTGCGGCGCTTCGAGCAAGAGGCGCGCGCCGTCGCTGCGCTCAATCACCCGAACATCCTGGCGATTCACGACATCGGTGAATTCAACGGCGCGCCCTTTCTCGTTTCGGAGCTTCTGGAAGGCCACTCACTGCGCGAGGAAATGAACAGCGGCGCTCTTCCCACGCGCCGCGCCGTGGAAGACGCATCGCAGATCGCACAAGGACTCGCCGCCGCGCACGACAAAGGCATCGTTCATCGCGACCTGAAACCCGAAAATGTCTTTGTCACGCAGGACGGCCGCCTGAAGATCCTCGATTTCGGGCTTGCGAAGCTGGCAAAACTGCAAGCTGCTGCGGACGAAAACGCGACGCTCGATGCGACGCCACAGGATACGTCCCCTGGCGTGGTTCTCGGCACGGTTGGATACATGTCACCCGAGCAGGTGAAGGGTGAAGCCGCCGACGCGCGCTCGGACATTTTTGCTCTAGGAACTATTTTGTACGAAATGCTTTCGGGCCAGCGCGCTTTCCGCCGAGACACTTCGGCCGAGACCATGACGGCGATATTGAAAGAGGACCCGCCGGAAATAAGCACGGCGAGCAAGCCCATCGCGCCGGCAGTAGAGCGAATTGTGCGGCGTTGTCTGGAGAAAAAACCCCAGCAACGATTTCAATCGGCACGAGATCTTGCGTTCAATCTTGAGGGTCTTTCGGGAAATTCGGCGACGACCGGATCGACTGTGTCGGCGCAAGAGACAGTGAACGAAACACAGCCGCGAAAGTGGCTCGTGCCGCTTGCTGCAGGTTTGCTCTTGCTCATTGTTGGGGGAGCGGGAGGCTGGTTATTCCATCGCGGCGCTGGCTCCGCTTCACCGCCCTCGTACCATCAACTTACATTTGAAAGCGGCTTGATTTACGCTGCGCGTTTCGCTTCCGACGGACGCTCGATTTACTACAGCGCGAGCTGGAATGGCCAACCCGTCCAGCTCTATTCGACCGTCCCCGACAGCCCGGAATCACGCCCACTGAATCTAATCAATTCCACGTTGTTTGCGGCTTCCCCCTCCGAATTGGCGATTTCGCTCGGTTGCACAGATCGGTATATCGGAAACTGCCAGGGCACCTTGGCCACGGTGCCGGTGTCGGGCGGGTCGCCTCGTGAGATTGCGGCGGATACCCTTGCTGCTGACTGGACTACCGACGGCAGCGAGATGGCCGTCATCCGCCAGGTTGAGGGAAAGTATCGCGTGGAATTTCCGCGCGGGAAGGTGATTTACGAGAGCGTTCGTTCGTTGGGGTACTTGCGTATCTCGCCGCGTGGTAATGCGGTGGCATTTGCGGAATTTGTGAGCGTTGACGGCGATGCCGGATTGGTGGTCGCCCTGGACAGAAGCGGAAAGGAGCTTATCCGTTCAGCGACTTTTGTCAGCGTGGAGGGAGTGGCTTGGCCTCCATCGGGCGAAGAAGTGTGGTGCGCCGTTACACAAAATGAGGGCTGGGCGGACGCTATTCATGCTCTACCGTTAAAAGGCAAAGAACGGATTGTTCTTCGGCTCCCCGGTATGCTTCGGCTACATGATGTGTCGCATGACGGTCGTATGCTCATCTCGAGAGAATCGTGGCGCAGCGGGTTGCAATTTCGCGGATCTGGAGACACGAAGGAACGTGACCTCTCCTGGCTCGATTATGCTCAACTGAGGGATCTTTCACCGGACGGCGCGCAGATCGCGTTCGACGATTGGGGAGCAGCGGCCGGCGCTTCGGGTCTGGCCTACTTGCGACGAACCGATGGGTCGCCGGCAGTAAAGCTGGGTGAATGGTCTGCGCCTGTTCTCTCCCCAGACGGGACGCGTGCGTTAGTGTCCGAGGCCACGACCGTAGGCCTGGGAATACATCTCGCTCTGTTGCCAACTGGAGCGGGGGAAACCCAAACGCTGAACTC
>JBEKSN010000128.1:0-10745 GCA_049517055.1 Candidatus Acidiferrales bacterium | reverse complement strand
TACGCTGAACTTCGCGCGAACGACAGCGCAAACACCAGCGCGTTCTCCAGCCTGATGGCCCACGACATGGCCATGGTCGGTCTCTCGGAGGGCGACGCCACTCGCCGCGTGTTCGCGGACATCGTTTCGGCCAATTATTTCACCACTTTCGGAGTGCCGCTTTTTCAAGGACGATCGTTTACGCCCGAGGAGGAGCGACCCGCCTCGGCCATTCCCGTCGTTATCGTGAGCTATTCGTATTGGAAGAAAAGCGGTGCTGATCCGCAGTTGCTGGGCAAAGGGGTACGCATCAACAACCGCATTTATACCGTCGTGGGTATCGCTCCGGCGGGCTTCACTGGGACCACAGCTATGATCAGCGCCGAGCTGTATCTGCCGCTGGGCGTTTACGAAATGGCCGTAAACGATTTTATAGGCGTGGGCCACTCGCTTGCGGCCCGCAGCAATCACGACCTTATTTTGGTGGGACGTCTCCGGACCGGCGTGTCCCAAAAGTCGGCCGATGCCCTGCTGGCAACGGCGGCTTCTCAATTGGCGAGGGCCTACCCAGAGGACGATAAGGATCAAACTTTTCTTGTCCAACGGCTGCCCCGGATGGGGATCTCTACTGCGCCCGAGAGCGGCACCGAGCTGATGATTCCAGCGATCTTGCTGTTGGCGGTAGCGGGCGTTGTGCTGTTGATCGCTTCGCTCAACGTGGCAAACATGATGCTGGCCCGCGGCACCACGCGCGGGAAAGAGATCGCCATCCGGCTGGCGTTGGGCGGCAGCCGCGCGGACATCGTGCGACAGCTCCTGATAGAGGGCTTTCTGCTCGCGCTTGCCGGCGGCGTGGCTGGACTCGCCGTCGCTTACTGGAGCACGAGCGCGCTCGTGCGTTCCATGGCGCGGTTGGCGCCGATCGATCTGGTGTACTCCGCAGGGCCGGACACGCGCGTGCTTTTCGCCACCATCGGCTTCTGCGTCCTGAGTACGATTCTGTTTGGGCTTGGCCCGGCGTGGAACCTCGCCGGATGGAATCTGTTCGCGGGCCTGAAGATCGGCGACCGCGCTGACTTCCACGCAAACCGGCGCCGCGGCATTTTTGCGCGCCGCAATTTACTGGTGATGAGCCAGATCGCGCTCTCGCTTGTGTTGCTCAGTGCGGCCGGCCTGTTCATTCGGAGTTCGGTGCGGGCCGCGCGTGTGGAGCCGGGCTTTCGCGTCTCCGGGGAGATGTTGGCCGAAGTAGACGGAAGCCTCGCGGGCTATGATGAAACGCGCAGCCGCGAAACCTACCGCGCACTAGTTGATCGCCTGCAAGCCCTTCCCGGCGTGGAGTCCGTAAGTTTGGCTGCTACTGTTCCCTTCGGGATGATCTCGCTCGGCAAGAGCGTTCAACGCTCAGGCGATGCGCAGTCCTCAACGGCAGGCGCCGCCAGCGCCGCGCCCGAAGTTGCCTGCCGGTACAACATTGTGACCGGCGACTACTTTCAGACCATGGGGATTCCATTGCAGCGCGGACGGGCATTTACATCGGCGGATGCAGCGGGCAAGCACTCCGTAGCTGTCTTGGATCAGGCTGCGGCCGAAAAGCTGTGGCCCGGTGGTGACGCGGTTGGCAAGAATGTGCGGTTGCTCTCCGACGGCGGTAACCAGCCGGCAGTTGATGCAGAAGTTGTGGGCGTGGTGGCGAACATACAAGAAAACGTGATTGGAACGCAGTGGCCGCCCCACATCTACGTGCCGTTCGGGCAAGCCTACCAATCAGACGTGAACATCCACCTGAAGACGAGTGCGCAAGGCCCGCAAGCGGAAGCGCGCTTGCTTGAAACCGTCCGCGGCGAAATCCGCGCGGTAGACCCGCATCTTCCGGTGCTCGCGCTGAAAACCATGCGCGTGCACATGGATGGCGGCTTCGATCTTTGGGTCGTGCGCACCGGAGCGCGTATGTTCGTGATTTTCGGAGGCGTGGCGCTGCTGCTGGCGGCGATCGGATTGTACGGCGTGAGAGCCTACACCGTGGCGATGCGCACGCGTGAAATCGGCATCCGAATGGCGCTGGGCGCCCGCGCATCAGACGCTCTTCGCATGATTCTGCGAGAAGGGATGATTCTATTTGGAGTTGGAGGCGGGGTTGGGCTTGCGCTTTCACTGCCCGTTGGAAAAGTCCTGTCGAGTCTTCTGTACCGCGTGGATAGCTTCGATCCGGTGGTCCTCACTTTGGCGCCGGTCCTTCTGGCCGCCGTTTCTTTCGTCGCTTGCTACATCCCTGCGCGGCGCGCAGCGCGGCTGGATCCCATGGTCGCTCTCCGCGACGAGTGAGACTTCATGAATTCGGCCATTTTGCGGGCTAGTCGCTGTAGAGAATGAGATCGCTAGCTGTGTACTCGTGTGTTCGCCGACAATCGGGATTGTCACAGAGTAAGGCGGTGTGCCAAGACCTATTCACAAGATCTACGCTTCTACCTACGATTGGTTGATATAAGCCGGCCGCTGCTTCTGAGCCTGATATGCCCGGGATATACTCATCCTGTACCTCTATTCTCTCTCCGCAACTCTTGCAGTTCACCCCAGCTTTCAGAGCCACTGCAATGCACCTCGCCTGATTTCAATCTAGCAACTCCGCACTTAAATTTCACCAAGGACGCTAACCGGACATGCTGTTGATCACTTCTGAGGACGGGATAACCGCGAGAATGCCTCGCGACTTACTTGCGATGGTACAAAACTTGTCCTCCGCGGATGGTCCAAACCACCGCGGCAAAATTACGCGGATCGTTTTGCGGGTCCGCGGAGAGCACCACGACGTCGGCGTCGAAGCCCTTCGCGATTTTCCCGGTGTTCGCGGCCTTGAAAAACTTGGCCGGGCTGGTGGTCAGTGAGGCAAGAATGTCGCGCCAAGTCATCCCGGACTGCGACATATATTCATACTCGCTAGTGGTGTCGTACAGTTGCGTGTAGCCAACGTCCGTGCCGAACAATATCGTGCCGTCCAGGTCAAAATAGCTTTTGAGTTGCGCGATGGCCTTTTTCGTCACGGCTTGGCCGTCTTCGGGAGTGCCGCCGAATTTTCGCTCTTCATCGGGAAACAGGGAAATCGTGGGTATCAGCGCCACGTCTTGTGCCTTCATGCGTTGCAATTCCCCCGGGGTGAACGCATCTTCCATCGGAATAGTGTGCGCCAGCACATCTGCACCGCCAACTAGAGCATTGTCGGTTCCGGCCCGGTTCGAGGGATGCGCGAAGACCGGCTTGCCGGCAGCGTGCGCGACTTCCACGGCCGCTCGAATGATCGCCGGATCCATCGGCAGCACACCATCCCTCGTGATCGCTCCGGCGAAAACCTTGATACCGTCTGCGCCGTTAGCCAGGCGCTGTCGCGCCATACGTCGAGCGTCCTCTGGCGTGACGGCCTGCGGGATATTCCACTCAGGGCCCAAGTAGGCCGGTATTCCTCCCTTGGGATAGAGCGGTTCTCCTGTAGTAAAAATGTGAGGACCCGGAACTTCGCCGCCATTGACCCTGTTGCGCAAGGCGTTGGTGTTCGCGAGAAATGAGGCAACGTCGAAAACGCTCGTGAAGCCCCACCTCGTCAGCATCTCCTGCATATGTTGCTCGAGAAGTCTCGGATCGGCAGTAGCCGCATCGTCCCAAGATTTCTCCATAAAGTGCACATGGCTGTTCCAAAATCCCGGGACGATGAACAAGCCTTTGCAGTCGATCACCGTCACGGCACGAGCAAACTTGGGCAGATGTACTTCCGAACTAGGGCCGACGGCAACAATTCTTCCGTCGTGGATAAGGATGGTAGCGTCCTCGATGGGCGTCTCAGTCGGTGACGGATAGACTTTGGCCCCGACGAATGCAAGGTTCGACTCTATGGCAGGTGATCCGAATGTTAGGAGGCTTGCAAGCAGTACAACTGCGGTCAATAGGGCGCGCATGTTTGTTATACGGTTATCCAAGGGCGATTGTTCCCCAATCTAAAGTTGATCGGGACGGATACGTTTACCGGACGTTGAGAATCAAGTTTCCGGCAAATCGCGCGTTGTTTAATTGCTCGCCAAACGCTAAACCGCCGAGACGTTAACACTCCGTTGTGTTGCCGCGTAAGTCCCGATTAGTCGGATTACCGGACAAGTCTTTTCCTAGTACTCCACTTGTCCGGTTAGCGCGTTAATCGGGACTTGGGCGATTGGTTCCGGATTGCCGACCGTTAGTGGAGACACTGACCCGATTCTGTGGCGGTGAGTGAAATGGCGATTTATTCGATAGCTCCTCTACTTTGCTCAATGTCGCGCAGCCTTTAGGTACAACCAAATGAGTCCTTTGAACACGAAGCAATAGACCATCGCATTCGCGGCAATCGTCACGATCGAGACGACAGTGGGACTATCGAGAAGCCACCCGCTAAGAAGGCCAAGGATGATGCCCGGCATGAGCCGATACAGTCCGGCTTCACTGTGGTGCAACTCCGCGGCATTCTTCGCGTGCATGCCGGACACCGTTAGCGCTGTCGCAAGCAGGATTGAGACTACCCACAGAATTTGATCCCGTCGCGTCAAGCGGAGCCTCTCCATCGGTTAGCAGAAGGCCAAGTCTTCTCCCAAAACATGGCAGCACCTTACCTGATCTGTCCATCGAGGATGGAAGGATTCTGCCGAGTCCTGAGAAGTCGGATTACCGGACAAGTGGATTTGGCCAGATTTCACTTGTCCGGTTAACGCGTTAATCAGGACTTAGCCATTGACCTTGGAGTCGGGTGTTCCAGGCTCTTACTTCGGTGCCGGCGTCGGTGCGGGCTGGTTTTCACTTGTGGGCGGCACGATGCCCTTGAGTCGCAAATAGGTCACCATATTTCCGTAGTGCTCATCCGTGTGCGCCGTGTTGATCGAGAGCACGGTCAGCTTCGCTATGTTGAAGTTGAATAATTTAACGATCTCACTGCCTTTTGCATCGGTCATGCTGTCGAACGCCTTGTTGCAGTACGCCACTCCGCCTTGGAGCGCCGCCACCAGGTCGGCCTTTGACGTCTTCGTTTTTTCGATGTCCTTTGGTGGGCTTGCTTCGCCGATGGCTTGCGAGCAAAAGGCGTACGAAGCGTCGGCCACATGGCCAACGAGCTGGCCAAAGCTGCGGACCTCCGGTGTCGGTTTGAAGGAGTAGTTTTCTTCTGGCATCTTCTGCGCGGCACTGACCACCGCTCCGCTCACAAACCCGTAAAAACCTCTCTCGCTCGCGGTAATCGGGTTCGCCGGCGGAGTAGATTGCGCCGGAGCCGGAGCCGGAGCCGGTGCCGGTGCCTTCTCCTGCCCAAACAGAGCAACGGGAACCAACATCAGTAGTGCAGCAAACACAAAACTAAGTTTTTTGTTCATGGACGCACCTTTCGTGGATTGATGTCACTTAGCGGGCTGCCAACGAGCCTCCGCCGAACACCCGCAACGTACTATACGCATTAAGTCTCAAATTGTTTCGGTATTTCGGTGCTCGTTCCGTAACGAAAATGAGCGAACGCTGTGCACCAGACTCGCGGAGATTCGCCGGCCCGTTCCGGTCGCTTCAATCGGCTAACCGGAAGTATGTCCGGTTCGTGCGTTTATCAGGCTTGTGATGCGCTAGGCCGAAGTACTTTGAACTTCTGCTTTGAGACTAGCGGCAACTCTCAATCGAAAGTCGGTGTAAACTCCGAGACTATGACGGGCTGGCTTCCTTGGGCACCGCTGGGAGCGGTAATCCTCCACATCTTCGAAGAGTTTGTTTATCCAGGAGGGTTTGTGGCGTGGTATCGACGCTATCGCATTGACGCTTCGCGGATCACCACGCGTTTCCTGGTAATCATCAATGCTGCGCTGCTGATCGCATGCTGGGACATCGCAATCCTTGGACGTCGCGGAGCCGGTGTCCCCTACTGGCTCACAATCGCTGCCCTAACCTGCTCAAACGGATGTTGGCATGCCTGGGCCAGCTTCAAGTCTCGCGAATACTCTCCCGGAGTCGTTACTGGAATCGCGATCTATATCCCTTTGGCAATCTTCGGCTACAACTATTTTCTGCGCTCAGGCGCAGCTTCAACGACGACAGCACTGCTCGCCGCCATTGTCGGTGCTTCGTATCCCTTTTGGTCCGCACTTTTTCACAGAAGGCCGCAGCCGTAACGTTGCTGGCGAACTGTTGCGCACGACGTGTGCAATTCCCTTTCAAAACTAATCAGCCAGCGCCGCAAGACCTCCTCCATTGTGTTAAGGGAATCGTGGAGTATTATACCGGCCAGCCGAAAATACATTAGACGAATCCTGGTCGAACCAGGAGAAACCGTGCGCCAAAAGCGTCGCCCGCTACGAGAGCAGTTCAAATGACTGGAAGAAAATTCCTGCTAATCGCAAAGGACAAAACTCAATAGGAGGACACCATGAAACAACCAGACGACAGATCGCGGCGTCGCTTTCTCCAGGCGAGCTCTCTGTTGGGTCTGGCAGTCGCATTCGGCCCGGGGACGACCGGCGAGGCGTTTGCAGATTCGCAATCCAAAACTATTCAGAAGGAGGACGCCATGACCCAAGGTAGTGCCGCACAACGAGGCAGCGAGCAGGTAGCTGACAAGACTCGGTCAGGCGCGGCGGAGTCGGCAGCATGAAGAGTGAACGAGAAGGAATCAATTTGAACGCCAAACCAAGCGGTACAGGTTGCGTCGAATGCCTGGCAACGGACGGATGGTGGCTGCATCTGCGCCGATGCGCCGAGTGCGGCCACATCGGCTGCTGCGATAGTTCGCCAAACCAGCATGCGACAAAGCATAACGCGAGCACGGGCCACCCGATCATCAATAGCTTCGAGCCCGGCGAGGACTGGTTCTACGATTACGGGACGCGAAAAACTTTTAAAGGTCCTGAGCTGCCCAGCCCTCGCTCGCATCCGGCGAATCAACCCGCGCCGGGACCCGCGGGCCGGGTGCCCTCGGATTGGGAAAGCCTTCTGAACGAGTAAATTCGCAGCCGGACGTGGGTGAATTGCAGGGTCTGCAAGTACTTGGAGGCTCAGCGAGCATCCGTGTCTAAGTGAACGCTCTTCAATTCCTCGATTTGTGTGATTGCGATCGCGCGAGTTCCGTTTCGCGTGAACACCGGGCCGGTTGCCTGCACAAACTTTCCTACAAACGGCATCATCTTTTCACGCTGGTCGGCATCGGGCATGTCCGCAGAGATTGGGAAATAGATCAGCCCAGCCTTGGTGAGGATAATGATCGGTGAGCCGCCTTTAACGCAATCCAGGGTGCACTTCAAACTGAAGCTGGTGGCGGACCCAGCCGGATTTTGGACGGGACAAGCAAGATCCCGAACGGCGCCCTCGATCGTCACCGGTTTCGCGTCGGGGTCCATCTTAGTACCCTGACGCGCGAGCGCCGGACAGATGAGCAGCACAGAAAAAGCCGCGGCAACGAGTGCATGGAACAAAGTGGAGCGCGTCATAACCCTCCCCGGCGGCGTGACGCAGGTCTTCGCGGACATTTCCGGTTTGGCCGCCCCAACTCGCCGGAGTATACACCGTGCCGAGTTTATCTCCGCAAAAAGCCCGAAGCAACGGTACTCGCTGAAGGCCGCGGCGCTCTATCTGCAGTAGTACTCGCGCACGCGCACATCCCCGCCAAGGCAGCCCGGACTACGGCACGGATTGCTTGATCGGCAATTTGCAGGATTATCGGGAACTTGGGCGCGGCGGAACAATCATTCCGAGCGCAGCGCTTGCATGACGTCCACGCGGGCGGCGCGTGCCGCCGGCAGCATCGAAGCGACGACCGCCGCGCCTAACAGCACAAACGCGGAAACGATCACCGGCAATGCGCCTGGCATTTTTAAGTCGCCGAAATAACTGGCTCCCACGCGCGCCGCGACGAGCCCGAATGCGGCTCCCGCCAGAATGCCAACGCCAGCCATCAGGACACCTTCCGCGACAACACCTCTGAGGAGATTTCCCGGCTGTGACCCAAGCGCCAAGCGGATGCCGAATTCGCGCGTCCGCGCGCTGACAGAAAACGCCAGCACTGCCGCGACTCCAACGACCGCAATCAGCAACGCTACCGCTGCGAACACGCCAAAGACCAGAGAGTTCAAGCGATCCGGCGCAAGCACCTTTGCGCGGATGTCTTCCAGAGTGGCGGCGTTCTCCACCGGTTCATCGGCCTGCAACTGCCGGATGATTTTCGTTACCGGCGTTACCAGCGCATATGGATTTCCCGTGGTGTGGATGAAGAGATGACCGCCGAACATTCCTCCGTCTGCGAACGAGCCATAAATGGTGGCAGCGGGCACCGGAACGATATGTTCGTCGTCCATATCGGCGGCGACACCAATAATTCGGTGCGGCGACATAGTTCGCGCCTTTTCGGCGGGCGAGCCGGTGATGAACTCGAGCACGGGATCGGTCCAATAGACATGGCGATTGAGCGGATCCTGGCCAGGAAACATCTGCCGGGCCAGAGTCGCGCTAACGATCACGACCGGCTCGCTTTTGTCGTCATCGAGCGCGTTGAAATCGCGGCCGGCAATAATGGGAACGCCGAGCGAACTGAAAAAGTTGGGAGAGATGGAGCGCCACAGCGCGCGCGGATCGTCTTTGCCATGAACGTGGCCATCGCCAGAATATTGGAGGCCTATGCCGAAGCCGCCATTCGCATCACGCCAGGGTGCGATCATACCGACAGCCGTGTCGGTGACTCCCGGTAGCGCATCGATTTGACGTACCGCTTCCTTGTAAAAATCGGTGACTTGCTGATTAGTTAGTCCGTTGGACGGCGCCGGAACGTCGACGACCAGGACTCGACGCGTGTCGAGGCCGGAATGCGTCCTTTGCAACGCGATCAGCGTGGTGATCAACACGCAGGCACCCGCGAGCAATACGAATGAAGCCGCGATTTGCGTGACGGCAAAGGCACGCTGGCGGCGACCGGTGCTGCTGGTGATGCGCACGCTGCCGCTCGCGAGGTTCATGCCATTCGCTGCGTTGGCTGAAGGCAAGCGCGGCACGAACGCCAAAATCACGGCGGCGGTGACGGCCAGTGCTACTCCCACCCAGAGCATGCTGACATCAACCTGCAAATCCAGCGCGCGAACGGAAAAGCGCGAGGCGTATCGAGCCAGAATGGTGACCAGCGGCTGCGCGATGATTACGCCGATCAGCGCACCGGCGCCGCAAAGCAGCAGGCTTTCGGCTAACAACATGCGGCGCAGCGACCAAGTGTTTGCGCCCAGCGCGGCACGGATGGAGAGTTCGCCCTCGCGACGAACCGTGCGCGCGAGAATCAGGTTGGCAACGTTCGAGCAAGCGATGATAAACACGAGACCCGAAGCGACGAGAAGGACGAGCAACACGGTACGCGCGCCGGATGTAATCTCGTCGCGAAGCATCCGGGCATCAATGCGGTAGCCGCCGTTATCGGGATACGCATCGGCGTGGTCCTTCTCCATAGACGCATACACCGTGCGCAACTCGTTGCGGGCCTGGTCCAGAGTGGCGCCGGGAGCAAGCTTACCGAAGAGCTCGGTCATGCGATGGATGCGGCCGGTGACCATGGTGGCGGAAAGATGATGCGGGCTGATGACCAGGTTGCCGATAATTTCGGTCTCCGCGGGATACGGCACCGAGGGTTCCAGTACGCCGATCACCGTTGCGGAACGATCGCCAATGCTGCTGAGCCGAACGGTCTTGCCGATCACGTTCGGGTCCTTTTTGTAAACCGTGGACCAGAAACCGTACGTCAGCACGATGACACCAGGGGCATCGGCGCCCGCGTCTTGCGGTCCGACGAGACGGCCGAGAACAGGACGCAGACCCATCACGTCAAAATAGTTGCCGCTGACCACGCCGCCGTGAACCACGCGAGGTTCGCCGAGTCCGACCATCGTAAAGTCCATCTGCGAGAAGTCGCCGAACTCGTTCAGGGAGCGGACACTTCCTTCGATATCCTGAATTTCGGGCACGGAAAACGTGGTGTTGTCCTGTCCGCCGGTGGGTGCGCTCTGGCGAATATAGACGAGGCGGTTCTCGTCACGGTTGACGAGCGGCTTGAGCAGCACTCCGCGCACCAGCGTGAAGATCGCCGCGTTCGCGCCGATCCCCAGCGCCAGCGTGAGGATCACGATGGCCGCGAGGCTCTTGCTGCGCATCAACGAGTGGAACGCGACTTTTAAATCGCGGAAAAATGACATGGCTCTTCTCCTAGCGGCGTCTATCAGCACCACGCATGCCGATAGTAAGGCCCACATTGTAAATCATTTACCATGGATTGCGTCGCAGCGAATGCTCGTTTTTGGGCTGACAACGTCCAAATTCGGACACCGCTCGGTTGTGAAGTCCCGCGACACGTGCCGCCAGCACTGGCGATCATACTGATCATTCTCTCCCCTCAGGGCTTTCCCTCGTGGCCGCCCTCATCGCGAGGTATTCACGCGCCGTCGCCGCCGCTCGCTCTCCCTCATTATTTCGGCTATATCCGCCGCTGGACGTATCTCGATTGTTCCGCAATTCAACTTCACTCCCGGAGATTGGGAGATGAGCTGAATTGCGTGATTCAGATCTCGCGCTTCAAGCACCTGAATTCCACCCAATTGCTCCTTCGTTTCCGCGTACGGACCGTCTGTCACTGCAACCTTTCCGTTCTTCCAACCCACGGTCACCGCCGTGTTGGCGGGCTGAAGAGGTTCCTCAGCGACCAGATGTCCGTTCTTCCGCAGTTCGTCGTTGTAGCTAAAACACTCGTCCAGCAT
>JBEKSN010000127.1:0-10937 GCA_049517055.1 Candidatus Acidiferrales bacterium | reverse complement strand
CGCTTCCACCACCGCGCTCGAAGGGTCCACTGAGTCAGCTCAATTCGATCATTCGAAGCCGGCCGCTCCCGCAGGCGAATCGAAGTCTGCGCAGACACCGAAACCTACGGAGCGCCGTGTGCCGGCAATGGCAGCAAAAACGGCCGCTTCCGCCGCCGACTAGCTGGGCTGCGCTAACACGATCTTCGACGTGGTTACGGCTTGTCCCACGTGCCGCTGCGTATGATCGGCCACGTGGACCAGCAGGCCGCCTAGCGTAGTTGGCAATTCCTTTTTCCCGACAGCGCGCGGCTCATTAAGCCGGGCTACGTCGAACGCGCGAATTCGCGCCGCGCCCTTCCGCAGCGCCAAGTTCAATTCCGCAAATAGTTCCTCGCGTTTCGCACCAGGTTCCAACTCGCTGTTCATCGCCGCTAGTTGCGCCTCGCTCAGTTGGTTTCCTTCGGCATAAGTCAGCAACCGGTCCATGCTGCGCGCAATATGCCGCAGATGAAACGCCACTGGCGCAATACCCGCAGGCCGCGCGTTCAATTCCGCATCGCTAAGCGGCCCGCACCATCGCTTCAGATCTTCCTCGGCAAGCTCCAGCGCGTGCAACACAGCCCGCGGCACCGCCGGTACATCGGTTAACGTACCGCGCAACCACGGTTCTGGTAATTCATTCAATTCCATTGAACCTGTCCTCCCAACCGAGGCAAAGAATTCGACGAAGGCGTGAATTTAGCATTCGAGGATGCGGCCGACGTGAATAGACGAGTCCGCGGACCAGGCAGAACTAAAAAGCGGCCTTCATCTATTTTGACTTCAATCCTTCGGTGATGAGAGGAGCTTCCGATTTTTGAAGCTCCGCCGCCACCCTCTCCATCTGGCGCATGGCGCGCAGGTGATTTCGTCCCGCAATCTTGAGCACGTCGTCATCGGAATATCCTCGGCGCAGAAGCTCGGCGAAGAGGTACGGATAGCGGGTAACGTTTTCCAGACCGACCACCATCGAGCCTGGAACGACATCGTAGAAGTCGGCGCCAACACCGATGTGATCGACGCCCGCCACTTTGCGAATGTGGTCGATGTGGTCTGCTACATCGGATACGCCGCCGCGCGGAGGGATGTTTTCCTTATCCCAGTCGGCAAGGCCTTTCGCAATGGCTTGGTCGGTATCGAGGCGGGCGTGCAGGTCTTGGAGCGCAGCCGTGCGTTTCTGTTGCCACTCAGGGTAACGCGGTGATACGAACTCCCAGATGAAGTTTACGTGCACCACGCCGCCGTTGGCTGGCATCAGCCGCAGCACATCATCAGGAACGCAGCGCGGGTGCGGGTCAATAGCGAAGGCGTTCGAGTGCGAGAAAATCACGGGAGCGCGCGTCACGTGCAGCGTATCCCGCATTGTGTCAGCGCTGACGTGAGAGATATCTGCGAACATGCCCAGGCGATTCATTTCCTTTACTACGCGTTCGCCGAACTCGGTGAGCCCGTAATGTTCCGGGCGGTCGGTTGCGGCATCGGCCCAATCAATATTGTCCCAGTGAGTGAGCGTCATGTAACGCGCGCCCAAAGCGTGAAAAACGCGAAGCGCGGCGGGAGAATTCTCAATCATGTGGCCGCCCTCGACGCCAAGAAGGCACGCAATGCGTCCCGATTGATGGATGCGATCGATGTCGTCAGCTGTTCGCGCTTGTTCGAGTTCGGGACGGCTTTGGATGAAGCGCAGCGCGACATCGAACTCGCGGAGCGCTTCATGCAAGGATGTATGGGTTTTCTGCGTGGCAGAATCCACCCAAATCGACCAGTACTGCGCCCCGACGCCTCCTTCGCGCAATCGCGGAATATCGGCACACAGAGTGGGCTGAACCTTGCTCATATCGAACGAGGTTAGATCACCCGCTTTGGTTTCGAGAAACATCGTCGGCAGATCGTTGTGCGTGTCGATGAAGGGAGCCTGGTCCAGAAGAGACTTGGCTCGGGCGAGCAACTTTGGATCAGGGGCCAACGGATCGTCAGCAGCGGCGGTGACGCCAGCGAGCACAGAGTTAGCGAGCACCGCGGTACCTGCAAACATGCTTGTCTGCTCAAGAAAACGGCGGCGTGAGATCAACGGGAATCTCCTTTGGCTTGAAACACGAGACCGACTTTAATGCGGCCTCGCTTGTTCGCGCTATAGTAAAACTCGGTCATTATTTAATCTTGGCCACACGTCCTTCGGTGGGAAACTTCTGGAATTGGAGAGCATCATGGCCGGGCACGACACGATCCGGCGATCCGGCAAGATCAATCATGCGCGACTGTGCTGCGATATTGGCAGCGTGATCAGCATCACTAAACGTGGCGCTAGCCAAGTGAGACGACAGGTTGAGATAGAAATAGCAATTGTCCGAAGCCAACACAAATGCCGGGTTCCCGTCCACCCGGAGATACTGCGAAGCATAGGTGTGCCGCGCGCCGGTATACGCGCGAATGCCAGGAAAGATTTCGACGTTGTCGCCATCGACCAAATGGACGCGCCCCTCAGTATTTAATTGGAGAAGCTCCTTGACGTCCTCTGGATCAATGCCTCCGTGTTGTCCGCCGGGCTGCCAAGCGTCCATGGTGTAGTAGCGATATTCCTCTTTCTGAATCCAGATATTTGCCTTGGGAAAAAGGTCGATTCCGCCCAGGTGATCCCAGTGCGCATGACTGATGACAATGTCCGTCACCTCTTCCGGTTTCGCTCCGGCGGTTTTCACAGCATCGTCGGGCCGAAGATAGTCCGTCATCGGAAAATATTTCAGAAAAGTGTCACGGTGAAAACCGCTGTCGAAGAGAATCGTATGACCCCCGCCCCGGATTAGCCAAACCACCATGGCGATATCGATTTTCACATCCTTCGGTCCGCCCACTACGAGCTCAGAGGCGGGCACACCTGGAGAGCTGGCGTAGCGTATCGCTTGAATCGAATACTCGGGTGTTGAAGATCCGCCAAGTAACGCCGCAAAAATAGCCGCAAGCATCAATCGTTTCACGATGGGTTTCTCCCCGCTGTTCGGGCGCGTCCACCGCCATGAACAGCGTTTCGGCCAGCCTATCGCATCTTAGTCTTTCAAGCTGAGCATCATCAAGTTACCGACGGTGCGCCTTGTCAATCGTATTCCCGTGCGATAGAGTAGCCGCCTTCTCGGCGGGGCGAAACCAAAATGGCAGTCGTGGCGGGACGGGAAAAACTGAAGGTCTTAATCCGCCGCTCTGCGATTCAGAAACGGGTTCGTCAGGTCGCACATCAAATCACTAAGGATTTCAAGGGAGAGCGCGTCCACCTCGTCGGAGTGCTGAAAGGTGCGTGCATTTTTCTCTCCGATCTTGTCCGCGAGCTGAGCCTCGATACTTCAATCGATTTCATCGCAGTATCCAGTTATGGCAAAGGAAAACAATCCTCGGGCCAGGTGCGCGTTCTGAAAGACCTCGACAGCAGCATTCAGGGCCTCAACGTCGTGGTGGTCGAAGATATACTGGATACCGGCTTGACGCTGAGCTACCTCCTGCGCATTTTGCAGCAAAGAAAACCGAAAACTTTGCGAGTGGCTGCGCTTCTGGATAAGCCTTCACGCCGGATTAAAGATGTGAAGGCGGACTATATCGGTTTTAAAATCCCCAACGAGTTTGTGGTTGGTTACGGCCTGGATTACGCAGAACGCTATCGCAACTTGAAAGACGTCTGCATTCTCAGCCTTCCGACGGAATAACATGCTGCAAAGAGAATCTGAAATCGCGCGATTGATCGACCACACACTGCTGAAGCCCGAAGCCTCGCGCGAAGATATCCAGCGGCTGTGCGAGGAAGCCATCGATTACGGTTTTGCCACGGTGTGCGTGAATCCCTGGAATGTTTCGCAGGCTGCCGAATTGGTGCGTGGAAGCGAGGTGCGCGTCTGCGCCGTGGTCGGATTTCCCCTCGGCGCAACACTCCCCATCGTAAAGGAATTCGAAGCGGGAGAGGCGCTCAAAGCCGGCGCGCAGGAAATCGATATGGTCATAAATGTCGGCGCATTGAAATCCGGCCAGGAAGCCCTGGCGGAAGCGGACATTCGCGGTGTTGCCGACGCGAGCCATCGCGCAGGCGCGCTGTGCAAGGTGATTCTCGAGACGGCACTCTTGACCCGGGAAGAAAAAGTCCGCGGCGCGCACTTGGCTAAGAAAGCCGGCGCCGATTTCGTTAAGACTTCCACAGGATTTGGGCCTGGCGGTGCTACGGTGGAAGACGTGCGCTTGATTCGCGAGACCGTCGGCAGCGGCACTGGAATCAAGGCCGCCGGAGGGGTGCGTACGCTGGAAGAAGTGCGAAAAATGGTGGAAGCGGGCGCCACACGCATCGGAACGAGCTCCGGCGTGAAGATTATCGAACAACTCCGCGGCGCGAATCCCGTGAACGACGATGAAGCGTCCGGCGCCGGCGGCAGATATTAAGCACGCTAAATTGTCCGGATTTCTGCCCCAAGCAACCGTCTTACGCCTGATATAATTGATCGATTGCGGCACTCGCGGCGCGCGAATAGTCTATTGCTGCGCACGGTTATTGCGACTACCTCGGCGGGGGCCGAGGCGCTCAATCCACAGAAAAATGGAATCTACAGGCCTCAATCCGAAGCTGGAACTTCCGGCGGAGACTCTCGCGATTCTCGCGGAGATTAGCGAGGAAATTAACGCCTCGCTGAATTTGGACGAAGTGCTGGCAGGAGCTGCGGCGCAAATTAAGCGGCTGATCGATTATGAAATCTTCGCAGTCGTGTTGCCCGAAGAGGGAACCGACCAGATGTATTTTCGCTTTGCCATCGGTCACCGCCCGGAGGTGGTGAAGCACTGGCGAATTCCCATGGCCGAGGGAATCATCGGTTCGGCTGCGGCCACGGGCCAGCCGATCCGCGTCGCCGACGTTCGCAA
The DNA here is from genome assembly GCA_049517055.1 of Candidatus Acidiferrales bacterium. GTDB lineage: Bacteria > Acidobacteriota > Terriglobia > Acidiferrales > UBA7541 > Palsa-295. The sequence goes on along the minus strand of JBEKSN010000127.1, from coordinate 6,029 downwards.
GGATCCGCGCTATTTGAACGCGCTGGACGCGGTCCGATCCGAATTGGCCGTTCCGCTGATTGTGCGCGGCCGCGTGATTGGCGTCCTCGACATCGAAAGCAGCCAGGTCGATTATTTCACGCGCGATCAGCAGAATATCCTCGCGCTGGTCGCCAGCCGCATTGCCGGAGCCATCGAGAATGCCCGGCTGTTCGAGCACGAAAAAAACCAGTCCGAAACGCTATTGCTCCTGAACGAAGTGGCTCGCGAAGCGAACTCTTCGCTTTCCGTCGAAGAAGTCCTGCGCCGCGCCGCGGAACTCACCAAGCGCCTGATCGATTACCAGATTTTTTCCATTTTGCTTTACGACGAGAACGACAAGCTATTTCACCATCGCGTCACCGTGAAATTCGGCCAGCGCACTCAGGAAAAATATGCGGTGCCGGGACACGAAGGAATCGTCGGCGCGGCGGCGTCCACTCGGCGTCCTGTGGTGGTTCCGGACGTAAAGCTCGATCCGCGCTATCTAATGGTGAATCCGGAGACGCGCTCCGAAATGGCCGTGCCCATGCTCTATAAAGACCGCGTCATCGGAGTGATGGATCTGGAAAGTCCGCAGCTCAACTATTTCACTCCTGATCACGTGCAGGCGCTTTCGATTCTCGCCGCGCATCTGGCCGTGTCGATTGAAAACGCGCGCCTCTACGAACAAGTAGCGCGTGACGAAGCCCGCATGGAACGCGACCTGAGCGCCGCGCGGCGCATTCAGGGTGCGCTGTTGCCTCGTCTGCCTGGGCCTGAGTTCGGCCTCGATATCGCCGCGCGCGTAGTCTCTTCGCGGGAACTTAGCGGCGACCTCTACGATTTTCTGCGTTACGGTCCGCAGGAATTGGCCATTGCCATGGGAGACGTCAGCGGGAAGGGAAGTGCCGCCGCGCTCTACGGCGCTGTCGCGATTGGCACTTTGCGCAGCATTGCTCCGCAAAAACATCGCCCGGCAGAAATGCTTACCGCCATCAACGGATTTCTCGGGGACCGCCGTATCGAGGGCCGCTTCATGACCTTATGTTTTGCAACCTGGCATCGCGGGCGGCACAAGCTGCGCATCGCAAACGCCGGCCAGGAGCAGCCTTTTCTGTATCACGACGGCCGCTGCGAACGAATCCCGCTGGAAGGATTTCCGCTCGGCATGTTTGAAACGGCTGTTTACGATCAGAAAAGCTACATTCTCAACGCGGGCGATATTGTGGTGTTTTACTCCGACGGCATCGGCGACACCCAGAATCCGACGACCTCGGAATTTTATGGCCATGACCGTCTGGGAGCGCTCATTTCAGAAAATCACGAATTGCCGGCCGATGGCATCGCCGATCGCATTTTGGAAGCTGTCGACACTTTCTCAGACGGGCGCCACGCGTTTGACGACCGCACCCTTGTAGTGTTGAAAGTGAAATGACGTTCGCGGCTATTTAGCCTGGGAATCTCACGGCCCGCACAGCCACGTCTGCGCGCCCGATCTGTCATTCCGAGCGAAGCGAGGAATCTGCTCTTGCCGCTAATTTCCCTTCTTCAATCTTCAGCGTTCTCCCCACCGAAGCTTGCTGCGCAATACTTCGTAGTACGTCTTTCGCGGCGGCCGCACGAACTTCACCTTGGATGAAGACTTAGTGATGACCACATGATCCTTAGGCTCGAGTTGAAAGCCGAGTTGGCCGTCGAGCGTTAAGTACACCGGCTCATCCGCCGCAGTAAAGTCCAGCTCCACGCGCGATGTATCCGGAATCACCAACGGGCGATTCGTCAGCATGTGCGGGCAGATCGGCGTAATAACGAACGCATCGAGGTCCGGCTGAATAATCGGTCCGCCCGCCGCAAGCGAGTAAGCTGTCGAGCCGGTCGGCGTCGCCACGATAATTCCGTCTGCGCGGTAGCGCCCCACGTGGCGAGTATCCACAAAAACATCGAAATCGAGCATGCGCGCAAGCGCCGCCTTATTTGCCACCGCTTCGTTCAACGCAGTTTCTCTCTGGGCCGCTTTTCCGCTTCGCAAAATCTCTGCTTCGAGCATCATGCGCTCTCCGATGCGATGCTCGCCCTTCAAGACCTGCTCAAGAAGGGGATAGAGTTCGTCGAGAGTAACGCTGGTAAGGAACCCGAGGCCGCCCAGATTCACCGCCAGAATGGGGACGTTTTGTCCGTGAAGCGCGCGCGCCGCGGAAAGAACTGTGCCGTCGCCGCCGAGTACAATAATAAGGTTCGCTTTCTGGCCTAGAGCTTCGCGGGCGAACGCTGGAAAAGTCGTGTGGATGCAGCCTTCGGTTTCCTTATCTACAAACACTTCGATATTTCGAGCTCGCAGCCATTCCGCCAGCGGCGGAACAACCGACGACACCATTTCCTTGACCGGTTTGCAGATGATGCCCGCGGCGCGGATCATATGTTTGGACGCAAATTCTACTCTACCCGCGCGCGCGGGCGTGGAGAAAAAACTCCTGATTGCCTTCGGCGCCAGTCAGATGGCTCGGACGCACGCCGAGAATTTCGAGGGAACACTCGGCTGCCGATGCCGTTACCCGCTCGATCGCTTTCCGGTGCAGCGAAGTGTCGCGAACGATTCCGCCTTTACCCACCTCGCGTTTCTCCAGCTCGAATTGCGGCTTGATCAGAATCAAAAAATCAGCATCGGCCGCTGCCGCTGGAACAACCGCTGGCAAGACTTTCGTCGCCGAAATGAATGACACGTCCATGGTAACCAGCGCAGCCCGCTCGGCGATATCTTCGCTTCGCAGATATCGCGCGTTGCATTCGATTGCGATTACACGCAGATCCTTGCGCAGGTTCCAGTCAAGTTGGTCGGCGGACACATCCACGGCGTAAACGCGCAGCGCGCCGCGTTGCAGCAGACAGTCTGTAAAGCCGCCGGTCGAGCTTCCGATGTCTAAGCAAACTTTATCCTGCGGGCTTACGCCGAAATCTTCCAGTGCGCCTTCGAGTTTCAAACCGCCGCGGCTAGCATAGCGCAAAGTCTCGCCGATAATTTCAATCCGCGCGTCGATAGCGACTTGCGTTCCCGGTTTTTCCATTTTCTGCCCGTTGACCAGTATGTTTCCGGCGAGAAGCAAAGACTGCGCCCTTTCGCGTGAGGGAGCCAAGCCGCGTTCGGCGATCAAAACATCGAGGCGCGATTTTCCTGGCCGGGAGTGTTTCTGAGTAACGTCGGTCGCCGCTTTGTGGCGGCTTGGGCGGGATTTCATAAGCAGGATCTCGGCAGTAGAACTCAATTTCGGCGCGCGACTAGGAATTGCGCGACCCGCCGGAGCCGCGTTCCGCGTTCGCCGTAAAAATCCAATTCGCGCAAAGCTTTGGTTTCGAGCTCCGTGGCAATCGCCCGCGACTTTTCCAGGCCGTACAGCGCCGGATAGGTGGCCTTCTGCTGCGCTTGATCCTTGCCCGCTGTTTTACCTAGTGACACCGAAGATTCCGAAACATCCAGAATGTCGTCCACCACTTGAAAGGCCCATCCAATTTGTTCGCCGAAACGCCGCAGGCGCGCCACGTCTTCATCTCCCGCGCCGCCGGCAATCGCGCCGGCTACAATGGAGCCGCAAATCAAAGCCGCTGTTTTCGAGCGATGGATATATTCCAGCGTCGCAGAGTCGGGCGCCTTTTTCTCGGCCTCGATGTCGGCTACTTGGCCGCCTACCATTCCATTAACGGTTCCCGCGGCGGCGGCGATTTCAGAAATCACGCGAACTCGCCGGTTAGGCTCGATTGCAGCGTTTGCGAGCGTTTGAAATGCCAGCGTTAGCAGCGCATCGCCGGCCAGGATCGCGATAGCTTCGCCGAATACCTTATGATTCGTCGGTTTCCCGCGGCGAAGATCATCGTTGTCGAGCGCGGGCAAATCGTCGTGGATCAGTGAGTAAGTGTGAATGAATTCGAGAGCGCAGCCGACGGGGATTGCTCCGGCGGGGTCCGCGGCAAAGAGCTTTGCGGATTCGTAGCACAGAATCGGGCGAATGCGTTTGCCACCGGCGAAAACGCTGTAGCGCATGGCGGTGTGAATGGATGCGGGCGGCGTGGAGTCGGGCGGCAAAAGCTTTTCGAGTCCGGCCTCAATCGCGGCGTGGTCTTGCTGGAAAAAGTCCGGCGCGCTCATGCGATTCCCGTCGCGATGCTGGAAAACGGATTGAAGAACGCAGGCAAGTTATGCCTTATTAGACGGACCGTTGTCCGTGTTGAACGGCTCCGCCACAATTTTCCCGTCCGCTTTCTTCAGCAGAATTTCCACGCGGCCTTCGGCCTCTTCGAGCTGCTTCTGGCATTCGCGCGAAAGCGTCACGCCTTCCTCGAAAAGTTTCATGGCCTCGTCAAGGGACAGGTCGGGACCCTCCATCCGTTTCACAACTTCTTCCAGCCGCGTGAGCGATTTTTCGAAATCGCCTTTGGGCGCTGGTCCTGCGGGTGTGGCAGCTGGTTTGTTCGGCACAGGACTCATTCTTCCTCGGTCACGCTGCGTAAAAGCGCGTTTTAACGTTTTTCGCCAAGCAGCATTCTAGCGCACGTCGCAGAACGCCAACAAGGCCTGGTAAGAGCATGTCAAGGATAGTGCATCGAAGTTCGGATTTCCCCCGTTGAGGCGCGGGTCTTGGTAAAATTCCGGATAATGGCTGGCTCATCCGTCCCTCCATTATCTAGCCCGCGCGCGAGCGTTGTTCCGCGCAACGCATGCATGCAATCCATGCGCCTGATTATTGAGGACGCGCCCGCATGGTAGCGCTACACCTTTTCGCGGTTCTCGCTCTTGTAGGCGTGAATGCATTTTTCGCCGCAGCCGAATTTTCTCTCGTAGCAGTACGTCAATCGCGTGTCCGCCAGCTCGTAGAAAAGGGTGACGCACGCGCCAAAATTGTTGAAGGGCTTCTGAGCGATCTCAGCCGCGTCGTTTCGGGCGTGCAGGTGGGGATCACGCTCGCCAGCCTTTCGCTGGGCTATCTCGGCGAAATCACACTGGCGGGAATCCTAAGTCCGCTGGTCGAAGCGATTCCGCGGCCGTGGGCCGCCGTAATCGCGCACGGCGTTGCGCTGGTGATTGCCTTCGGCCTGCTCACTGTTTTGCAGGTGGTTCTGGGCGAACTTGTGCCGAAAAGCCTAAGCCTCGCGCGCGCCGAACGCGTGGCATTGATTATCGCTCGGCCATTCCATTGGTTTCTTAACACCTTTCGCTGGGCCATCGATCTGCTGGACGGCTTCGCCGAAAAAATAGTTGGCGCGCTGGGCATCGTGTCTCCGCACAGCCACACGCTGGTACGTTCTACCGAAGAGCTACAAGTGATGATCCAGCAGGCCCAGGACCGTGGCTTGCTGCCGGCGGCCGAAGTGAAATTTATTCAAGCCGCCATGGAGCTGCGCCAAATTGAGGTGCGCGAAGTAATGGTGCCGCGTCCCGACGTCCACGCTCTTCCTGCCGCCGCCAGTGTGGAAGATACGATGAAAATGTTCGCCACCACGCAACGATCGCGCATTCCTGTGTACGAAGGCTCGCTCGATCACATTCTCGGCTTCGTGCACATCAAGGACATGATTTGGATCCTGCTCGATCGCGCTCGCCGCGCCGAAGAGCATCTTCCTCCCGTCGAATTCCAGCTCCGAAACATGCTTCGGGATGTGCTGATCGTCCCGGAAACAAAGCCTGTCAGTGAACTTCTCGTTGAGTTTCGTTCGCGCCGCACCGGCCTGGCGATGGTCGTTGACGAATTCGGCAGCATTCTCGGGCTCGCCACCCTCGAGGACATCCTCGAACAAATGGTCGGCGAGATTCACGACGAATTCGATGTGGTCGAACACCCCCTGCTTTTGCCGGACGGCGGAATGATTTTTGACGCCGCAATAAACGTGCGCGACCTGGAAACACAGTACAACATCGCCCTCCCCGACGATCCTTCGTACGAAACAATTGGCGGGTTCGTCCTGAACCGCCTTGGTTTCATTCCGCGCGGCGGAGAAAGTTTTGAAGCGGACGGCTTCCGTTTTACCGTGATGGAAATGGA
>JBEKSN010000126.1:0-16163 GCA_049517055.1 Candidatus Acidiferrales bacterium | reverse complement strand
ACCGGCACCAGCGCAGCGGCAGCCCACCAACGGCCGAAAAATCCCTCGGCGCGTTCGGGCTGGCGCGTTGCACGCTCACGCTGCGTGCCGGCGCCTGCCGGGGCGGAGTGAATCTGGCGCATCAGCCGCTCTTTAACAGCGCGAGACGGCTCCACGCGGGGAGCCGAGAACGCGAGCAGGGCAATGCGTCCTCGCGCTTCCGCGAGTTTTTCGGCGCACGCCGCGCATGCGGGCACGTGCGCTTCAAACGCAGCTTTCTCTTCGCCCTCCAGAACGCCGAGGGCGTAGAGGTCGAAATCTTCCGGCCGAGTTGGATGCCCGTTCATGGCGATAAAGTCCGTTTCAAACTTTCTACCGCGGTGCGAATCCGCGTTTTCACCGTGCCCAGCGGGTCGCCCGTTCTGCTTGCAATTTCGCTGTGCGTCAAACCTTCAAAGTATGCCAATTCGATGGCCGCGCGCTGTTCGCTGGAAAGATTTTCCAACGCGCCTTTCACGCGCCCGAGCAATTGTTGCTGCGCGACCGCGCTTTCCAAATTTGACGGCACGATGACCGAAGTCTCCAGCAACTCTTCGCCTTCGCTCGGATTGTGCCGCCGGAGACGTGATATAGCCCGGTTGCGCGCGATCACCACCAGCCAACCCGGCAGCGAACCGCGTCCCGGATCAAATTGCGCGGCGTTGCGCCAAAGCTGGAAAAAGACATCCTGCAAAATTTCTTCAGCCGCTTGCGTGTCGCGGAGAATACGGTTCAGGACAGACGAGAGCAACGAGGCGTAGCGGTCGTACAGCGCGGCAAGCGCCGACTCGTCCCGCTGAACAATTTTTTGGATGAGCGCCGCGTCCGAAGTGCTCATCTGTGTTCCCGTATTTCCACTCACCAGGTTCTGGCGACTCCATTAGTTAAAGTACGCGCGAGAAAGCTCCCCGGATGTCGGCCGCGCCGGTCACCCACCCCGGGTAGCCCGTTGGATTCGCGCGAGGACGCGAACCAACCCGCGCAGCCTAGCTTGCCGGAACTAGAGCGTCAACTAGGTTCTGGGAGGTATTTCCGTGATGCAGGTGCTTGCGCGAAACCCTTGGCAAAACAGGTGTCAGGAGACAGTAAGTCTATTAAATACAGGCTTTTAGGGATACGCCAACAGGGCTTGGCTATAGAAATGGCTGAAATTGGCCCCGACGAGCGCATGATTTGTCAGTGGTTTCCATTGACATCCTTGGCGGCTTGGCTAAACTTCGGTTCGCGTAGGACTTACGGCAACCAATTAATCGAACAATTTTCTGGCGGGCGAAGAAAATGACGATTCGCTGCGCCAAGAAAGCACGACAGGAAGGAAGTCACGATGGCCACCGTCGCCAAAGCCGCACAGCAGCCGATCCCGCGAATCGCACCGCGCGAGGATTTAAATCCCTATCGCATCGCGCAGATTCAGTTTGATATAGCGGCCGAATATTTGAAACTCGATCCCGGCCTGCGTCAGATATTGCGAACGCCGAAGCGGATACTCGAAGTGTCCGTGCCCACCAAGATGGACAACGGACAGATCAAAGTTTTCACCGGCTTCCGCGTGCAGCACAACATCGCGCGAGGGCCGGCGAAGGGCGGCATTCGCTATCATCCGGCCGTAACGCTGGACGAAGTGAAAGCGCTAGCCACCTGGATGACCTGGAAGACAGCGACGGTAAATATTCCGTTCGGCGGCGGCAAGGGCGGAGTGATTTGCGATCCCAAGCGGATGAGCAAGCCCGAGCTCGAACGCATGACGCGGCGCTTCGCATCCGAAATTTTTCCCATCATCGGGCCGGATCAGGATATTCCCGCGCCGGATGTTTACACGGATTCTCAAACCATGGCCTGGATCATGGACACGTATTCCATGACCAAAGGGCGCACGTCGCTCGGAGTGGTAACCGGCAAGCCGATCTCCATTGGCGGATCGGAAGGACGCCACGAAGCGACGGCTCGAGGCTGCTTGGTTGCGGTCGAAGAAGCCTGCAAAGTAAAGAAGATGTCGCTGCGCGGCGCGACGGTGGCTATCCAGGGCTTCGGGAATGCGGGATCGATCGCGGCGCGTTTATTCTCTGAAAAGAAAGCGCGCGTGGTCGCGATCAGCGACTCTCGCGGCGGTGTATTTAATTCGCGCGGAATCGATCCGATGAAAGCGGCGCGTTATAAAGAACGCTCCGGAACTGTTGTGGGCATGCCGGGAACATCGCGCATTTCGAATGACGATCTGCTTACGATGAAATGTGACATTCTGATTCCGGCCGCGCTGGAAAACGTGATCACGCTGAATAATGCCGACCAGATCAAAGCCAAAATCGTCGCCGAGGCGGCAAACGGGCCGACCACTCCTCATGCGGACGAGGTTCTGGCGCGCAAGGGCGTCACTATGATTCCGGACATTCTTGCGAATGCCGGCGGCGTTACGGTGAGCTACTTCGAGTGGGTGCAGGATCTGCAGAGCTTTTTCTGGTCTGAAGGCGAAGTGAATGCGAAGCTCGAACTGGTGATGCGCCGTGCGTTTCACGAAGTGCACGAGACGGCGCGGAAACATCGCACGCACATGCGCACCGGCGCTTACGTTCTCGCTGTTGGACGCGTTGCGGACGCTACATTGGTTCGCGGGCTCTTCCCGTAGAGCGCTGGGCGCACCCTCGTTGTTCCAATCAACTATCAATCATAAACTTCACCAAGCAATTTTCTCTTGCGCAACGAACGACAACACGCGTACATTTTTGTTTAGCCGGTGCGCTCACGCGAAAAAGGGCAGCGCCGGCATATTTGTCTGCGTGACTGAGGCGAGGGACGCTAAGAATTGAGTAACCACGCGAATCCTGCTCCACCGATTCTTCTTACCATTGCCGGATTCGATCCATCCTGCGGGGCGGGCGTAGCTGCTGATTTGAAAACCTTTGCCGCACATAATTGCTACGGCGTGGCAGCGGTGACGGCGCTGACGGTGCAATCCACACAGGGAGTGATATCGGTGCACGCAACGCCGTCGGCTACTTTGCGAGCGCAGCTCGACGCTTTGGTGGATGACGTGGTGATTGCGGGTGTGAAAATAGGCATGCTTACAAACCGCGGCAATGCTTCGGCGGTCACCGAATTTCTCGACAAATACAAGTTTACCCATGTCGTGCTCGATCCCGTTTTCCGTCCGACCGCCGGGGATGCGGAACTGCTGGATACGTCAGGACTGAAATTCGTGCGCGATGAGTTGCTGAAGCGCGTCAGCGTAATCACGCCGAACCTGCCTGAAGCGGAATTCCTGACGGGCATGGAAGTGAAGGACCTCTCCTCGATGAAAGCAGCCGGTCAGAAATTGATCGAGATGGGCGCGCGCGCCGTGGTGGTCACCGGTGGACATCTGGAGAAACCGATCGACGTGTTCTGCGTCGGAACGGAAGTAGAAACTTTCGGCGGCGATCATGTGAAGAGCCCCAATACGCATGGCTCGGGATGCACATTTTCGTCGGCAATCCTGTCGCAACTAGCTTGCGGGCAACAGCTCCGCGAAGCTGTGATCCTGGCGAAGGCGTATGTCACGAAAGCGATCGAGAAGTCGTACCAGATTGGAAAAGGCGCGGGCCCGCTAAACCAGCTTTTCCGTTTTCATCAGGAACAGCCCCTGCGCGGAGTCCACGAAGTTCCTCAGCACGGCATGCATCCCGCTTCAGAACCGGCCACCCACTAGAAATCGAACCCCAAAAGATTCGAATGCAAAAATTTGCCAGCGACTCTCTGTGTCTATTGAGCGTTTCACGAGAGGGGCAATCGGTGGGAATTACTTCAGCTTCTTTGCCAGAACTAACAACGCGACAAGTGCCGCCGTTTTCTGATCCTGGGTCCATGGCGGTCCGAGAGAACGTCCCAGCGTGGAGATTTGTTTCCCGATCCGAGTCGCCGCTTTGCCAAACGATGCCCGGACAGATTCGTCGAGGTCACGCTCTCGAATCCCGGTGACGGAAAGGTCCAGATCCTCGCATGCTTTCGAAAATACTTCGCGATAGAATTCACCTTCTGCCGCATGAAGCAAGGGGTGTGAGGCGAGAATTTTTGAAAGAGGCGGCAACGCGCGACCAGAAGCCAGGATGACGGCAGAACCGACGACACGATAGTGGCGACCACGCAGTTCGTCTAGCACCTCGCGTACTGCCGCCACGGCGAGGCGTTTGGAAGCCGCAAAACAGGAAGCAATAAACTTCTCCGCTTTTGGAAGTTCGAAATTCTCCGCGAAGTGATAGGGCTGTTTCGCTCCGGGGGTTCCGGGCGTAATGACGACGATGCGCCGCCGGTCAATTACTTCCACAGTACCGGCGTTGATTGAGACGGCCACGAGCGCCCCCCAACCAGAATGCATTCGAACGCCGATGGCTGCGCGCTTCATGTCTGAGGTTTGTCTGCAACCGTTCCAGCGCGAGTTTACCAGCCCATTCGGGGCGCGTCTTGACAAAAACTAGCGACGATAGACAATTCGCCCGGCCACGACGGTGGCCGTGGGAGCACCGCGGAAACTGCGTCCGTCGAAAGGAGTGTTGCGCGATTTGCTGGGGGAGTCGGCGGCGCGGAATGTCCAAGCAACGTCGGGAGAAAAAACCGTCAGGTCGGCCGGCTCATCGGCGGCAATTTTTCGTTCGATGCCGAGGACACGTGCCGGTCCGGTAGTAAACAATTCCACCAAACGCTTGAGCGAAATTTTCCCCGGATGTACGAGCTCGCTTAGGCCCAGTGCGAGAGCCGTTTCGAAACCGGTGATTCCAAAAGGAGCGCGATCGAATTCGACGTCCTTGCTCGAAGGGTGGTGCGGCGCGTGGTCGGTGGCGATGGCGTCCACGCTGCCGTCGGCCAGGCCTTCGATAAGAGCAGCGCGATCTTCGCGCGAAGCGAGCGGCGGATTCATTTTGTAATGCGAATCGTAGCGGACGTCTTCGTCAATGAGCGTGAAATGATGCGGCGTAACTTCGCAGGTGACCGGCAAACCCTGTTTTTTTGCAGCGCGCACATATTCGAGTGAAGCGCGAGTGGACATATGGGCGATATGAAGCCGCGCGCCCGTGAGCATCGCAACCTCCACATCGCGGCCTACGCAAATGGATTCGGATTGCGCAGGGATTCCCTTTAGGCCGAGGCGGATGGAACGCGGCCCCTCGCGCATGACGCCACCTGCGAACAAGGAAGGATCCTCGCAGTGATCGATTACCGGCAAATCAAGAGCGCGGCAATAGTCCATCACCTGGCGCATCAGACGAGCCGTGGCCACGGGCTTGCCGTCATCACTCACGGCAACGATGCCTGCGTCTCTCATCGCTGCGATTTCGGCGAGAGCTTCGCCTTTGCTGCCCACAGAAGCGGCGCCGATGGGCCAGACACGCACTGCTCCGGCTGCCGCGGCACGCTCAACAATCCCGCGTGTGACGGAGGCGTTATCGTTTATGGGCTGGGTGTTCGGCATGGTGCACACGGCGGTAAAGCCGCCGCGAGCCGCGGCGCGCGTGCCAGTTTCGATCGTTTCAGAAAGCTCCTGGCCGGGTTCGCGCAGGTGACAATGCAGATCGATAAAGCCGGGCGCGACGATCATTCCGGACGCGTCGAAGACTTCAACATTGGACGCAGATAGATTTGCGCCCACCTTCGAAATTCGAGAACCGTCGAGAAGGATATCGAGGGATGCGTCCCTTCCGCTTGACGGATCCAGTACCCGGCCATTTTTAATCAGCAGCATCGTTTATTCCTTGCCTGTCGTTCCCGGAGCTGGAGCCGCTTCTAATGCGGCACCGCCCACGAGATGGTAAAGAAGAGCCATGCGAATGGCCAAGCCGTTCGTCACCTGCTCGAGAACGCCGGATTGCGGTCCATCGGCAACACTCGGATCGATCTCCAAGCCGCGATTCATGGGGCCGGGATGCAGCACCAGCGTATCGGGACCCGCGAGCCGGAGCCGCTCGGGGGTAAGCTGAAATTGCAAAATGTATTCTTCAGCCGCCAGCATGGGCTCGTGAAGACGTTCGGTTTGCACGCGAAGGACGATTATTACATCGGCGCCATCGAGCGCTTCATCGACGCGCGATACGCGGCGAACATCCGGCGCAAGTGATTCCAGGTCGCGCGGTACCCACATCGCCGGGCCGCAGAGCGTGATGTGCGCACCGAATTTGCTGAGCAGATGGATGTTCGAGCGCGCCACGCGGCTGTGCAGGATGTCTCCAAGAATCGTGACTCGCAAACCTTCCAATTTCCCCTTGCGGTCGCGGATAGTTAGCGCGTCGAGCAGAGCTTGGGTGGGATGTTCGTGCGTGCCGTCACCTGCGTTTACCACGGGAATGCCGAGACGCTGGGCGACAAATTCCGGAGCGCCCGAGGAACTGTGGCGAATCACGATGCCGTCCGGGCGCATGGCTTCGAGCGTCCAAAGCGTATCGAGCAGCGACTCACCTTTTTTCAGGCTGGAAGATTCGGCCTGTAAATTCATGGTATCGGCGCCCAGGCGGGCTGCCGCGGTGGCGAAACTAATACGCGTGCGCGTGGAATTTTCGAAAAAAGCCAGCGCGACGGTCTTTCCGCGCAAAGTCGCCAGTTTTTTGAGCGGGTGGCGATGGAATTCCTGGAACGGTTTGGCCTGATCGAGAATAAAAGATACTTGCTCGCGGGTGAGGTCTTCGATTCCTAGAAGGTGTTGCAAGCGCTGCAGCACGGTTTCCCTTTACTGCCGATTTCTCCGGACCTCCCAAAGGATTGCTTGCGTTCAGGGAACGCGATCGATGAGAACGACGCGTTCCTCGCCGTCAATTTCCTTCAGGCGTACTTCCACTATTTCGGTGTCGCTTGTTTCCACATTTCGGCCGACGAATGACGCCTCGATAGGCATTTCGCGATGACCACGGTCGATCAGGACGCACAGGCGGATGCGCTTGGGGCGGCCTAGATCGAAAAGCCCGTTCATGGCCGCACGAATAGTGCGTCCGGTGTAGAGCACATCGTCAACCAGAACCAAATCGCGGTCATCCACCGAAAAATCGATTTCGTTTGAATGAATTACCGGTTGTGGGCCCACGGTGGAAAGGTCGTCGCGATACAGGGTGATATCGAGAGTGCCCACTGGAACGTTAACTCCGGAAGAATCGCGAATCGTCTTCGCCAGGCGCTGGGACAACGGAACGCCCCGCCGGCGTATCCCAACCAGAGCCAAATCGTTCGTTCCACCGCTTTTTTCAACGATTTCATGGGCCAGCCGCTGAAGAGTGCGGCCGATTTCTTCGGCGGAGAGCAGTTGTCGTTTCTCTACGACGCGCATTTGCCGCCTCATCGTAGCACAGACCGTCAATAGTTCGCAGCCGGGGAATCCGCGGTCGAAAACGTAAAACCGGCCGCCCGATTCGGTAGGCAGGCCCCTGCTCTTGACCCGCGTGTTAGACTACCAACCGTGAATGCGCCGCAGCCGGCCAGCATGTCCCAACGGCCCGCGGAAGTTGACCTCCGAGTCAGCATTGGTACCCTTCATCTCAAAAACCCAATAATTGCTGCCAGCGGCACCTTTGGATATGGAGTCGAGTTCTCGCCCCTCGTCAATCTGAGCCGCCTCGGTGCGATAGTCACTAAGGGCTTGTCGATTCAGCCCATGGATGGTGCTCCTGCGCCCCGGATCAGCGAATCCGCGAGCGGGCTGGTCAACGCGATTGGCTTGCAGAATATTGGGGTGAAAGCGTTTGTAAGCGACAAGCTGCATGAGCTCCGACTACAGAGGGCTACGGTAGTGGCAAACGTCTTCGGGCAGACCATCGACGATTACGTAGAAGTGATTCGGGTACTTGAAGATGCAGAGGGGTTGGCAGCCTACGAACTGAACATCTCCTGCCCCAATGTGGAACGGGGTGGAGTGGAATATAGTACCGACCCGCTCCTAACAGCGGCTGTCGTGGAGGCTGCGCGGAAGGCTGCGCGGCGTCCCCTCTGGGTCAAACTCTCACCAAACGTTAATGCCATTGGACTTATAGCGAAGGCCGCGGAAGCTGGCGGAGCCGATGCCTTGGTGATCGCGAATACCTACCCGGCATTGTGTATAGATGCACACAATCGAAGGTCACGCCTGGGCAGTACGACGGGGGGGTTGTCCGGTCCGGCCATTAAACCTATAACTATGAGGCTGGTGTATGAAGCGGCTAAGGTCATTCATGTTCCGATTATAGGGCTGGGTGGTATTGAAAGCCCGGCCGACGTGGCGGAATATATCCTAGCCGGGGCCTCTGCGGTTCAAGTTGGTACAGCCCATTTCGTTGACCCGCGGGCGTCAGAAAAGCTGATAGACGGCCTCGAAATCTGGTGCCGTGATACTAACACACTTGAAATCAGTGGATTACGGGGAGCTTTAAACGTTGCTCAAGCTACCCGGGAATAGTATAATTTACTGATTCAAAGAAGGTTAGGAGCCAATGAGAGCTAAAATATTTGTGGTACTCGAATCGGTGTTTTTAGGACTGGGTCTGCTTGCGTTTACTCCATCGGTGAACCCTACTGTCACCGGTAAGCCAGGCAACCCTTTCCAAGAGAATGCCGCACGAAGCATATCCCTCCAGAAATCCGGTGTTGCGCGCCAGCAGAAGCCGCTGGCGGTTTGGGAATGCACAACCAGCTGGTATGGCGGGGATTTCGACGGTCAGCCCACCGCAAATGGCGAGACCTATGATATGTATGCCGAAACCGCCGCTCACCCCACTTTGCCTCTAGGCTCCATTGTGCGGGTGGTGAACACGCGTAACCACCGCAGCCAGATTGTTCGGATTAACGATCGCGGACCCTACGTCGAGGGACGCGAATTAGACGTTTCCTACGAGGTAGCCCGTAGGTTAGGATTTGACCAGAGCGGACTTGCAAAGGTCCGGCTTGAGCTTCTCAGGGTACCTACACGCCCGGAACCGACTCATCACGACGACTGATCGTTGCCCTGGACCTTGACCGCCTCGGGGCTGCCACCGCTTTGGTGCGAAGTCTTCGCGGAACGGTCGGGCTCTTCAAAGTCGGTAGCCAACTCTTTTCTTCCGAAGGTCCGCGGGCGGTTGAGATGCTCGCGGACACCGGCGCCAAGATTTTCCTCGATCTGAAATTTCACGACATACCAAATACCGTGGCCAAAGCTGTGGCGGCTGCTGTCAAACTGCCGCACGTCCGGTTGCTGACGCTTCATGCCTCCAGCGGAACGGCCGTGATGCAAGCTGCGCGCGAAGCAGCCGGAAACAGGAAAGACCGGCCAAAACTGCTTGGCGTTACGGTTCTGACCAGCTTCGACGCGGCTACTTTGCGAGAGATTGGGATCTCTGGCACGATCGAATCTCGCGCGGTTGCATTGGCGCGGCTGGCAAAGAACGCAGGTCTCGATGGCGCGGTTTGTTCCGCGCTCGAAGCTCGGGCGATTCGGCGCGCTTGCGGCCCAAAATTCGTGATACTCATTCCCGGAGTTCGTCCGTCCCGTGGCGCGGCGAATGACCAGTCACGGATAGGCACTCCGTCAGAAGCGATTCGGGCCGGCGCGGACTATTTGGTGGTCGGGAGGCCAATCACCGCTGCTGCAAATCCCCGCGCAGCCGCTATAGCTATCGTGAACGAAATTGCCTCCGCCTCGCGCAGGTCCCGTTAGTTCCGCGTTTCATCCTTTCCGCTAGCTATTGACAAAGTATCCCGGCGGGTACAACTTCTCTGCCGGACATTTATTCAGCAAAGGGAGCTTTCATGCGGATTCCGATGAAGTTGGCTGGACTAGCAGCGGGAATTGCAATGGCTTTAGCACCGGTGATGAGCGCGCAGCAGGTGGGCGCTCCTGCCACTCCTCCGAAAGCGCAGACGGTCGAAGTCACTCCCAAAGACATTCAGGCAAATGTCGGAGACAAAATTAAATTCTCAGCGGTGGCGAAAGACGCTGCCGGAAACGTCTTACCGGTGAAGCCCATGGTTTGGTTCGCTGCACCGTTCGATCTGGCGGGCGCCGATAGCGAAGGCGTCGTAGTGTTCCACGAGCCGGGTGAAGTGACGGTCGGCGCTGTGGTGGCGGGAAAGCCGGGATTCGCACACGTAACGGTGGTTGCGCCGCCGGTGGCGAAAGTCGAAGTTGCGCCCGTCACGCAGGCGCTTGTTTCGGGCAGCACAACGGTGCTCTTGGCAACTGCGCGGTCTGCGAATGGAGACCCGCGCACGGATGTGGCGATTCAGTGGAGTTCGAAATCGCCGGCGATTGCAAAAGTGAACGAATCGGGCATGGTGACGGCCTTGGCGGCGGGAAACGCGATCTTGGTGGCCACAGCAGGCCCCGCGAGCGGTGAAACAAGCATTCGAGTGGTTGCAGATACAATACAAAAAATTTCCGTGAAACCTGAAGCAACAAGCGCAAGAACAGGCGATGTGGTTCATTTCACCGCCGCCGCACAAGATGCAAAGGGCGCGCCGGCGAAAGATATTCTGGCGAGTTGGACGATCAGCGGGCCCAGTGCCACGATATACGCCGATGGGGCCTTTGTTGCGGCGCTCCCGGGCACGTATAGGGTGACCGGATCTATCGGGCGGCACGTCGCAGTAGCCTCGATCGTGGTGGCGCCGCGCAACGCCGAGCGCGAGATCGATGTGGTTGCCCACATTCCGCTCAAGGCGGCCGACGGCTCCGCAATTCAGACCACGGAAGAATGGGTGATGGGCAATCATCTGTATGTCGCCTCACTCGGCGACAAAATCTATGACTACGACATCAGCGATCCGGCGAAACCCAAGGCGCTCGACTCCTTAAAGGCGGACGCGCGATTGATCAACGACCTAAGCACGACGCCGGTATCGATTTTCAAGATCCGCAGCACCCGAAAGAAGTGGCCCGGTGGCAGGTGGAAAACGCAACGGCTGCCACGATCGCCGGCACCATGGGCCCCATGTCAAGCGGGCGCTACTTACACGATTTGTATGTGAAGGACGGCCTCGCATATCTTGCTTACTGGCGCGATGGGCTGATTATTCTCGACGTCGGGAACGGCATGAAGGGCGGCAGCCCGGAGCATCCGCAGCTTGTGTCGCAATACAAATTCAATCATTACGAACTTTACGGCAACGGTTGGCTGGCCGGAACGCACTCTGCATTTCGCTACAACAATTATCTTTTCGTGGGCGACGAGGTGTTTCCGGCGACCTTCGATATCGACAGCAAAGAGCGCATCCCCGTGCGCGGAGTTTGCCACGTGATGGACATCAGCGACATCGAACATCCGCGAGAAGTGGCGATTTACGAAGTTCCCGAAGGCGGGATCCACAATTTTTGGGCGGACAACGACATGTTGTTTCTAGGCGACTATGCCGGCGGCGGGCGCGTGCTTGATATTTCCGGTGAACTTCGCGGCAACCTTTACCAGCAGGGACGCGAGATCGCGCGCTTTTGGACCGGCGATGTCGCGGGATACCGCGCGAATTTGCCCTTTTCCTGGGGCGCGCAGCCCGCTAACGGATTGATCTACTTTAACGACATCAACAGCGGGATCTGGATCACAAAGCTCGGCAAGCCGCGTTTCAAAGGCTCAACAACGGCGCCGCCGCTTCAAGAGAAACCCGAGTAGTTGTTCCATTATTTCGAGCCGCATCCTGGCAATGCGCACTTCTGCGCGGCATTTGACCAATCGCGCCGCGCTTCGCTAGCATCAGTGTGCGCATCGCAATCTCCCCATGGACGAAATCAAGCACGTCATCGCAGGCACGGCCGGGCATATCGACCACGGCAAATCCGCATTGGTTGAAGCTCTTACGGGGACCAATCCCGACCGGCTGGAAGAAGAAAAGCGCCGCGGAATAACGATTGATCTGGGATTCGCTTTTCTCGACCTCGGCAGCGTGCGGCTTGGCTTTGTGGATGTTCCCGGGCACGAACGATTCGTGCGCAACATGCTGGCGGGCGTAGGTGGCATCGATCTGGTCCTGTTCGTTATCGCGGCAGATGAATCGATCAAGCCGCAGACTCGCGAGCATTTCGATATTTGCCGTCTGCTGGGCATCTCACGCGGAATTATTGCTATTACGAAATCCGATAAGGTGAGCTCAGACGTCTTGGATACGGTGCGCCTGGAGGCCGAAGAATTCGTGCGCGGGTCGTTTCTCGAAGGAGCGCCTATGGTGGCGGTTAGCGCACGCAGAGGAGTCGGAATTGAACATTTGAAACAAGAATTGCTTCGTGTAGCACAGGCTGTACCCGCACGGGATGAAAAACGGCACTTTCGACTTCCCATCGATCGCGCGTTTGCGATGAAAGGATTCGGCACGGTAGTTACCGGAACTCTGGTTTCAGGAACTCTGAAAATTGAAGACGAGGTGCAGCTTTATCCCTCGCGGAAGCGGGCTCGTGTGCGCGGTCTGCACTCGGGAGGGAAGCAAATCGAGCGGGCCGTGGCTGGCCAACGCACCGCAGCGAATCTTGCCGGTATTGACCGCAACGAAATAAGCAGAGGCATGGTTCTGGCCACGCCCGGGATTTTTGACCCTAGCGCCCGACTGGATGCAAACATAACGCTTCTGCCTTCCGCGCCGCCGCTGAAGAACCGCGAGCGAGTTCATTTGCATCAAGGCACGGCTGAATCGATTGCCGAAATTATTCTTCTGCGCGGAAGCGCAACGCTCTCGCCCGGGGAAACGGCGTTCGCGCAAGTAAGGCTGGACGGCCCGGTTCTGGTGTTGCCGGGCGACCGGTTTATTTTGCGTCAACTCTCTCCCGTCGTGACGATTGGGGGCGGCGTTGTGCTAGACTCGCGCCCTGCCAGGCGCCGGCGCAATGACGATGGCGCCAAAGCCCTCCTTGAGACGCTGGAACGGGGCAACAAAGAAGACTCCCTCCTCGCGCTGACGGAAACATCTGCCAGAGGATTAACCTTTAATGAAATACTTTCACGCACAGGATGGACCACGGCTGAAATCGATGCCGCCGCAGAAGCTCTTGCGCAATCAAAGCGCGTGCGAATTGTGGGTGATGCGGCTTCGTCTAAATTCATCGTGATTTCTGAGAGTGCGTTTACCGATTACGTAGCGGCAGTTCGCAAAGCTATCGAAGATTTCCATGTCGCAAATCCGCTACTGCCAGGAATTCCAAAGCAGGAACTGCGCGGCAGGTTAAAGAACTCACGCGCCGAAATATTTCAGGCTGCGCTCGACGATCTGCTGGATGCGCGATCGATCGTTCTCTCGGGAGATCTGGTTCAGAGAGCCGGACGCGAAATAGCCTTGTCGCCGGAAGAAACACGCGCCAAAGAATTGATCGAGCGCGAATTTGCGGACTCCGGGCTTACCGTTCCAAGCTTTGCCACCGTGCTCGACAAGCTGCCGGTGGAATCGCGCCGCGCGCAGAAGATACTGCAGATTCTGTTGCGCGAAAAAGTACTGGTGAAAGTCGCGGAGGATCTGGTTTTCCACCAGATGGCGGTGGTAAAGCTGCGCGAGATGCTCGCAAAGTACCGGAAAGAGCGCGGCCCGCGGCTTCCCATCGGCGCGTTCAAGGAAATTACGGGTGTATCACGGAAATACGCAATTCCATTGCTCGAATATCTTGACCGGGAACACTTGACGCGCCGGGTCGGGGATGAGCGTGTTATACTTTAGCTAGTTACCCGGGCTCGCGAAGCGCTTTTCGCCGAACAGGCATCCCGGGAAGGCAGGTAAACATGGGAGAGTTTAGCCCAATTCACTGGTTAATCGTTCTGGCTATCATCGTCCTCCTATTCGGAGGAAAGAAAATTCCAGAGGTCATGCGCGGACTTGGCGAAGGAATCCGCAACTTCAAGGAAGGCATGCACACGAATACGCAGACCCCGCCGAATCCTCCACCGCCGGCAAATCCACCGACGGTTACGACCGCGCCGCCCCCTTTGGGCGAAGATAAAAAGTAATCCATTCGGACTTGTGACGATATTCCGACGGCGGCTTCGGCCGCCGTTTTTATTTTGCGCCCATTTGGGCGCCCGATGAATTCTCTCCTCCGAGCTCGCGCAGCAACGACCACAGTCGCGCCAGCGGCAATCCCATCACGTTGAAATAGCAACCTTCGATGCGCGACACGTAACGCCCCGCGATCCCCTGAATCGCATAGGCGCCCGCTTTATCGAACGGTTCGCCGGTGGCAATGTAGTCTTCGATTTCTTGCGCGGCAAGAGACGCAAAATGCACTCGTGTAATCTCTTCGACAACGCGCTGCATTGTTCCGGGAGTTCGCACCAG
Source organism: Candidatus Acidiferrales bacterium (assembly GCA_049517055.1). Classification (GTDB taxonomy): domain Bacteria; phylum Acidobacteriota; class Terriglobia; order Acidiferrales; family UBA7541; genus Palsa-295. The sequence goes on along the minus strand of JBEKSN010000126.1, from coordinate 1,943 downwards.
CGCAAGACCGGTGTGAACTTCGTGGATGCGTCCGCTGATGCGGCGCAACATGCTTCGCGCATCATCTTGCGAGGCAGGCTTGCCAAGAATATCTGCAGCAACTACGACGACCGTGTCAGCGCCGAGAACCAGAGTTTCATCACGAGGATCGCGATACTCGGCTGCGGCTGAAAGCGCTTTAGCCAAAGCCAACCTGCGAACGTAATCGCCGGGAAGCTCCCCATCGAGGCGCGACTCATCCACATCCGTCTTGCGAATTTCAAACTGAATACCGGAGTTACGCAGGATTTCCGCGCGCCGCGGCGAAGCCGATGCAAGAATCAGTTTCAACCGCGCTCCTTGCTTGCAGAAAACGACGCCAGCTAGAAATAAAACTAAATTACTACGGACTCGTGGTATTCACCGAAGGCGCGGCGCAGAGCATCCGAGATTTCGCCGACAGTTGCGTAGGCTTCCACAGCCGATAGGATGGCCGGCATAAGATTTTCAGTGCTGCGGGCTCGGCGTTCCACTTCGGCAAGCGCAGCCTTCGCCTTGGCCGAATCGCGGCGTGCGCGCAAGGCGTCGAGACGAGCCACCTGTGTGCGCTCAATTTCCGGATCGATTTGCATAGTAGGTGTTGGACGGCCTTCCTCGCCCTGAAAGCGATTCACACCCACGACGACCTGCTCGCCCGTGTCGACTGCTTGCTGATATTCGTAAGCGGCTTTTTGGATTTCCTGCTGGACGTAACCGCTTTCAATGGCGCGCAGCATTCCGCCCATTGCGTCAATCTTCGAAATGTATTCTTGCGCCGCAGCTTCGATTTCGTCTGTCAATTTCTCAATGGCGAAGGAGCCGGCCACGGGGTCGATAGTGTTCACGACGCCGGTTTCCTGGGCGATGATCTGCTGCGTGCGCAACGCGAGCAGCGCTGCTTGCTCAGTGGGTAGCGCGAGGGCTTCGTCGAGAGCGTTGGCGTGCAGGGATTGGCAACCTCCCAGTACAGCGGCGAGGCACTGTAGCGCGACGCGCACGATATTATTTTCCGGCTGCTGTGCCGTGAGCGAAGAGCCGGCAGTTTGCGCGTGAAAGCGGAGCATCATCGAGCGCGGATCGCGCGCTCCGAATCGTTCGCGCATGGTACGAGCCCACAGGCGCCGCGCCGCGCGGAATTTCGCGATCTGCATGAGCAACTCGTTGTGAGAGTTGAAGAAGAAAGAAAGCTGCGGAGCGAAATCGTCCACCGCGAGACCTGCTTCGACGGCGGCATCTACGTAGGCGATTCCATTTGCAAGCGTGAACGCAACTTCCTGCACGTCGGTCGATCCCGCTTCGCGAATGTGATAACCGGAAATCGAAATGGCATTCCAATTGGGTATTTCCTGCCGGCACCAGGCGAAAATATCGGTGACGATGCGCATGGCCGGACGCAACGGATAAATGTAAGTTCCACGCGCAATGTATTCTTTCAAAATATCGTTTTGCACCGTGCCGGCCAGGCGTTTCAGGTTCGCGCCCTGCTGCTTGGCCACAGCGACATAAAGCGCGAGCAAGATCGCGGCGGTGGAATTAATTGTCATGGAAGTGGAGACGCGCTCGAGCGGAATAGCATCGAAGAGCGTTTGCATGTCTTCGAGCGAATCGATCGCCACACCCACTTTGCCCACTTCACCCCGCGCCAGCGGATGGTCGGAATCCATTCCAATCTGCGTGGGTAAATCGAACGCGACGGACAATCCCTTTTGACCTCGCGAAAGAAGGTATCGATAGCGGTGGTTCGATTCGAGGGCACTTCCAAAGCCGGCATATTGCCGCGTGGTCCACAACCGCCCGCGGTACATGGTGGGATAAACGCCGCGCGTGAATGGAAATTCGCCCGGGTAGCCGAGATCGCGTTCGGGATTCCAATCCTGCAGGCTGTCTTGCGCCACAACGGCTTCCATGGGAAGACCGGAAGGCGA
>JBEKSN010000125.1:0-11004 GCA_049517055.1 Candidatus Acidiferrales bacterium | reverse complement strand
GGGCGATTTCGCAGAATTAATCTGCGCGCTTTGTATGTACGGTGCTTGTCCTGTAATCCGATTCGTCAGGCGCTAACTGCTTTCCTTGCGCTGGTAAATTTTCCGGGCTTCTCGGGTCAGCCGTTTAATGCGCTGCTTTTCGTCTGATCTGGCTTCGGGATCCACCTTACGCCGCAGAAATTCCTGCTCGCGTATTAGCTTTTGTTGATTTTCGAGCCGCGCCAAGTTCAAGGTCCCGGCTTGCACTGCCGCTTGTACCGCGCAACCTGGTTCCGTCTGGTGACGGCAATTCGTGAATCGGCACCGCGCCGCCAGCAAATGAATATCGGCGAAGGTTTGTGCCAGACCTTCCTCCCCATTCCAAAGTTGCAATTCGCGCAATCCCGGTGTGTCTATGAGCAGCGCCCCGCATGGCAAAGCAAACAGTTCGCGGGTCGTGGTAGTGTGCCGGCCGCGGCCGTCACTCGCTCGCACGTCATTCACTTTCTGAAGCGATTGCCCCAGCAGCCGGTTCGTTAGCGTAGATTTTCCCACGCCGGAGGAACCGAGCATCACCAGCGTCTGCCCCGGTACGCACAACCGCTCGACCTCCTCCATTCCTTTACCTGTCCTTGCGCTAACAACGTGCACCGGGATACCAAGAGCAACGCCTTCCATGGCGGCTGCCTTCTCGCAAGTGTCTTCGCACGCGTCCGCTTTATTCAAAATGAGGACCGGCCTTACTCCGAACTCCCAGCACTGAGCGATATAGCGTTCCGCGCGGCGGGGATTGACATCACCATCGAGCGCCGAAATCACGAGTGCTGTCTCTACATTCGCTGCGATTACCTGTTCTTCGATCCTCCTTCCCGGCGCCTTGCGAGTAAATTGGTTCCGCCGGGGCAAAACCGTGCGAACCAATGCCAAATCGCACGCTCGATTTATCTCTACCGACAGCCAATCCCCCACAGCCGGCCAATCTGCGCCGGCCTCCGCAGCGAGCCGCAGCCTGCCGCTGGCCTGCGCCAGACATTCGCCAAATGCTCCGGCGATGCGCCAATACTTTCGGTGCTGTGCCACCACGCGCGCGGGCACGGCATCCTCGCGGTCTGTTTCGTTCCACATCGCTTCAAAATACGAATTCCATCCCCATCGAGATAGAGACATCGAGGTATCCTCCTACAGCCGCAACACGGCACACGGCTGCCGTTGACACCGATAACTGGACCGAACTAGTTTTTGGGATTAGGAAATGCGGGAGGGGATGGCTTCGACGAAGGAGGCACACCCGCCCGCGAGAACTTTGGCAATGGTTCGCACAGGCGCCTCCAAGATTGAGATTACCGATCCCGCAAAATGCGGGAACCGGATTTGCAAAAGTCTAACCCACGCGAAGCGTTCACGTCAATTTGGATTGACTCACCGATAAGTCCTGCTAAACGCGCTAACCGGACCAGTCAAGCGCTGCTTCAAATGCCGGTTACTTCGGCGGTTGAGATTCGCCAGGGCTGACAAAATTAATCACGAAGGGCGCCATTCCGTGTACCTGCAAAATCGTATCGCCCTTGCATACCGCAAAGTGCTTCATATGCGGCGCGGCCCAGAAAAACCCGCCGGTGGACACATCTTTCAGCGCCGCGTCATCCCATTTCGATCCCATTCCTACGGCGGCTGCGCCTTTAATTATAGTGACGTTCTCGGTGGTCGGATGCCAATGCGGCGCGATCTTGGTTCCGTCGGTGCATGAAAGGCGCAGAGTGTATGTGTGCCCCGCCGTCATGGGATCGCCCTGCAAAACGGCGATGCGCACTGTGCCGCCCATCTCAACCGACGGCGTGCCGACCATCGCGGCGGCCGGGACATCGCCCCATTTTTCCGAACCCGGTTCTACAATCATCGAGCTGCTCGAAGCACCCGCAGGAGCCTTTTTTGCGGGCGGCTTTGCCTGAGCGCCCGCGACTACGGGAAGCAACACGCAGATAATTAACAAACCCGCTCGCCACTTGGACATGAACATGTTTCCTCCTCGTTGAATGGATTTGAGCTGCGATATCCGATTTAGACTTCTATGCCGCGCATCGTACGCTGCTACTGAGCTTGACGCAACCAGCTTGCGCCGGGAGAGATTCCAGAAAGCGAGCGGGGTCCAGTGGGAATAGACCGGGAGGTAGCGGGGGGTTTAATCTGATTTGGATAATGGCGGGGGTTCTGCTATGAGATAGAGCTTAATGGGCTGGCACATTGCGACCGTTGCCGTTTTAATCCTGCTGATCGCGTTCGCCATCTCTGCCGTTGTGCTTTCGGTGATGATTCTCAGCCGCGGCAAGTTCTACCAGCGCCTCAGTCCGGGAGCGCGTCCGAGACGGTGGGTGCTGATCTCCGTGCTGGGCCTGTTTGCGATATTCGTCATCTCGATTTCGGTGTGGGCGATGTGGCCCGATGCGCTGGTTTCCCAAGTCCTGCTTGGTGTGTTCGGTGTGGCGTTTTTCGTGGTGGGCTTGACCATCAGATTGCTGACCGAGAAGGTGGACGCTTATGTGGAACGAAGGGGCTGGCAACTGCGATAAGAATGGAACGCGGGAGAATGACGGTCATCTAATGCAGAGGGGGAAATTGCCATGGCCAAAGTCTGGTTGATTACTGGAAGCGGAAACGGGTTGGGGCGGGATATTGCCGAGGCGGCGCTGGCCGCGGGCGACAGCGTGGTAGCCGGAGCGCGTCGCACGGAGGAACTGGCACCTCTGGTGGCGCAGTACGGCGGGCGAGTGAAACCCGTCACGCTGGAAGTACGCGATGAGGCTGCGGCGAAAGCAGCGGTGAAGTTAGCGGTGGACAGCTTCGGGCGGCTGGACGTGCTGGTCAACAATGCTGGTTATGGTCAGTTTGCGCCGTTCGAGCAGATGAGCGCGGAGGACTTTCAGGCTGTGGTGGATACATGCTTCTACGGCGTGGTGTACACAACACGCGCGGCTTTGCCAGTGATGCGCAAGCAAAGGAGCGGTTATATCTTTCAGGTGTCTTCGGTCGGCGGTCGCCTCGGGGTTCCCGGCAATACGCCGTATCACGCGGCCAAGTGGGCGGTGGGCGGTTTCAGCGACTCTCTTGCGACGGAGGTCGCGCCGTTCGGGGTCAAGGTCTGCACACTGGAGCCGGGAGGTATTCGGACCAACTGGGCACGGCGTGCCGGTCAGAATGCGCCGGAACTACTGCCGGACTACGAGGCCTCGGTCGGTTCGTTCGTGAAGATATTGCGAGGACTCGAAGGGCGTGCGGAAGGCGATCCGAAAAAGATCGCGGGCGTAATTCTGCAACTGGCGAATAGCGACGATGTCCCGCTGCGGCTGATCCTGGGTGTAGATGCGGAAAAGCGCGTGAAGCAGGCGGAAGCAGCGCGTGCGGCCGAGGCCGAGAAATGGCGGCATCTCACTGTTTCAACGGTTTTTGAAGATGGCCGCTTCGACAGCGGATTGTACACGGCAAAAAGCGGAACCAATTCCTGATGCCTGCGTCTACAAATCGCGAGAAGGGGAGCGCTGAACAAATGGAAGGCTCGGCGAAAAGTCCGCCGAAAGGAAGATTCCTCACAGGCGTCTTTTTATGTCGCGGCTGAAGCCGCGACCCACAAGGCTACCGAATATGTTGCGGCTAACCCTTCGCGGGCTCAGGGTAAAAGACGGGGAAGCGAGTGACGGCAACGGCTTCAGGGGCTGAAGCCCGCAATATCAGATCAAGCTTACGGCGGGGCCCTTCGCTACGCTCAGGGTAAACTGAAGCCCCGCCCTTCCAAAGCGGGCGATCGGAGATCGGCAGCTTCGGCATCTCAAATTGACGGAGAAAGAGCCGGGTGGTATTTTCGTTTCCCTCAAGCTGACTTGTGGAGGGGCACCGATGCTGCGCAAACTCGTAAGGACTCTTGGTCTCGTTGGAATTCTGCTGCCGGTGGCTGCGGTTTCGGCCGTGCCTGCAGGCTATGAAGTTCCGTTCCCAAATGGGTTCCGGGATTGGTTTGTGGTGAATTCGATGATCGTGACCAAAGACAGCATGATGTTCGACCAAATCGGCGGTATGCACATTGTTTATGTGAATGCGAAGGGATTGCCGACGCTGAAAAAGGGCGGCCCGTTTCCGTATCCTGACGGAACCGTTTTCGCTGATGACGTTCACGAATTTTCGGTGAAAGATGGTTCTTATGTCGAAGGCAACAAAAAGGCTGTGACGGTGATGGTGAAAGATGCGAAGAAATATCCGACAACTGGTGGATGGGGATTCCAGGTATGGGCCGGGGGCGACCAGTCGAAACCGCTCGTTCCCGACGCTGCCCACGCCATACCAGCTTGCTTCGCGTGCCACACACCGCAAAAAGATCAGGACTACACGTTTTCGACTTACATTCCCTGAGATCCGAGCATTCCCCATTCTCCAAGGCTGTGGGACGAAGACATTACGTCAGAGGTGGTGAAGAACATCGTGCGGGTTCAATCCCTGTGGGATTCACGGAGACTTGGAGGAAACGAATGGGATCCGAGGCGAATGTCGGTGGGAAAACTGATTGGAGACAGCACGGGCTGCGAATTGTCCGCAGCGGCGAGCTGAGCACCGACACGGCGCAGACTGTGGGAATGACGCGGGCAGAAGCGATCTCGCATGCTCGCGTCGGCGCGCAAAAACTTTGGGCTGGGACGGTGGTGGTGCATCCGGATGCCAAGACGGGCCCGCATCATCACGGGGAACTGGAAACCGTCATCTATATTGTTCGGGGCCGCGCGCGATTTCGCTGGGGAGACCGCCTGGAATTCGTGGACGAAGCCGGGCCGGGAGATTTCGTTTACGTTCCGCCTTATGTGCCGCACCAGGAACTGAACGCCAGAAAGGACGAGCCGGTGGAAGCCGTGATCGTGCGCAGCGGGCAGGAGCCGGTGGTCGTGAATCTGGACATTCCGAGCCCGGAAGAAAATCCCGCCACGCCTCAGCCCGATCCTTTCCATTCCGCCCCCGGCAAAGTCTAAGCGGAACGATTTCGCTTCGCTGTGAGTAAGGCGGATAACACGGCTGCGGTCTGGCGTGCTCGTCCTTCACTCCTTGTACCTTCAAACTGAGATAGTACGGTTCGTGGGGATAACTTGCAGGGCTATAAAGGGCTTGCTACATTTGCACATGTGACACGTCGCAACTTCGGTTCGTTTTTCGCATTTTGCTTTGTTCTGGCGCTTGCCGGAGCGAAGCTCGCACCTTCCAGCGCCGCGCAGGGGCCGCGCGACGATTTTCACGACGCCGTTGCCCGCGCCGCAGACTTATCAACGCTCGCCGAGCCCGGCGCGCGACCGTTTCATCTGAAACTCACAGCGAAAGACACCAGTATGCGGAAACCGGAGTACGACGCAGAGATCGAGGTCTGGTGGGCTGCGCCCGATAAATGGCGGCGTAGCGTAAAGTCCGCTGCGTTCACGCAGATCGCGATTCAAAACCGGGCGCGTTACTACGAATCCAATTCCGCCTCCGACTATCTCCCCTATTGGCTCGACGAACTCATTCAAGCCTCCATCAACCCAATCCCCGTCGCTGCGCTGGCAAATGTTTCCGCCGACGAAAACCGGGCGGGGTGCGGAAGCTGGGAAGTCGTTCATGGCGCGGGCGACAACATGTTCTCGTCTTATGCGACGATGTGTTTCAACCCGGACGGCACGGCGTTGCGAATTTTCGCCGAGCCCATCGGGCTCCAATTCGCGGATTACCAACGGTTCGGCAAAGAGCTGATTGCGAGGCAGCTGAGCGTGTGGCCCGGCGACCGCTCGGAGATCACTGCGACGGTGACAGAGCTGGAACCACTCAAGGAAAACGCCTCCGGGTCGGGCAAGCCAGAGTCCGATCTTTTCGATGCGCCCGGAGACACTGGTTTAGGCTCGCGCGTCCGCTTTGTTTCAGTCCCGGAATCGGCCGTGGCCCCTGCAGATTCGCCGGCGCGCCCGCCGCTCAACTGGCCTTCGAGTTACACATTTCCCGTTAACGGCGTCATCGCGGTGATAGTTCAGATCGACCGCGCCGGCAATGTGCGTGAATTTCCCGCGGCCATTTCCAAGAATCAGGCCATTAACGCCGGCGCCGTGGCGCAAATCAAGAACTGGAAATTCAAGCCCTACTTAGCGGACGGCTCGCCCGTGGAAGTCGTGACGACGCTGCTCGTTCCGTTCCAACTGAAATATGAACCTCTGGACGCAAACGGAAAAGAGTTTCCGCCGATTTCGTTCGGCGAGCACATAAAACAGTACCGTGCGCTGAGCGATTTGCGAGCTGACGGCAGTAAGCCGTTCCATCTCCGCGCAAGTTTCATACTCGGTGGCGGGCAGTCCGGAGGATATGAAGAATTCTGGCAGTCACCCGGCGAATGGGCTCGACAAGTTGAGCTCGGGAGCATCGTTGTGCGCGAGACGCGAACCGGCGGCAATACCGCGACGAAATTCGATGGCGATTCCGCGCGGCGGACTGAAATGCTGGCGGTCATCTCGGCGATGCAAGACCGTTTACCCGACGCGCGCACATTTCAGGAAGGCGATTGGGGCAACTCGGTTGTCTCGGAAGTCAACCAGTATCCGATGAAGGACGCCGATTCGAGCGAGCGCGTCCTGATTCGAGCCGCGCGCGGCGCAGTCGATGCGAACAATCACCCGACATCCGGCCAAGCCTACTGGTTTGATTCGGACGGGCGGCTCCGCGCAACCTTTGCGGAAGGAGCGACCGTAATAAATTCGGATTTCGCTAAATGGGATGTAAAGCAGGTGCCACTCCGCATCGAACTCTTCACCGGCAATACACCAACTGCGGTAATAACCGTCGATTCCATCGTCGCGCAGTGAAACTCAAAGCACGCGTTGCGCATGCGAATGCCTGATTAACGCGCTAATCGGAGGGACGAATTTTGTTTATCTGACGCTCGGCTAGGGGCTTGCGTGCGGGTGAAATTGTTCCGCGCGCTTTATTTTCGGGGGTTGGGATCTTTCAGCGGCCTTTTCATCGCGTCCGCCATCGTGTCTTCGGTTGTCTCCGATACGGATTTATTGCCTTCGTCGAACAAACGGTCTTCCATTTCATCATCAGGTGTTCGCGGCTGCGGAAATTCAAAACCACAATGAGAGCACTTGACCAGTGAGCTAGAAGTCTTACCGCACTTCGTGCATTTTATCGAGTCCATGATCTCTCCTATCGCGGGTGACCTAGTCGTATTTTACTCCAGGGTTGCAGTTGGCAACGTTCTAATCGGCGAGGGGAAGCACGGGGAAAGAACTTGTCCGGTAGGTGGGGTCCGCGGATTCTTCGCCGCTTATCTCTTGAACAGTTTCAAGTGGAGGAATGCGAAGGGGCGGGAAACCCGCCCCTTCGAAACGATCAGGCTCTTGATGCTTGTAGTGTCGATTGTTCTAGTTGCGGCCGGCTAGGCCGGTTATGGTTTTTGCCGGTGCTACGACAACTTCGACGGTCAGCTCTTTTTCAGCTCGGACCCAATCCTCGACAGCTTTTCCGGGCCCACTGCCGCGTCGCACATACAGCTCGTACGCTCGGTGAGCGATATCTTCTCTGGATGGTTCATTGTGTTCGATCATGGCAACCTCCTTGATTATCGGCGCGAGCGAGGAAACTCGCCCCCGCCGGATGTGAACTGCGTGGAACTACTTGCCGTTGGTTGCGACGCTGACTTTGATCTGCTTCGGCTTGGACTCTTCACGCTTGGCCATGTGCAGGGTCAAGATACCGTTGCGATAGTCGGCTCGAATGTTTTCCGCGTTGACTGTGTTGGGCAGCGAAAAGCTCCGCATGAATGAACCATAGGCGCGTTCGATGCGGAGGTAATTGTCTTCCTTGACGCCGGTGTCGAATTTGCGTTCTCCGCGAATGGTCAAAGTGTTGTTGGTAATGCGGACGTCGATGTCCTTCTCTTGAAAATCCGGCAGTTCGGCCTTTACGACCAATTCATTCTCGGTTTCGTAAATGTCCACGGCCGGCGCCCAGGTTGCTAGGTCAGCATGAGCCGAGCGGTCGCGAATAAAACTGTCGTCGAATAGACGATTGACTTCGTTCTGAAGCGTAAGGCCACGTAATTGGTCTCTGTGCGTAGTGGTATTCATGGATCTCCTTAAACGTATTGCGGTTTGGTGTGGCCGAGGGTGGATCAGGTAACTTCCGTCTGATTCAGGTGAACTGAAGAATCCAGGGTCCGTAATCACACTGTGCGCATGCGCTGCTGTTGTCAATGGAATAGCGACACGGAAACGAAAGTAATTTATTTTTTGCGCGTAGGTGCTTCGCAGCAGAGGCTTTAAAGCTTTCAGGCGAATTCGATTGATTTCCGCTGTAAAGCAGCTATTCGCGCGTTCCAGCTGATTCACCGGGCTGCTGCTTGATTAACGCGGCGACCAAACAAGTGGAAAACTGGAGCGGGACTTAACCAGTAATGCGCGACTAATGAGGAGTTCCGGTGTCGCAAAGCAGCGGTGAGGAGATAGGCTCCGCGGATTCTTCGCCGCTTGTCTCTTGAACAGTTTTCCGGCGCACGGGCGCGTCACGGCGAGCAGGCCCGCCACGGCGAGCGGGCTCAGCGCGGCGGGGCGTTTTTTACGTATTTGTCGAACCAGCGGAGCATTTCGTAAACGTACTGTTCGTTGGACTCCAGTGCCGCGTACCAATGCGGCTCGTGCGGGAGGACGACCAAGCGAGTGGTGCCGCCGTTGCCTCGAATGGCTTCGAAGAGCTTGACGGATTGTATCGGCGTGGTGCCGGGATTGGCGTCTTCCCCGCCGTGCATCAGCAGGAGCGGGGTCTTCAATTTGTCGGCGGAGAAAAACGGGGAGACCTTCAGATAGACATCGGTGGCCTCCCAAACCGAGCGCCGCTCGTTCTGAAAACCGAAAGGCGTGAGCGTTTTGTTGTAGGAGCCGCTGGTAGCGACACCGGCGCGGATCAATTCGGAATGGGCCACCAGATTTGCGGTCATCAAAGCGCCGTGGCTGTGTCCGGTGACGCCGATGCGGTCGCGGTCCACAACGCCGAGCCGCACGGCCTCATCCACCGCGGCTTTGGCGTCGGCGACGAGCTGTTCCAAATACGTGTCGTAGGCTTTCTTCGGATCGCCGACGATGGGGAACGAAGCGCTGTCAATGATTGCGTAGCCCGCGAGAAGCAAAAGTTTATATTGCCGCAGGCGCGTGAAAGTTTCCTCGGAGCCGGAAACCTGGCCGGCTTTCGAAGCGTCGGCATAGTCGAGAGGATAGGCATTTAGAATGGCGGGAACGCGCGTGCCTTCCTTGTAGCCCGGCGGCGTATAGAGCGTGAATGACAAGTCCAGCCCGTCGGCGCGCTTGTACTTCACCAAGCGCTTCTTGATCGCGCGCACTTCCGGCGTGGGATCGGGGATGTGGGTTATCGCGACGCTGGTGGAAGCAAAGGCTGCTTCTCCTGCCGCTGCTGAAATCGGTTTTCCAAGCATTCGTCCAAACGCATTCGGCGGGTCAGTCGGCGATTGATGCCAGGTGATAAACGTGTGCGTGTCCGGGCCGGCGAAGGAAAGAAATTGCTCCAGGGAAGTCCTGTCGCTGCGAAACAGACGTTCGTATTTTACGGTATTGAGATTGAGGCGGTCGAGAAACGGCCGGTCGCCGTCGGGCGAGGCACCGGTTCCATCCAGGTAGATCGAATCACCGTCCATGCGCACGACCCAGGAGCCGTTGGCGAGCTGGCGTTTCACCGGATCGCCGGGGTTCGCATATCTGTCGTCGGTGGAAAGATCCCAAAGCAAGCGAGGCTTTCGTTGCAGATCATCAACGTTGATAACGAAAGTTCGGACCCAGTGCCGGTTTTCATCGTACTCAATCAAAAGAGCGATGCTGGGCTGTTCGCTCCAGGACAAGCCGTCATAACGCTGCTCGGTGCGCGTGATTTCCACGGCGGGTGAATCGAACGGCGCCTTCAGCAGCATGATCTTGTCGCGAGCCGGAGCATTTACGTTCCAGTCGCCGCCATCCAGCGCTTCGGCCCAGACAAGCGTCGCCGGATCGGTGGCACGCCAGGAAAATTCGCGCGGGCCGAGCGGAACGCCGTGGACGGGAACGCGATCCGCCAACGGAAGGGAAGCGATGGTATGAGCGAGAACGTGCGAGCGATCCGCTGTGTCCCAGACTTGGACTTCCTGCGGGAAACGATCGTAGGTGGTGACGTAAGAGTAGGGTTTGTGGATCGATGTGACCAGGATGTGACGCCCGTCCGGCGCGGGATTCAAAGATTCGTAATTCGCCGGCTTTCCCACGGGCGCGATCGCCGCAGTGGCGGCGTCAACGAAAGCGAGTTGCGAAGCCGCGAAGTAATCAAAGACATCCTCATCGTGCTTGTTGCCCAGCGTGTCGCGATTTTCGTACGTGCTGCTCTGTCCTTTTTCGCCGGTGGTTTCCTGAATGCTCGGGCCGGGCGGCACGATTGGTTCGGGCGGCGGCGCGCCCATTCCTTCGGGCACCAGCTTGACCAAAAGAGTTTTCTGGTCCGGCATCCATTGCATCTCGTCGCCGAACATGGGATTGAGGCGCGCTCCGGGAACTTGATGGACCTCGCCGGTTTTTCCGTCGCCGATCCAGAGTTCGACGGAATCGGGAGCGATATTCACGAACGCGAATCGCTTTCCGTCCGCGGACCAGATTGGCTGGCCGGGGCAAGCGCTCTCGGGAAGCGCGACATGAATTTGCGCGCCATCGGAGACACGCACCAGTTCAATGCTGCGGGCGCAGGGAGTGATTCCGTAGCCGCCGGGCGTGTCGTGCTTGCTGTGATTCCTTGGCTCCACGCGAACGCCCGCCAGGCGCAAAAAAGGTGTGGCAACGCGGGAAATCGAGGGGTAGTCGCGCCAGGAAATCAGCAGAATCGCGTCCTGCGTCGGGCTTACCACGGGCCTTGGCGGTGAGGGCGCGAGCATCACATCCAGGATGTTTTTCGGAGGCAGATCGTACCCGGATGCAGCTTCGCTCGGAGCCGCCGGTGACGCGGCCGCGT
>JBEKSN010000124.1:0-11056 GCA_049517055.1 Candidatus Acidiferrales bacterium | reverse complement strand
GATCGTGGTCAGCGCCAGCGACAACGCCAGGAATGGCGCGAGCACGTACAAAAATTTATCCGCGCCCGGCGGCGTCAAATCTTCTTTGAAGAGAAATTTCACTCCGTCGGCGAGCGGCTGCAGCAATCCATGCGCTCCGACGTAGTAAGGACCCCAGCGCGATTGAATATGCGCCACGACCTTGCGTTCAAACCAGGTAAGGTAAGCCAGCGTCGTCAAAGTCAAAAAAAGCAAAATGACGATCTTGACTAGCGATACCACCAGGACTGCGTGCTGGGTGACGAACTCCACGGCGTGTCTTTAGCCTCTTTGGTGGATGCGAGCCTGGAACAATAGCGTCCCAGGGTTCCGCTCGAAAACAAATTATCGTGTGAAGAAAAAACGGTACCCGCAGCAACTTGATAATTCGGCTCCGGCGTTTTGCAAGCTGCGCTGGTAAGTTCCGCGCCACCCGCAAGCAGGCCGGCCACCGAAACATCGTAACCCGCCACGTTTTGCCGGATTTCATCGAACGCCGCTTCCGGCGTGCGCAAACGAATCGGCGTGCCCAACCCGAGCATTCCCAATTGATGCGAAAGTATGCGCAGCAAATCGAAATCGCTGCGCGGCCCTTGCGGATCGATCGACCGATGCGTCATCTGCACTTCGCCCGACGTATTCGTCAGCGTGCCGTCTTTTTCGTACGACGAAGCCGCAGGCAACACCACATCAGCGCGCTGCGCAGTCTCGGTCAAAAACATGTCATGCACGACAAGAAGCTCGAGGCCGGCCAACCGGTCAGGCTGTGCAACCTGAAAAGTCTTCACCGGGTTGGCGCCCACCACATACATAGCTTTCAACTTTCCAGCCACCGCAGCTTCCATCATGGCGCGAGCGGTCAAGCCCGGCGTCGCAGCGATCTCGCCTCCCCAAAGCTTGGAAAATCGCGCGCGCTCCGGGTTGTCGGCGAGCGGCGCATAACCCGGCAGCCGGTCGGGAAGAATTCCCATGTCGGCAGCGCCGCGAGAATTCGAATAATCGCCGAGCGCCATGTAGCGGGTCTGCCCGGCGAGACGCGAGCCAAACGCAACTAGATCGCGGATTGCCCCGCCTTGAATATCGGCGCCAAAGAGAATTACGACGTCAGATTCCTTTTCGAGCGCGGATTTCATCTGCCCCAGCGATTCCGAAACGCTCTGTTCGAACTGGCCTTCACCCGTCGCCAGCCAACGAACTGCGGCAGCTTCTCCACCTTTGGCTGTTTCCACGCCATGCGCAGCTTGCCGATGAATCTTGCTCGGCTGTCCATTGATCGCATACAGGCGCGCCTGATGATGCCGCACTCCAGTGCGGATTTGCCACGCGACCAGAGGATTCTGGTTCGTGACGTCGTTGCCGATCAACAAAACGGCATTCGCCTTATAAATATCCGCCATGGTGGCCTGCGCGTCCTTAGCCTTAGGCCCCAGGACAGCGGCGAGCCCCGCGTAATCAGCAGTACGGTGGTGGTCGATGTTATTGGTTCCCAGAGTCGCCCGCGCAAACCGGTTTAGCAGGTAGTTTTCTTCGTTCGTGGTGTGATTCGAGCCGATTACGCCAATCGAATTTGCGCCGTGCTTCTCGCGGACTTGTTTTAGCCGTCGAGCGATTTCTTCCAGCGCATCTTCCCAACTCGCGGGTTCGAGTTTGCCGTCCCGCCGGATGAGCGGCTGGCGCACGCGCTCGGGGTTGTGCGTGAAATCAAAACCGAAGCGTCCTTTCGCGCACAGGAATTCTCCGTTGACGCCGGAATGATCCCGGTTGTTAGCGCGAAGAATTTCATTGTTACGCACGCCGAGCGTGGTTTTGCAGCCGTTCGAACAGTGCGTGCACGGATCCGGAACATATTTCATTTCCCACGGCCGCGTCTGATAACGGTAAGTGCCGCTCGTGAGCGCGCCGACCGGGCAAATGTCGATGCACATTCCGCACTCTTCGCAAGCCAGCTCGCCCGGTTTGTTCGGCAGAATCACGGAATTCACGCCGCGCGAACCAATGCCCAGCGCCTTCACGTCCATGCCTTCATCGCAAACGCGCACGCAGCGGAAGCATAAAATGCACCGCGGCGCGTCGTAATAAACCAGGGGCGACCATTTTTCTTCCGGGTAATGCAGTTTTTCTTCATTGAAGCGGCTGTGGTCCAGCCCGTAGCGAAAAGTCATGTCCTGCAATTCGCACTCGCCGCCCTTGTCGCAAACCGGACAATCGAGCGGATGATTCGAAAGCAGGAACTCAATCATGTCCTTGCGTGCTTTGTGAACCTGCGGCGTATCGGTCTTAACGACCATGCCCTCGACAGCGACGAGTGTGCATGCCGTCTGCAGTTTCGGTGTTTTTTCCACCTCCACCAGACACATGCGGCACGCTGCTTGCAGCGAAAGCCCAGGGTAGTAGCAGAATGACGGAACCTCGATGCCTTTGCCCTTGGCCGCCTCGATTACAAGCGTGCCCGCCGGCGTGGTCAGTTTCTCGTCGTTGATCGTAAACGTAATTTGTTTTATTTCCGGCATGCGAGTTCTAGGAAGCTCCCACGATCATCTCCGCGGGCTTGAACGAACATTTCCCGCGAAGGTGGTCCTCAAATTCGTGCCGCCACTTTTTCACGATACTGATAGTTGGCAATGCCGCTGCGTCTCCCAGCGGACAGAACGTGCGGCCCAGCATGTTTTTAGAAAGCTCATCAATCAGCGGAATATCTTCGGCGCGGCCTCCGCCGTCATGAAAACGGTCAAGCAATTTACGCAGCCAGGCCGTGCCCTCGCGGCACGGAATGCACCAGCCGCAGGATTCGTGCGCATAAAAATGCATGATCCGCCGCGCCAGGTCCACCATACATGTATCTTCGTCGATAATTATCGTGCCGCCGGAACCGAGCATTGAGCCGATTTTTGCCACCGAGTCGTAATCCATCGCCACGTCAATTTCATCCGCCGAAAGCAACGGACACGAGCTTCCGCCGGGTATCACCGCCTTCAGCTTCTTGCCATCCTTCATACCGCCGGCGACGTCCTCAATCATGCGCTTCAAATTAAAACCCAGCGGCAGCTCATAGATTCCGGGCTTATTGATGTGGCCGGAAATGGAGTACAGGCGCGTCCCGCCGTTTTTCGGCGTTCCGAGCGCAGCGTACCACTCGCCGCCTTGTCGAATGATCGCCGGCGCAGTGCTGAGCGTTTCCACATTATTGATTACAGTCGGGCAGCCATAGAGCCCGACGGTGGCGGGGAATGGCGGTTTGATGCGCGGATAGCCGCGCTTGCCTTCGAGCGATTCCATCAACGCGGATTCTTCGCCGCACTCGTAGGAACCCGCTCCCGTGTGCGCCGAAAGCTCAAAATTGAATCCGGTGCCCAGGATGTTTTTCCCCAGGTACCCTCGCGCGTAGGCCTCGGCGATCGCGCGCTCGACGATGTCGATTATGTAGTGATACTCGCCGCGAATGTAGATGTACCCCTGCTCCGCGCCGATGGCGCGCCCGGCGATCAGAATCCCCTCGATCAACTGGTGCGGGTCCATCTCCATCAAGGGGCGGTCCTTCGATGTGCCGGGCTCGCTCTCATCGCCGTTCGCAAGGATGTATTTCGGCTTGCTGGTGTCCTTGGGAACGAAGCTCCATTTCATTCCGGTAGGGAAGCCGGCGCCGCCGCGTCCTCGCAGATTCGATTTCTTCATTTCATCGATAATCTGCTCGGGGGTCATCTGCTTCAGCGCTTTTTCAAGCGCCTGATATCCTTCGTTCTGCAGATAGACATCGATGTTCGTGGAGTTAGGAATTCCGAAGCGTTTGCTGATCACCGGAACTTCCGCGGGATTGCGTGGGTGTAACGCGCCGGAAATCACCGAGACAGGCTTCGGTTTCTTGCCGTCTTGAAGCTGCTCGAAAATCGAATCCACTTTGTCCGGATCGAGCTCTTCGAAGAAATCGTAATTCACTTGCATCGCCGGCGCCCCCGTGCACGCGCCGATGCATTCCACTTCTTCCAGCGAAAACGTGCCGGACGGCGATACTTCCTTATTGCCGATGCCCAGCCGCTTCTGTACGTGCTTGTAAAGCTCATTTCCGCCGCGAAGCATGCAGGAAACGTTGGTGCAAACCTGAATGTGATAGCGGCCGGCAGGCTTGCGCCGCAGCATGGAGTAGTACGCTTCCGTCTCAGTCACCTGCAGCATGTTCAAGCCAACTCGCTTGGCAATTTCTTCCAGAACTTCATCACTCAGGAAACCAAACTGGTCCTGCGCGTACATCATCATGGGAATCAGCGCCGAACGTTTGATCGGATAGCGTCCCAGCAGTTGTGTGAATTTTTCTTCCAGCGCCGGAGGTAGCTGCATCAGCGGTCCACTTCTCCCAGGACGATGTCGGTGGTGCCAATGCACGCGACCACGTCAGCGATCAAGCGGCCCACGGCAAGCTTCGGCAGCGATTGCAGGTTCACAAAAGAAGGCGCGCGCACTTTCACGCGGTACGGTTTTGCCGAACCATCGCTGGCTACAAAAAATCCCAGCTCGCCGCGAGGCGATTCGATCACCTGATACACTTCGCCCGGCGGCGGCGCGAATCCTTCGGTGTAAATTTTGAAGTGATAGATAAGTCCCTCTATAGATGTCTTCATCTCTTCGCGTGAAGGCGGAATAATACCCGGCGCCTCGGTTCGGATCGGCCCGTCCATCTTGGGAATTTTCTCCATCGCTTGCCGCACGATCTTAATGCTCTCTCGAATTTCCGCCACGCGCACTTGATAACGCGCGAAGCAATCGCCGGCAGTTTGCGTTTGCACCTCAAAGTTGAAGTCTTGATAGCTCGAATACGGAAAAGCCTTGCGCACGTCGTAAGCCACGCCGCTCCCGCGCAACATGGGGCCGGAACAGCCCATGGCGATTGCATCATCCGCGCTGATGATTCCCACGCCCTTCGTGCGCCCCAGCCAGATGCGGTTATTGGTCAGCAGATCTTCGTATTCATCAATGTGCCCCGGCAGCGCGTCAATTACGCGCCGCACCTTATCGAGGTAGCCGGGAGGCGGTTCGAGCGCCAGCCCGCCCACGCGAAAATAACTCGTCATCATTCGCTGGCCGGAGACGTACTCAAAAATCTTCATTATTTCTTCGCGCTCGCGGAAGGTGTAGAGGAACACCGACATCGCTCCGAGGTCAATCGCATGCGTCCCCACCCAAACCAGATGCGAAGCGATGCGCGTTAGTTCCGTGAGCAGCACGCGAATGTATTGCGCGCGCTTGGGCGCTTCTAAGCCCAGCAGTTTTTCCACTGCGAGGCAGTAGCCCAGGTTGTTTGAAAGCGGCGCGAGGTAGTCGATCCGGTCGGTAAGCGTGATCACTTGTGAATAGGTCTTCGCTTCGCAGGATTTCTCGATGCCCGTGTGCAGATAGCCGATTATCGGCTCCGCTTTTACTACGATTTCGCCGTTCAACTCCAGAATCACCCGCAATACTCCGTGCGTTGACGGGTGCTGCGGCCCCATGTTCAGGACCATCGTTTGAGCGGCGCCAGTCGGCGTTTCAACAGTTGTCGGCGTCATGATTCTCGATCCCTGAGCGAACTCAACGAGGCCCCTCTACCGGATAATCCTTCCGTAACGGATATCCTTCCCAGTCATCCGGCATCAGAATGCGGCGCAGATCGGGATGACCTTCAAAGCGAATTCCGAACAGATCGTAATTTTCGCGCTCGTGCCAGTTCGCCGTCGGCCACACCGAAGTGACGGATGGCAGCGTCGGATCGTTTCCCGGCAAACGCACTTTCAGCCGCAGACGGTCGCTGCGCGCGATGGAAAGCAGGTGGTAATTCACTTCAAAGCGCGGCTCGATGGGGAAGCGGTCCACCGTAGTGATATCAGACAAGAAAGCAAAATAAAGGAACGGTTCGGATGCTAGATAAGCGGCAGCGCGGTTTAAGTGATCCCGCGGCACTACAACCGTAGTTTCACCGCGAAATTCAATTACTTCCGAGACTGCTTCGGCGTCCCACTGGCGCAGTCTCTGCACTACAGGATTCTTGTCAGCTTCCTGCGATTCCATTATGAGTTCGTTCCCGGGAGCCGTCGTTCAACGATTCCAGTCGAGCGCGCCCTTCTTCCAGAGAAATATGTAACCGGCCAGCAAAATCATAATGTAGAGCACCATCTCCACAAAACCGAACACTTGCAAATCATGATAGACCAGCGCCCACGGATACAAAAAGATCGCTTCGATGTCGAATAGAATAAACAGCAGCCCCACCATATAGAATTGCACGGTGACCGGTTCGCGAGCGTCGCCGGTTGGATGGATACCGCATTCATACGGCTCATCTTTCTCTCGCGACCTTTTGTGCCGTCCGACCAGGTTGGAAAGCACCACCAGCGCTCCGGACAAGCCCATGGCCAGGATAAACATCAGTAACAATGAGCCATACGAATCTAGGTAATTGCTGTTCATTTTCTGTGCGCTGTTATAATAACGACCCGAGTGCACCCGGTCAAATGAACTCTCCATTAATCGGATTCTCGCAGCCTTCGCTGGAACGCATCGACGAGGAGCATTCCGCTCGATGAGCTCCGGGTTTAACACGGACATAAAGGTCGGGGACCAGGTCTTTCACGTCCAGACCGAAGACCGCGGCCCCAGCCATCCCATCATCGACACGGCCGTGTATCAAAATGGACGCATCCTGCATCGCCGCGCTATGAATTACTCTGAGTTGGCCGAATCGCTCCTTTTCACTCCAGAGGACCTTCGGCGTCGGGTGGAGGAACAGCATCGTGCCGTAATTGCAGACATCCGTTCCGGCGCTTTGGATTCCGAAATTGCGTCTGCTTCTGCCGCCACGCAAGCAAATCGGCCTGCCGGAATTCAATTACAGCTTTTGAACCCGGGCTCGTGGCTGTCAGCGGGGAAGGTCTCCCTTGAAGTGGAAGTCTCGCGGCGCGCTGACCGTCAGCCCCAAGTGGGAGCGAATGTGGAAGCCTTTATCGAGGGAGCGTTGGACGAGACTCGCCATCCGGGGACGAGTGACGAGCAGGGCCGCGTCCGCATTCAATTTTCGCTTCCGCCGCTGGGTAAAGGCGACCTTACGCTCGTGATTCACGCCAATACGGGTTCCTGGAAGGACGAGATTCGCTTCACCATGAGATCACGCCAAAAGGAATCACCGGCGAGCCCCGCGCCATGATAGTTAAGATTAACGGGGACCCGCGCGAGATCCCCGACGGTTTGAATGTGACTGCGCTGTTGGACTACCTCAAAATGCGCGGGGACCGCGTCGCCATCGAGCGCAACCTCGATATTCTTCCCCGCACTCTCTGGAACGAAACCCAAGTCCAGTCCAACGACAGCTTCGAGATCGTCCACTTCGTCGGCGGCGGCTAACCGCGTGATTCACAATTTCCAAGACTGCCGGCACAGACTGTATTTCCTTTTGCTTTAACATTGTCATCCCGAACCGCGTCTTTTGCGGACGCTTTGAGGGATCTGCTCTTCGCCCACTGAAATTCAACTCCGCCGTAGGGTACATCAAACGGTGCCGACTTTATCCGCTGAAGCGTTCTCGTTACTTGCCGCATCCAACCGCCGCTGTGGCCTTAGGTTTGAATGTAGCGCCGGGCTTCAGCCCGGCATCCCGATTTTCGTTTCTTGCGAGTGTGCGTTTCCTCTCGCCCCGGAGCTACCGATCTCCCGATCGGCCGCCATGGAAGGGCGGAGCTTCAGCCCCGCCGTAAGCTTCATCAGGTATGGGGGCTTTAGCCCCTGAAGCGATTGCCCGCCACTCGCCGCCACCTCTCTTACTTTGAGTCCGCGAAGGGCAGACTTTCCGCAGCGTCAGATTCGTCAGGGCACGGCCTCAGCCGTTCCATCCTGCCGCCGCTCCCGACGGGATTTCAACCCCTGAGGCGGTCCCGCTCGCACTGACAGTTGAATTGCCTTTGTCATCGCTGCACGGTTCCTTTCAGCTAAGCTTTCTTCCGCGTGAAATGAAAAGTCTCGGTCTGTTCTTTGCCGTTCGCATGCATCGTCCAAGCTTCGGAAAAGTGATCGCTGTCGTCGATCTTCAGCGTCATTTGATGCATGTGCATATCGTCGGTGCTGGCCAGATTCGTGGCGCCGGTGAACGCGAACGCAAATTCATTCGAATCGTGCGTGAGCGCAGGAGTCTCCATGCGCGGCTGGTTGCCCATGGAACAAAAGTGCGTCAACGCCACGCGATCGCCGTCCGCGGTATAGAGCGTCACCATCTGAATGTGCTTTTCACCATCGAACGTTTCCTCCAATGCGGTGCTATTAGAAACGTATCGGATGGTCGAAGTGAAAGTCTTGCCGCCCTCCGGTGTCACGTTCCACTCTCCCACTAGCGTCGTCAAACGGTCGAACCCGCCGGCAGGCTTGGCTTGCGATCCCGCCTGCACGGCAAAAACTCCCGCTGCTAGAGCCGCAACTGCGAACATGCTGATTGCCTTTTTCATTTGAGTTTCCTCTCCTAGGGTTTTTAATTTCCGCCGCTGTTTTTCTCAACGGAGCGTTGCAGTGAATCAAGAACGAAAGCCCAACCGTTATTGTGTTTGTCGCGCGCATCGCTGTTCGCGAAGCGCTCGTGTGTCAAGATAAGTTCGCTCTTCGCGCCCAGATCCACAAATTCCAGCGTGACGACGGTGTTGCCGTGCTCCGGCTCGGTTTCCCAATACCAAGTGAAAACCAATTTCTCCGGCGCCTTGATTTCTAAATATTCTCCCCGTACCTTGAAAACTCTTCCGTCCGCACCGGACACGTCAAACCCGTAGCGCCCGCCAGGCCGCACATCCATAACTACCAGCTTCCCGGTCGACTCCGGTTTCGCGTGGCAGAACCACTCGGTCATTCTTTCGGGATCGGTCCACGCCTGAAAGAGCCGCTCGCGCGGAGCATTGAACACGCGCCGGATATGCAGCGTCGTCGCCGGTCTTGCAACTGGACTAGCCATCGATATGTTCTCCTTGGACTCTCCGGCCCTGAAGCCGGAAGTCAAATCTCAATCAAACATGTGCCGCCAATTGTTGGTCAAGATGCGCGAGAACTTTTGGCCATGCATCTTCGTGGCGCTTTCTCGACGCTTCGTTAGGGAACCCGGCATGCGACAGCCGCAGCAGCGTTCCGCCGTCATTCGGCGAGAATTCAACTGTCACCACGGTCTCAGCCCCGTTAGTTGTGGCAGTAACCCACGTCATTTCCACAAGCCGGTCCTTTTCAAGCCTGAGGAACCGGCCATAGTGCGGATGTCGTTCTCCTTCGAACTGCGTTTCGAAATAAAAGGGTGCATTGACCTCGCCTTTCATCAGTACGGACCCGGATGCCGCAAACCAACGATCGAATTGTTCGGTCCACGCTCGGAACAGGGCACCGGGTTGCGCAATCATCGCGCGCTCAACGCTCAGCCGAAACGGCCTCGCCGAAAGATCCGGAAGTCCGACCACCGTCGTCATACGTGGTTTCCCCCCTTCTCTTATTAACCGCCCGCGCCTATTTCTTTAAATACTCCGCGAGTTTGTCGAAGCAGCCTTCCCAACCCTTCTTGTGCGAGTCTCGCGACGCTTGGTTCTGCAGCAACTCTTGGGTGAGAACTACTTCCGTCGAATTCCCGCGCGCGAAGAATTCCACCGTGATCAGCGAATCCTTTGTTTGCAGGCTCTCGTCGGGCGTGCTGGAGGACTTAGTCCAAGCCCAGGTGAAAACCAGCTTCTCCGGCGGCTTCACTTCGCGATAAACCCCCTGGCCAAGATACGTTTCGCCGCTAGGATCTTTCACCTCAATTCGGTACCGCCCGCCCGTTCGCACACTGAGCTCGAGATATTTCACCTCGTGCGTCGGCACGTCGCGGCACATCCAGCGGTCTAGCGCTTCGAGTTCCGTCCACGCCCGAAAGACTTTTTCGCGCGGCGCCGCAAATGTTCGCCGGATTTGAAGCGTTGCAAAGTCTGGCGTTTGGCTCCCCATCCCGGTCCTCCCTCCTCAAACTTCCCGAGCTATGCTTCCAACGCTTTCGCCAGCATATCGAAAGTCGCGTTCCAGCCCTTGTTGTGCGCCTCGCGCGCTTCGGCGTTGCTGAAGCCCTCATGCGTCAGAAAAACTTCCGTAAAAGTACCTCGCGGCTGAAATTCCACCGTCACCAGCGTTTCATCCTGCTCGGCGATCTTTTGTCCCGACGCGGAAAATTTCTCCCAGGTCCATGTAAACACCAGCTTCTCCGGAGGCTGAATCTCCCGGTACGTCACTCGCTGTTTGTAAGTAGTGCCGTCCGCGCTCGTAACCTCCATCGTGTTTATCCCGCCCGGACGCGCATCAGCCCCCGTGTAGCGCGTTTCGTTCCCCGGAAAGCGGCACATCCATTTCTCTAGCTTTTCCCGTTGCGTCCACGCTTCGAAGACTTTCTCCCTCGGGGCCGCGAACATTCTGCGGATTTCGAGCTTGGTTTCGGGGCTGCTGACGGAGCTTGCCATTGTGAATCCTCCTCTTTTTGCGATTCTTCAAGGTATCGCGCGAGTGAATCAAACTGACTTTCCCAGAACTGACGATAATGCTGGATCCAAGCAGCCGCGTCCTTCATCGGCTCAGCGACCAGCCGGCAGCGGTGCACCCGCCCGTCCTTGTGCCGCTTGACCAGTCCCGCGCCTTCCAGCACGCGCAAATGTTTGGACACGGCCGGCAAAGACATCTCATAAGGCGCTGCAAGCTCGCTGACCGAAGTCTCGCCCAGCGCCAAGCGAGCCAGTATCCCGCGCCGCGTCGCATCCGAAAGCGCCGCAAAGGTGGAATCGAGCAGCGCTCCTGAATAGTTAACCATATGGTTTAGTATCGGCACGAAGCGCATTCTTGTCAAGCGGAATTTTTTAAGCCAGGAGATCTACAGACCAGCGAGAATATGCCCGAGTTTGTTTTTCTTCGTGCGCAGATAGAATTTGGAGTGATGGCTGGTGCGTGGCCGGCAGGGAACTCGCTCAACCACGCGAATGCCAGCGCTCTCCAGTTGCTGTACCTTGTCCGGATTATTCGAAAGCAATCGCAGTTTGCGAAT
>JBEKSN010000123.1:0-11106 GCA_049517055.1 Candidatus Acidiferrales bacterium | reverse complement strand
TCACGCCGCGTGAATCTGCCGACCGATGCGCCGGGAGCAAAGCCTGTGGAAGTTGATCCAATTGATGCGCTGACTGACAGTCCGTTGGCTATAATGCGTTCCCGCGACGAGATCGCCGCTTCGTACGCCGAATGCGCGCGCATCGCCAGAGAATCCCGCAGCAGCTTCTATCTGGCTTTCTTCGGCCTGCGCAAGGAAAAGCGCAATGCGCTCTGCGCCCTGTACGCTTTTATGCGCCTGGTGGACAACGTCTCCGACGAGCCCGACGACTTGGATTCAAAGCGTAACGGACTAGCTCGCTGGCGAGCGATGCTGGATGACGCGATAGCCGGTCGCGCCACCGCGAGCCCGATTCTTCCCGCCCTCGCCGATACCATTATGCGGTTTGAAATTCCCTCGCGCTATTTTCACGATTTGATTCTCGGCGCGGAAATGGATTTGACCGTTTCGTCCTACGCTACATTCGACCGGCTGTCGGAATACTGTTATCGTGTAGCAGGCACTGTAGGCCTCACCTGCCTGCATGTTTTCGGTTTTCGCGATCCGAAAGCTCCGGATTTAGCGGAGCGCTTGGGCCTCGCATTTCAATTGACCAACATCATTCGCGACGTCCGCAGCGATTTCGACATGGGCCGCGTGTATCTTCCGGCGGAAGACCTCGAACGCTTTGGAGTTTCCGAATCACAGCTTTCCGGGCCGCTTACTCCGCATATTCGAGACTTGCTCGAATTCGAAGCCGATCGTGCCTGGGAATTCTATCAACAGGGCGCGGCTCTGGTGCGCCGTGTCGATGGTGACAGTCACGCAACTCTTTGGGCTTTGATCCGCACCTACAGCAGCCTTTTGGAACGAATCGAAGAACGTGACTTCGATGTTTTTTCTAGCCGCATTTCGTTGTCGAGTGCGGAAAAAATTCAATATCTCCTCACGGCGGGGATGAGCGGTTGGTGGAAGAAGGATGCCCTCGCAAAGCGTTCTAGTGATCGGCGGCGGTCTGGCAGGACTGTCCTCCGCCGTCGCGCTGGCTGAAGCGGGCCTTCAAGTCCGCCTGCTCGAAAAGCGTCCTCACCTGGGCGGACGCGCCACTTCCTACACGCTGCCCGACGGCAGCGAAGTGGACAACTGCCAGCATGTCACGCTCGGCTGCTGCACGAATTTAGCCGATTTTTATTCTCGCGTAGGCGCCGCCGGCAAGATTCGGTTTTATGACCGGCTCCATTTTGTTGACGCGCAGGGCCGCCGCTCGACGATGGAAGCATCGCCGCTGCCTCCGCCGCTGCATATGGCGCCATCGTTCCTGCTTTTCAGCCCGTTGAACTTGGCGGACAAGCGAGCGATCGCCGGCGCGATGATGGAAATCGCGCTGAACGGCGGAAATCCGCCGGGCATTGGCGGCATTTCGATGCTCGACTGGCTGCAGCGGATGAAGCAGACGCCAGCCGCCATCGAGCGTTTCTGGCGCGTAGTCTTGGTCAGCGCTCTCGATGAGGAACTTTCGAGAACGGATGCCCGTTACGGGATTGAAGTTTTCTGGAAAGCGTTTCTGGCGAATAAAGGCGGATATCGTGTCGGGATTCCTTCCGTGCCCTTGGGTGACCTATACGCGGGCTGCCGCGAAGCAGTTTTGCAACGTGGCGGCGAAGTTCGGCTGCGTTGCGGCATTCGTGAAATTCGAGTTCGGGAGGATCGCTTTGTGAGCGTCGTGATGGATGACGGCACCGAAACAACGGCGGACGCCTGCATCTTAGCCGTCCCGCACGACGTCCTGCTGAACCTGTTGCCGAAAGAAATGAGCGAAGGAAATGGGCCGCTGTCTGGCTTGCGCAATATCAAGACCTCGCCGATCACCGGCGTTCATCTGTGGTACGACCGCACAGTGATGACCGAGCCGTTTCTTACGCTGCTCGACCACACCACCCAATGGGTGTTTAACAAAACCTTGTTATATAAGACGTCTGAAACCGCCCGCACGAACGCGCGTCCAACTGGGCAGAGCGGCCTTTCTTCGGAAGAGGAAGCGGACGCGGACGGCCAGTATCTTCAACTCGTAATTAGCGCGTCGTACGATCTTGTGCCGAAATCACGACAGGAAATTATCGATCTGTGCCGGAGGGAGCTTGCCGATGTCTTGCCGGCAACCCGCGAAGCGCAGTTGCGCAAAGCCACCGTGATCAAGGAAGTGAACGCGACATTTTCACCTGAACCTGGCGTGGACCGCTGGCGCCCGGCGCAGAGGACGTCAGTGGAAAATCTTTTTCTGGCCGGCGATTGGACGCGCACTTCATGGCCCGCCACTATGGAAGGCGCAGTGCGAAGCGGCTATCTGGCCGCAGAAGCGTTGCTGGCAGAATTCGGCGAACCGAAATCTTTTTTGCAACCAGACCTGCCGTTCGAAGGCTTGTCCAAACTGTGGGCCCGCGGAAATAACGAGGCAGGCTTATGACTAAGCCGCAGAAGGGAACCGTCCTGTTACTTGTGAGAGCAACGTTCGTTTCATTTTCCGAAGTAAATTGTGAATTCAAGTATGATTTGGCAACCCCCAGGAGGTCCGATGGACCGGAAGTATAGGCAGAGGGGCTACAGCGATCGCGATTCCCAGGACAAGAAAAGAGAAAGAGGTGACCGCCCCGCCGGCGAGTCACGCCCGAAAGCGGAGCCGCGCCCGAAACAGGAATTGATGGGTCCGCGCACGCCTCGCATGGTGGGAACGGTGATGAGGGCGCGCTGTTCCAGTTGCGGCGCGGTGCTCACGCCCGGCTTCGATCCCACCGCTCAATGCCCTCGCTGCCACGCCGAAATGCACTCCTGCAAACAGTGCGTCCACTTTGATACCGGCAAGCAGTTTGAATGCACGCAGCCGATTCCGGAACGCATTGCGAAAAAAGACGCGAAGAACGATTGCACTTTCTTTGAGTTGCGCATGACCGTGGAAAAAGATACGTCTCCGGTGAATTACGCTTCAGCCACGCCGATTGCAGCTCCCGCCGCTGGACGCCCCAACGACGCGCGCAAGGCCTTCGAGGATCTTTTCAAGAAGTAACTGTCCCGAACGAATTGTAGTTCCGCTCAGCGCAACACAAGACCGTAGTAGCACGGCCGCGGATCCTTTGAACCGTGCTTTACTTAGCCGGAAGAGGGAACAGTGTCGGTTCTCTGGACGGCTCCGTGGCGATAGAATCAAGCTGCGGATAATGGTGGCGCAATGCTTCAGGAACTTTCACTTTGCCGCCATCGAGCAAGTGAATGAGCTGAAGCGCGTTTACGATACCTTTCCCCTCGAAATGATTGTTTGTTATGACGAATGTCGTTCGCGTATTTTTCGATACGTTGCGAACCCTCTCCACCCACGGCTCCAGTTCCTTCTCCGAATAGAGGTAGTTGTACCGCTCGGCAGCCGGAGCGGATGGGTCGTCGCTGAACCAGGTATCGTACCGGCGCCCATGCAATCGCACATAGCCGATCGGCGAGGTCACGTGTTCGCTCGGCTCGATGGACCGCCCGATTACCGGCTGATCGATGTTGCAAAACCCCACCCCACGCTCCTGCAGCAATTCATAAAATTTCACGCTGGCCCACGACGAGTGCCGCACCTCCACCACCAGCGGATAATCGCGAAAGGAGTCAAGTATGTGCTTTAATCGCGCGAGATTTTCGCGGTCGGAATGGAACGAAAAAGGAAACTGCAGCAAAACGGCGCCGAGCTTATCCGCCCCGCGCAAAAGATCGAATCCGGCTCGAACGGCCTTCTCGTCCTCCGCGTTCGTGCCACCTTCATGCGTGAATTTCTGCCAGAGCTTTGCGGTAAAGAGAAAACGCGGGTTTGCCGCCACGCGCCCCAGCCATTGCGCGGCATGCGCCGCTTGAAGCGGATGATAAAACGAAGTATTGATTTCGACCGTGTCGAAGAATTCCGCCAGGTACGTCGCTTGATGAAAGCCGCGCGCTCGCGGCGTCGGATACACGATGCCGTTCCAATCCTTATAAGCCCACCCGGCTGGACCGACGAAGACGCCTGCATGCTGAGCAGTAATGCTAGGTTTTTCGATTGCCATTCGCGGAGCGCTCATAAAACAGCTTCCAGCGTATGACGCTTTTCTTCCGCCTGTCAATCGGGTGAAAGCACCAAAACTGCCTGGACGCGACTCACCACTTTCCCCTTCATCAGCTATAAATATGGCTCCCAAGCGAGTTGCAACCTGCTGCGCCGAGCGCTATCCTAATCTTGTCTTCTATGCGAACCCTCCTTAGTCTGTTCAACCGATTTACCATAGGGTGCCCGAATGAAAATCACGTACAGCCATATAGAACCGCAATTGCGCGAAGCCATCGAACATGAAACGGCTCACCGAACCGAAAAGTTAAACCGGCTGCTGAAACACTACCCCGAGGATTCTGTTCTGCTCCACGGATCGCTCGAAGAAAATCCCCACGAACATCAATTCAGTTACTCTCTGAACCTCACAACTCCCACCGGAACTTTGCATGCGACCGGCATGGGCGCCGATGCCCGTGCCGCCGCGAAAGCGGCGTTCGCGGAAATCGAGCGTCAGCTGAAGAAGCATCAGGAAAAGCTGCGCAAAGATTACCTTTGGAAACGAAAGCGTCCCCGCTCGGCCACGCTCCTGCCGCGCGAAGTCCCCTCGGCCGACTGAGCCCTCTGTTCATCCATAATCAGGTTCGAGCGCATGTGCGCGAAGTTTTTTTCGTGTAAGATGTTGTGACCAATTTTAGGGGCGTAGCTCAGTGGTAGAGCAGCGGCCTTTTAAGCCGAAGGTCGTGGGTTCGATCCCCACCGCCCCTACCAACATCTTCTACACTCCGGTGCGGCCGGGATGATAGTCCTCGACGTATCGGTAAAGTCCGGCGGAGGCATGGAACAGTTTCTCGATTTCCTGCGATCGCGCCGCGGCGCCGCTCGCATCGTTGCTGCCTCTCAAGGTGCAAAAGCCTTGGCGGCACCGGATTAATGGCTGACCACTGAGCGCAGACAACTGCACTGAACGAAAATGATTGGCCTACTTTCCATCGTCGCGCTGGGCTTCTTCCTCGGAATGCGGCACGCCACCGATCCCGACCACGTAATCGCCGTTACAACCATCGTCTCTCGATACCGGAAGATCAGCCACGCCGCGCTAATTGGCGCAGTTTGGGGAGTAGGCCACACGCTCACCATCCTCCTGGTGGGAAGCGGAATTATTCTGTTCGGCTGGGTTATTCCGGCGCGCGTCGGTCTCTCCATGGAATTCTCCGTCGGCTTGATGCTGATTCTGCTCGGCGTCCTTAACCTGACCGGCACGCTCCAGTGGATTACCAACACGTTTTCTCCAGCCGTCGGAATATCGGCGGCGGCCCATTCTCACCCTCATAGTCATGGCGACTACATTCATACTCATCCGCACCAACATGAACCCGAAGCTCACCCGCACGCGTCTGAGCAAACGCCACTGGGCTGGTTCGATCGACATTTTGGCCAGATTGGTCTCTATCAGGCCGTGCGGCCGCTCATCGTGGGACTTGTCCACGGCCTCGCCGGTTCGGCCGCTGTCGCGCTCTTGGTCTTGACCACAATTCAGAATCCGAAATGGGCGATTGCGTATCTTCTCGTGTTTGGGATCGGCACGATTGCAGGAATGATGCTGATCACCGGAGCGATGGTCCTGCCGTTTGCCTACGCGAACAAACGATTCTCGCGGCTTAATCAAGGATTGCGAATTGCTTCCGGTTTGATCAGCGTGGCCTTCGGCCTCTTCCTGGTTTATGAAATAGGATTCGTGAACGGACTGCTCACCAGCCATCCGCACTGGACCCCTCACTGACGCACCATGAAGGATAGTTGTCTTGACGCGTATTCGTTCGCAAGGCGCCTAACCGAGTTGGACATCTTTCCGATAGCACGGCACACGTGTTTGATATAGTGTGCGACTGTCATGGACCCTTCTGCTGCGAACGAAGTGAATCATCCTGCCCCGGCCGTGTCTCCATCTCTCACACGAAATCAGATTCGCGGCTTCTGGGCATCCTGGGGTGGCTGGACACTGGACGGCATGGATTCTTTTGTTTATGCGCTGGTCCTTGTACCTTCGCTGCGCGAACTGCTTCCGCGCTCGGGCATTGCAGCTACCAAGGGAAACATCGGATTGTATGGCGGTTTGCTGTTCGCCCTATTTCTGATCGGCTGGGGACTTGCGTTTCTTTGGGGACCGATCGGCGACAAGTTCGGCCGCGTGCGCACGCTTATGCTGACCATCGTGTGGTATTCGGTGTTCACTTTTCTGAGCGCGTTCGTTACTGGCGTGTGGCAACTTGCTATTCTTCGCCTCCTCGCAGGCGTGGGTATTGGCGGGGAATGGGCCATGGGCGGGACGTTCGTCGCGGAGGAGTGGCCCGAGAGTCGGCGCCGCGTGGGCGCAGGTTTGATGCATACCGGTTATTACGTGGGCATATTTCTCGCCGCGCTGGCAAACTACGGAATCGGCAGCCGCTTTGGGTGGCGCTCGATGTTTATCGTAGGAGGTGTTCCGGCGCTGTTGCTGGCCTGGATTCGGCACGGTGTTTCGGAACCGGCTGCCTGGAAAAAGAAAGAAAGTGTTGTACGGTCCTGGGCTGTGTGGCGTCCTTTCGCAACGCTGTTCTCGGCTGCCTGGCGCCGCCGCACTATTGTTAATGCTCTGCTTATGCTGGTCTCTATCTGCGGACTGTGGGCCGGAACTGTATATGTCCCCGCGGCCATTACGTCCCTCGCCGAAGCCGGCGGACGCAGCACTCCGCAAGCAGCGCAACTCGCTTCCTGGGGCATTATGCTTGTCTCGTTCGCCACGATTCTCGGCTGCCTGGCGATGCCGCAGCTCGCCGAGCTAGTCGGAAGGCGGGGTGCGCTCGCCATCTTCTTTACTCTTATGATGGTGTTTATTGCACTCACGTTCGGCAAAGTTTTCTATCTGGGGCCGGGCGCGCTTCCATGGCTTTTCGTTTGCCTTTTCTTTCTGGGGTTGGGGGGCGCCAACTTCGCGGTCTATACGCTCTGGCTACCCGAGCAATACCCCACGGAGTGCCGAGCGAGCGCCTTCGCCTTTTCCACATCGTTTGCCCGCTTTGGCGGCGCTGGAATTACCTTTCTGGTGGGAGCGGGCGTGCGGCATTTCGGCTCGCTGGGGACTCCGGTTGCGATGACTTCTATTGCTTTTGCCCTGGGCCTGCTTCTGATCCCGCTGGCAGCCGAGACACGCGGCAAGACGCTGCCTGCTTAGATCGAGCATTCTTCCTGCGACGCGTACGTCTAATGGTAAATCCGAAACATTTTCTTAGCATCTCAAAGATACGATACGCGGTATGCAACAGGTTGTACTACGCGGTGCCACCCGCTTTTACCGGCGTGACCGTATCGGGAAGCGCAGCAGATTCCTCCGATTTTCGGACGACGCGCGCTGCCAGAGGCTTCAGCCACAGCAAAGCCATGAATGCCGCGATGACGTCGCACACAATCATGGCCCAAAAGACCTTCGACCAGGAACCGGTCTTGGCGAAAAGCCACGCTGCGCCGGGTCCGGCGAAGGCTGTCGCCACGCCCTTGGCGGTGTACACGATGCCATAGTTTGTAGTGGCCCACTTGTTTCCGAACAGGTCGCCGGTGATGGAGGGGAACAAAGAATAGATATTGCCCCAGGCGAAGAAACACAAGCCTGATAACGCCACAAACCAGACAGGGTGGCTGATTAATTGGAGCAGGGCATAGACCGCGAACGCTTCGAGAATGAAAGAGATGAAGATGGCATTCTCCCGGCCGATGTGGTCCGAGACCCAACCCCAGAACGGACGTGTCAACCCGTTCAAGATGCGGTCAACGGTGATGGCCAGCACCAGTGCGGTCATGCCCCAGAGCACCACCACTTTATCCACGTGGTATGAGGAAGCCATGGGGTTGAGTTGGACGGTGACCACGATGCCCCCGAAGGCCAGCATGGTCATCATCAAGTAAATGACGTAGAAAGACGGCTGGCGCAACATCTGCCACGGCGTCATGTCGACAGCTGAGGTTTTCACTCTGGCTTTGATCTTCGCTTCTTTTTCTTTCCAGTTTGGCGGTGTCCATCCAGCCGGCGGCCTGGCCACGAAAAGAGAAGCAAACAGCACGACAACGCCCTGAATAATTCCCCAAAAAATGAAGGTGTGCTGGTAGCCCGATTTTTGCAACATAGCGGCCACCGGAGCGATCGTGGTTGCCGTGCCTATGCCGAAAGCTCCCGCAGTCAAGCCTACGCATAGTCCGCGATGATCCGGGAACCATTTCAGCGCATTCCCGATGGTTCCTCCATAGACCGCACCGGCTCCAATACCACCGAGCCCGTACCAAAAATAGAGGGCGTGAAGCGTCTCGGCCTTGCCGGAGCCGATCCAGCCCAGCCCGGCCAGGATCGCGCCAAAACCCAACATCAACCGGGGCCCGATGCGATCGACCAGATATCCTTCAAACGGCACGAGCCAGGTTTCCAGAGCGACGAATAAAACAATGGTCCATTGCACAGCTTCCAGCGAGACGTGCAGATGCGCTTGTATGGGCTTGGTGAAGAGAGTCCATGCATACTGCAGGTTCGCGACGGCCATCATGGCAACGATGCCGGCGGTCAATTGAATCCATCGATTCGGAATACGCGAGGGGTGGATAAGAGACGTTGGAGACACAGCCATAGGCATACCTCCGTGGTCGTGCGCTAGACGTTAGCGAAGCACTTCCAGATCCGCTCTTTCCGCGGGATTGCGATTCCGTTCATGCGGCGCCTGAGCTTGGAAATGCCTTCGTTCGATAGGAACTTTGATACACTGGTCCACTAACTGAACCACTTGCGGACGGAATTTAGCAGCCTCTCTGGGTACTGTCAAGGGATTCGCGAGTCCTCAGAGAGTGAGCATCGTCAGTCCGAGAGCTCTGCCTTACGTTGGCGCGTAGAAGGAGACACAACTGATCGCCATGGATGAGAATCAGCGCACGCAGATCGAAACTTACCTCACGCACCTGGATGGTTTGATTCGGCGCGGGCGTCAGGTTCGGGATACGTTGGCGACTGATCCCTCCAGCCCACCGGCGATGGCGGCCACGCGCGCCTGGCAGGAAGACTGCGGGGTCACGATCAATCAATTATCCGGAGGCAGCAAGGCTCATTGGCTGGCTCGCTCGTTTAGCGGCGCCTTCCTGATGCGCTCAGCGGACGGTCGTGCCGCCGAAGGAGCTGCGCCAACCGATATAGTTCAGCGCTTGCTCGACGTCCTCGCGCAAGCCGTTGCCACGCTTTCTGGAATGGGCGATGGCTCAGGCGTTTCTGGATTCGCGGCTTCATCCGCATCATCGGAAGCGCCGCCACCCCGCCGATTTGAATTCGTTCACAACCCCGAGCTTCGGCCTGTTGTTGAGCAGGCTTACATCGATAGTCGAAGCGCCCTGGAGCAAGGGAACTATGAGCTGGCGCTGCGCACGTCCTGCGGAATCCTGGAAGCCATCGTGACTGACGCGTTGGAGCACAAGGGACAGAGTGCCTTGACTGGCCTAGACGCACCCGCGGGGAAGATTGGAGATTGGCCGTTCGAGACGCGGCTCGCCGTCGCAGAGAGCGCTGGGCTTATTCGTAGCGGGTGCGCGCGGCTGCCTGCCGTCGCGCGGTCATATCGAGATCACACCGATGTTGACGGAGAGAACGGAGCACAGGCGACCGTTTCGGAACGCGATGCGCGGCAGGCAGGGCAGGTGCTTCACGTCATTATGAGAGATCTGGATCCGGGCAGGTAGAGAGGTGCGATGAATCAATCTTCCAGGTCTTGCCGGAACACCGGCTGCGACGGATTGAGGCTGCCATCGATGACGCCGACGAGCATGTTTCCGTACGCGTTCGTCGCTTCCGGCAAAGTCGAGTAGCCGCGTTCCCGCTGTAGCGCTCCGGTGGCCGAGTAGATGAGCGTGAAGTACCGGCCGGCTGAATATTGAAGTTCGAGCAACTTGCTCGGCATGTCTGGATCCCCCACTTGTCCCAGCACGTCCATCAGGGCGACCGTCCACTGCACACCCTTCGGGTCGGTGACGACCTCGCGCTCGAGGAACTGCCATTCGTCCATGCTCCACAGCGGCATATTTATTCCAGTAGCTGCTCGAGCGCTCGGGCGACCTGCGACCCGGTGAACGGTTTCGGAATCAGCGAGACTCTTCGGGCTTTCCGGGAGCGGAGACTTGCGTCAGCTTGCTCTGGAGTGTCCGTAATGATGACGACGGGAAGCTCGGCGTGATCCGGATGATGACGCACTGCGTCGAAGAGCGACTCGCTCATGTCGAAGGCGGAACAGTCGAGCACGAGCGCGTCGGCCCGTTGCTCTACAACAAGTTCGTT
Source organism: Candidatus Acidiferrales bacterium (assembly GCA_049517055.1). GTDB lineage: Bacteria > Acidobacteriota > Terriglobia > Acidiferrales > UBA7541 > Palsa-295. Next base: position 736 of record JBEKSN010000123.1, on the reverse strand, counting down.
GACGCTGACGGTATATCCCGCAGCGAAAACTTCGTATCCGGCGTCGCGCAGCGCAAAACTCAGCAGCTCGGCAATCTCCGGCGTGTCGTCGATGAGCAGGATGCGGCGCAAGCGTACGCTACTTCTTGCCGGCACCGTAGCCAGGCAACCGCTTCTTCTTGCCTTCGCACGGCTCCAGATCCATCACCCACACTCGGCCGCCCGCTGTGTAGTAGGCGCGGCGGTCATTCTCGAACATCGCGCCCCAGGCTTCCAGCGTGCGCATCGCGAACGTGTATCCCTCGAAGTTGTTGCGGGCGTGATCCAGCACTTCATTCGTGTGCCAGTTGTCGGTGAGGATAGCGTCACCCGGATGCACGCGCAGCACGGTGTAGTAACGGTCGAACGCGGCTTCCTCCCGTACCTCGCGCGTGGAGCCGCGCTTTTTGCCTTCGCTGACGATGTAACTTTCCTGGGCCTCGGGAGCCGCAGGCGGCGGGGTTACTGTTGCTTTGGTGTTCATAGAGTTTGCGCCACCGTTTCGGCTTCGGCCGCAGCCGCCATATTGACCAGGTTTTTCGCATCCGCGGCTTGGATCAAAGCCTCGGGCAATTCGACACCCATCATCTTCCATTGTTCGTTGGCAAAATTCTGCAATTTGGCGATGTGCTCGGCGTGGAGGTGGCCGAAGCGTCCTTGCAATTTCAAATATTCGGATACGGGCCGCATGTTCTGCGGGCGGAAGCTGTAATCAAAC
>JBEKSN010000122.1:0-11184 GCA_049517055.1 Candidatus Acidiferrales bacterium | reverse complement strand
GACCGCGCCATCGAGACGCACGAGCGCGACGGCTTCGGCTCCATGCACGGGGGTGCGACGGCCGAGCGCAAACGTGGCGATATTCACACCGAGACTCCCGAGCGCGGTGCCGATCATGCCGATCACGCCGGGAACGTCTCGATTCCGAGTCAACAAAAGAGTGCCTTCCAGCGGAGCTTCGAGCGGGATTCCGTCGAGCGAGAGAATTCGCGGCGAGCCATCTTGGACCACGGTACCTTCGACGGTGAGTTCGGCACCGCCATCGGCCGCAATTACTTCAAGCGTATTCGGAAAGCCGCGCTCGCGGCGCCGCGTAGTCTCTTCCACAATCAACCCACGCGCGGCGGCGGCTTGCGAAGCATTTACAAGATTCACTTTTTCATCGAGAACGCAATTCAGCAGACCGATCAGCACCGCGCTACGGATTACGTGCGAACCCAACTCGGCTGGCTCTCCTGCATAACGAATGCGGATGTGACTGAAGCTGGCCGAAGGTGCAGCCTGGGCAACCAGCGCCCCGAGCCGTTCGCCGAGTTGGAGATACGGGCGCAATAGGCGGTACTGTTCGGCGGAAAGCGCGGGCATGTTTACTGCGTTGCGAATCAAGCCCTCGGCGAGATAATCACGGACCTGCTGCGCAATTAATGTTCCAACTTCTTCCTGCGCCTCCGCTGTGGAACCGGCGATATGCGGAGTGGCGATCAAATTTGGCAAGCCGATGAGCGGAGAATTTTTCGGCGGCTCCTGCGCGAACGTGTCCACCGCCGCACCCGCGAGATGGCCGGAGCGCAGAGCCTCGGCGAGCGCGGTTTCGTCAATCAATTCGCCGCGGGCGCAATTGATCAAACGTGTACCCCGCTTCATTTGCGCGAGCGCCGCCGCATTGATTATTTTATCCGTCGCGGTGCTGAGCGCGGTGTGCAGCGAGATCACGTCGGAGCGGCGCAGCAGATCTTCGAACGGAACCAGCTCGACGTCGAGTTCGCGCGCGGCCGCTTGCGTGACGTAGGGATCGTAGGCCAGCACTTTCATTTCGAGCGCGCGCCCGCGCCTGGCTACTTCGGTGCCCACGCGGCCGAGGCCCACGAGTCCCAGTGTCTTTCCGCGCAATTCCATTCCGGTGGAGGATTTTTCCCAGCGGCCCGCGTGGATTGCAGCGTTGGACTGCGGAACGGAGCGCGCGAGCGCAAGCATCAGCGCGAAAGTATGCTCGGCGACGCTGACGGCGTTGCCGCCGGGCGTATTCATTACCAGGACGCCACGGCGTGTGGCCGCGTCCATGTCCACGTTGTCCACGCCAACTCCGGCGCGTCCTATCACGCGCAGGCACTCGGCTTTGTCGAGAAGTTCTGCCGTAACGCGTGTGGCGCTACGCACGATAAGGCCATCAGCGCCGGTGAGTTCGTTGAGCAATGCTGACGCCTCAGGGAGAACCACTTGCCAGCCCGTTTCGCGCAGAAGCTCGATTCCGCGCTCGCTGATTTTGTCCGCAACAATGATTTTCATCGCGAAGAGCGTAGCGGCTGGGCCGCGTAGTGTCAAATGCGCTAGTTGTCGCGGCAAGGGTCAGCGCGTCTGCGAAAAAGCTACATATGTTACTACCTGGCATATAAACGGATTATATATTTAGACACTGCGGCTATTGCTTCCCGCGCTACGTTTCGCTACAACTGTTACCGAACTGTTGGAACTCCGCTCTTAACTGAGCCATGGCGTAAGACAGACGAAGCCCGAGTCCATTTTCTCAGGGGAGCTCATGAGCCGACCCGACAAAACACAATTTCCGAATGGTAATCCCAACGCACCCGCCATTTCGAGAATGCCCCGGCGCTTCGGGCAAAGTCGCTTCCTCCGTGCATCAATTTTGGTGCTGCTCTGTCTGGCTCTCGCCACTCACCTGCGCGCGGATACGATTTCCGGCACGGTCAAAGATCCTTCCGGCGCTGTCGTCGCCGGAGCGCGTGTCGAAATCACCGGCGGTGACCTCTCGCAGCCGATGGTGCTCACGTCCGATGAATCCGGCAAGTTCGCCGCGCCCAATCTGAAACCGGGAAGATACTCGGTACGGGTGGCCAAGGAGGGCTTCGACGATCTGGTCACGACGGTGGACTTGCAAGGCACCGCCGACCTCCCGATTAAGCTGACGATCGCGGCGCAGCAGACCCGCATTAACGTCAGCGAAAAAAGCACGGGGTTCGCGAATTCAGATGCGGCTTACCGCCAGCTCCGCGATGCTGGCCTGGGCGACAGCTACCGTTGCGAAAACTTCACACTGACCATGGACGTGGGGACCTTCCAGTTGAAAACCGGAACGATTACGTTCCTAGCGCTGGTCAACAAATACGAAACCGGCGCCGTTTTCGTCGGCCAGGGGCATTTCACACTGAAACCGCTCGACCCCATCGATACGCGCGAGATGATTCGCCGTACGGGCAACCCGACCGCCGAGGAAGACTTCACCGAAGTGGTCTTTCGTTTCACCGGCAATCAGTACCCAAAATTCGCTGCGGCGTTGGGCGAAAAAACGGAAACCCCGCCCGAAGCCGCCGCAGCCTTTCAACATTGGAAAGATAAAGTCCGCCACCGCCACGAAATTCCCGAAGGTTTCACCCAGGCTATTCTCCAGGGCGAAACAATCGATAACGTGGATGCCGACCTGCTCGCCGCCATCTACAATCCGAAACACCCACCGTTTTTCAACGCCTACATGCACGGTACGCCACACAAGGACCTGCGTTTCTTCATCCGTGTGCGCGTGGGCGCCCTTCCGCAAATGCAATCTCCCGAGGAAGTGGCGCTCGTGAATTGCAACGGCGGAGAATTGGACGACGGCGTATGGTACTCGCAGCATTTGTCATCCGAACTTAAAGCGCATACCTCAAATTCCCGCGAGGATAAGCGTTTGTTTGCCACCAAGCGCTATAACATCGAAACTGTAATCGCGAAGAACGATCATCTGCAGAGTGTGGCCACCATCACGTTTGAACCGCTGGTTCCCGGCGAACGGGTATTGAAATTCGGGCTGCTTCCTAATCTGCGCGTGACGCGTGTCACCGATCAGAACGGCCAGGATCTGCATTTCATTCAGGAAAACAGAAAGGAAGACGGATCGTTCTATGCCGTCCTCGACGAAGCCCCGGCGATGGGACAGGCCCATTCCATCAGCGTCGAGTACGTGGGTGACAAAGTCTTGGTCAACGCGGGCAATGGAAGTTACTACGTCAACGCGCGCGAATCCTGGTATCCGAATCTGAACGGTTTTGGTGAAAAGGCGCTCTACGATCTCACCTTCAAAGTTCCACCTTCGAACATGGTAATCAGCGTCGGCAAGCTCGAAGGACAGACCACCGAAGCCGGTTTTGCAGTGTCCCACTGGGTCACGCCCGTGCCGGTGGCCGTCGCCGGCTTTAATTATGGCCAATACAAAAAAATCGATTATCCCGACACCATCACGCACTACAACATCTCCGGATATTATTTGACGGAATTACCGGACAGCTTGAAGCCCTATGAAAACAGCGCGTTTTTAGGCGCCATGTCGCCAACGGCGATGACCAAGTACGCCTTGGACCAGACTCGCGCCCAGATGCAGGTGTGTACGATCTTTTTCGGCAAGGCTCCGTACGACAGCGTGTACATCACCGAACAGCCGAATTTCAACTTCGGGCAATCATGGCCCAGCCTGGTGTACTTGCCGATTTCCGCATACATCGACTCGACCCAGCGGTGGATGTTGTTCGGCCAAATCAACACGAGGTTCAGCGGATTCGTGCAGGAGGTCACACCGCACGAGGTAGCGCATCAGTGGTTCGGCCACGGCGTCGGCTGGGCTTCCTATCACGATCTCTGGCTCTCTGAAGGCTTCGCGGAATTTTCCGCGGGATTGTTTCTGCAGCAAGCCGTGGGAAAAAAGTGGGAGAAGGACTATATTGATTTCTGGGAACGTCAGCGAGTGCGCATCCTGGAAAAAAATAATTTCGGCGTTTCGCCGAATGATGCCGGTCCCCTGTGGCTGGGATTGCGGCTCAACTCACCGCGCTCTGCGCAGGCGTATCAGGGCGACACCTATTCCAAGGGCGCCTATGTGTTGCTCATGCTACGGTCACTCATGTACGCCGATCATGGACCCGCTGACAATCGAGACCAAGCTTTCATCGACATGATGCACGACTTCATGGAAAGTCACCATGATTCACCCGCCTCCACCGAGTCGTTCAAAGCCATCGCCGAAAAGCACATGACCAAGCAGATGGATTTGCAGCAAAATGGGCGCCTCGATTGGTTTTTCAACGAGTGGGTCTATGGCACCCAAGTGCCCCGGTATAGTTTCAAATATGAGTTGCAGCCGGCCGATGGAGGCAAGGTCAAAGTGCACGCGGAACTTAATCAGAGCGAAGTGGACGACCATTTCGCCATGTTTGTTCCCGTATTCGCCGATTTTGGAAATGGCATGGTGCGCCTGGGCCAAATGGGGGTTATCGGAAATTCCACGCGGGCGGTGGACTTCATTTTGGATCGCCAGCCGAAGAAGGTCGCCCTCAACAGCTACAAGGATATTCTGGAGCGCTGACCGGAGGGCGGAGGCCCGTGGTTTTGTAATTGCATTTGATCAAACGGGGGAACCCACGTTCGCAGATGCCTCCGCTATAGACAGCAAGTGCGAGAACCTGATGAATCACACCGATCCAGGGCGGTTCAGGTTCATTGCTTGGGCCGTGACGTCGGTGTATTTTAAGCTTGCGCCGGTATTGAACACGACGACTCGGTCTGCGGACTTCAGAAAATCGGTTGCGATAAGATGTTTGTATGCGGCGGTTGCAGCGGCGCCTTCCGGAGAGAGGAAGATTCCTTCATTGCGCGCCCAGTCTTTCAGAGAAGCAAGAATCTCTTCGTCGGGCAAGGCTATAGCCACACCAGCGGACTCGCGCAGTATCTCGAGCATGATGTAATCTCCGTAAGGCTTTGGGACGCGCAAGCCTGCGGCGAAAGTTTCCGCGTTCTGCCACATCTCACTCGCGACCGACTTGTTTTCAAAAGCTCGAACGACCGGAGCGCAGCCCGAAGATTGCACGGCGATCATGCGCGGGCGCTTGCCCGATTGAACCCAGCCGAGCTCTTCCAGTTCACGGAAGGCTTTCCACATGCCGATCAATCCCACTCCGCCGCCCGCTGGATAAATCACAGCATCGGGATATTTCCAGCCAAGTTGTTCGACCAGCTCGTAACCCATCGTTTTCTTGCCTTCGATGCGAAAAGGCTCTTTGAGCGTAGAAACGTCGAACCAGCCCTCCTTGTCCTTTCGCTCCGCGACCATGCGGCCGCAGTCTGAAATTAGGCCGTTGACCAAGGTGACGTTCGCGCCGTAGGCTACGGCCTCGACGTAATTGGCGAAAGGGACATCGCGCGGCATGAAGATGTGGGCTTCGATTCCGGCGGCCGCGGCATAAGCGGCTAGCGCGCCGGCTGCGTTTCCCGCGGAAGGCACTGCCAGTTTGCGCAAGCCGTAGTGACGCGCCATAGTGACGGCGAGCGCTAGTCCGCGGGCCTTGAAGGTGCCGGTAGGATTTGCGCCTTCTTCTTTGAGAAAAACTCCCGGGTGACGCCGGCTGCGCAGCATCGGCGTCCAACCTTCGCCCAAGGTGACCGGCTCGACTGCAGGAAGCACCGCGCGATATCGCCACATGCCGGACCACGGAGACGCAGGGTCTTGGGTTACAAGAAGTTCGCGCGCGGCGGGCCCATGAAGCTGCTCAAGATCGTAGCGAACGTAAAACGCGCCTTGGCACTTGGGGCACACGGTCTGCGGGCGTTCAGCAGACGCGAGAGACTTACAGCGCGAGCATTCCAGATTCTTAATCGATGGCATATTCGCAACGATAACAGATGGCCGAAACGCCCAGCAACATCTGCTGGATAACGTCAATCGCAACGAACTTTTTACATGAGGCACCCAAGGGTGACGCTTAAAAGGATTCAGGATGAGTAGTCCTGTTTCGAATGTCTCGGCGCCCGAACCGCGTTCGAGAGCATTGAGAACGTTAACCATAGCGGGTGTTCTCTTGTTTTTGTTGGGTGCGGCGCTGGCGGTTTTGCTCGGCCCCCAGGTTTGGAACTCTATTCTGCGCTGGGCCGGGCTGGTTTTGATCGCAGCGGCAGGCTTCCGCGGTCGCTCGCTAACCTATTGGATTTTCTTCGCCATGCTGCTAGGTGGGGAAATCGGACTGGACCGGCCGCAGCTCGCCGAACATCTGCGCGTCTTAAGCGACATTTTTCTGCGCTTGATCAAAGTGATCGTTGCGCCGCTGATACTCGGCACGCTTGTGACAGGGATCGCCGGTCACGGGAATCTGCGCAGTGTTGGCCGCATTGGATTGAAAAGTTTGGTCTATTTCGAAGTCGTAACGACGCTGGCGCTTTTTATTGGCGTGGGTGCGATTAATATCAGCCGAGCAGGCGAGGGGCTGACTATGTCTATCGCTCCGGGAGTTTCCGCGGGACAGAATGCCGAGCCGCTGCGTTGGGAGGATTTTCTCCTGCATATTTTTCCTGAGAATATTGCGAAGTCCATTGCCGAAAACCAAATTTTGCAGGTTGCAGTGTTTGCCTTGCTTTTCGGAATTGCACTGGCGCTGCTACCGCAGACCAAGCGCGAGCCCATGCTGAAGTTTTGCGAGTCGCTGAGCGCGACGATGTTTTCCTTCACGAATATCGTGATGTATTTCGCGCCGATTGGTGTTGGTGCAGCCATGGCCTATACGGTCGGACACATGGGAATTGGAGTCTTGTTGCCGCTGGGGAAACTGTTGATGACGGGATACGCCGCGCTGATCGCGTTCCTTCTGCTCGTGCTGCTCCCGATTGCGCTATTGGCGCGGGTTCCGCTTGCACGATTCCTAAGTGCCGTCGCAGAGCCGGCGACGATCGCATTTGCGACCAGCACTTCCGAAGCAGCGCTTCCCCGCGCGATGGAGGAAATGGAGGCGTTCGGCGTGCCGCGAAGGATCGTGGCTTTCGTAATTCCTGCCGGCTACAGTTTTAACATGGACGGATCATCCGTTTATTTGGCACTGGCATCCATTTTCGTGGCACAGGCCGCAGGAATTCACATGTCGTGGGGCCAACAGCTCGTCATGGTTTTCACATTGATGCTGACCAGCAAAGGTGTGGCCGGTGTTCCTCGCGCAACGCTTGTGGTACTGCTAGCCACTGCGTCCATATTCCATCTGCCCACCGAGCCGGTTTTCATCGTCCTCGGTATTGACGCGCTGATGGACATGGCGCGCACCGCGGTCAACGTGATCGGAAACTGCCTGGCTTGCGCCGTTATCGCGCGCTCGGAAGGCGAGCTTCAAGGAAGCGCCTGATTTTCTCTGACTTTGCCGCGTTTCGCTACCTGCTGGAAAGCACAAACTTATTGCCGTCGGTATCTTTGAAAATCGCGGATGTGCCCCAGGATTCCTTTTTTGGCTCCGCCGCAAACTCCACGCCTTTGGACTTCATAATTCTTGCAGTGGCAAAAACGTCGTCAGTCCAAAATGATAGGGGCTGAAAATCGCCAATGCGATTCTCATGCCCCTGCGGCGTGAAAAGTACAATCCCAGTTTCCGCGCCAGGAATCAGGAGTTCAATCCAGCGCTGCTTATCATTGAACGGCTGGTCCGTGCCGACTTTGAACCCGAGCTTCTCAGTGAAGAACTTTAGCGAAGCGTCCTGGTTGCGAACGGGGATGCTGACGAACTTGAGTCCACGAATCATGGTTGAATCTCCTGAATGATTGAATTTCCTGACTGCGGGCCGGAGCATAACTTGAGCAAGTTGGCGGTTGCAATGAGCTAACAAATGCTATATTAGCCCTTGGTATAGCGATGCCCGTTCTCGACGATTACGTAACCGATGTGTTGATGCGAGACCTTGTTGGCCACGACCGCAGGCCCGTGAGCTTCTTGGTCTACCTCTGGCTTGCGGCCGAGGAGCGCCGCAGAAATTCTGCGGTACAGATCAGCTACAAGGAACTCGCCGAAGGCATCGGAGTTTCAAAGAGTTCCGCTCAGTCTGCGGTGGGGTGGCTGATCCGAAGAAAGCTCTTAGCAGCCAGCAAGGAAAATGCGACGTCAACGCCGCGTTACACAGTCCTCAGTCCATGGAAACATGCAACGCGTCGCAACCGCGCCCGGTAATTATCCCTCCACGCAATTCCGTCTAGGCTTGTGATGACCTTCGTGCCCACAGCCGCCGGCACAAACACCACGCGCGAAAGCCAGGGGCGAGGGTAGCCTCGCCCCATTCTTCTTTGGTGAAAATTCTAGTGGGCTCCCGCGGGCATTTGCATGGGCTCGTCGAAGCTGCCGCCGTAGATGTTCGGAACTTTTGCTCCCATCGGCCGAAGATAGGTAGCAAGCTGTCCGCGATGATGGATGGAGTGGTTCGTGACAAACGCGAGGTACGCAGCCGCCGGCAGTTCGAACATCCCGAATGCAGGGATGATCTTGGCAAGCTTGTCTGGTGAGAGAGCTTTTACTTTGGCCAGCGCGCCCGGAAACTCTCTTTCGTAATAAGCAACGATTTCAGCCACGCTTCGAAACTTCTTGTCGCCTTCGGGAATGAACTCGCCCTTCAAAATGCCGTTCAAGAACCAAACATCAGAGCTGGCAATGTGGGAAGCGAGCGCGAACGCAGTGCGCGCGTCCGGGTCCGGGCGAAAATCTTTCTTTTCTTCGGGGACCGCGGCGAGGACTTTCCTTGTGATGGTATATTCGTTCTCGAGGCCCTGTACAAACATTGCGGTCGCGAATGCTGCTTGTTCGTGATTCATTGATTGATCTCCTTTTTATGAAAGTCGGCCTACTCCGGCGCGTATGCCGGGATTTCTCAGACGCAATCGAGGCGAGGACTGGGTACCTTCCGCTTTGATTCTCGAGCTGCCAGGATTTGCACAGAAGCCTAAATCATACTGCTCTACAGACGGCTGACATTGTACACCGGCTCGGGCCTTAGCGACTGATTTGAGGCTTTACCCGAGGCCTCTGTCGAATTTGCGAACGGGGACGCCTCGCACGAATAGTTCTGCGAGCAGCCGAGACACGGCTGGAGAAATATCTCCGTCACCGGGGACGACAACGGCCCACTCCAGGTTTTCTCGAAACTCTTTCGTGCGAATCTGCCATTGCTCGAAAGAAAGCGATTTTTGATCGCCGATCTGAATGATGGACCAATGGCGCGCCAGCGCGAGCGCGGCGGCTTCATCGGGTACTGGGCCACTCAGGATAAAATGATTGTCACCATGTACTAAGATGCCGACCATTTCGTTTTAAGCCTCGAGGCGCGGATCCAGAACAGGGTGACCAACAGCAAAATGGTACACGACCTGTCCTCGCTCGGGCGCAAGGCTCAAATATTTGTGCACTTCGTCATCGAAGAAGGCGCCGATGCCTGTGGCGCGAAGACTAAGAGCTTCGGCGGCAAGATACATTCGTTGACCGATAGCGCCGGCTTCGAAATGAACGTATCGATAGCCGCGGTCACCGTAACGGCGGGCGGCGCTCTCGAAATCGCCGATCATGGAAAACGCTACGCAAGCGTTCCCTGCCAGATCTTGCCCCAGGCTTAGTGCCGCGGCTACCAGTCGCTGGTCTCCCAGCTTAATTTGTTCCAACTGAGAGTGCTCCGGCCAGTAGCGGTAAACGCCCAGCGCCAAACCTTCCACGCGGTGGACGTAAAGATATAGTTGGACGAAACGTTGGGTGGCGAAATCGGCGAGCAGAGGTTTTCCTGTGCTTGCGAGGAGAGTGGCAAGCTGCGCGATGGATATCGATTCGTCGCCGCCGCGAAAGTCGAGAGCGGAGCGACGGTTGCGAACAACTTCGCCGAAGCTCCTGCTTATGGAGATCGGAGAAGGTAACTTGATCTCGCCGCGGGCGTTTGGTTTCGGCGGGTCCGGCGAGATTGTCGTTTCGGCGAAGAGCTTCGTCGCGGCGTGGATTTGTTCGATCCGAGGATAAGGCACTTGCTCATCCGAAAGGCGGTTTGGCTCGCCGCGAAACAAAACCGTCTCGATGGGACTCTTCGTAGAAACGGGAATGGACGGACCTTGAAGAGTGACGATCAGCATGGGCCACTCGTCGCCGTTTAGCAGGCACGATGCCGACACTTTGTCGTCCGAGAATTGGCCGAGAGCGAAGGTCTCGCATCCCATGGCTCGTGCGGCGAGGGCCAGCGACTGCCAGGCGTGTCCGATGTCGTGCAAGCAGTACCGGTATGCGCGGTCTCGATATTTCCAAGCCTCACGCCAAGCGATGCTAGTTAGAACGAAAACGAGGGGCGCCGTTGTGTAAGTGAGCTTGCTGACGAAATCCCCGATCGCACGCTGCTCGGCCATGTGGGACGACGGGCGGTAATGATAGAGGCCATCGGGCCAGTCAACGAGACCTCGCGTGCAGAAGTGGAATTCGGTTGGGTGCAAATTGCCGGAAGAAGGGTTGACGCGCAGGGCGTAGGTGCCGCCGGTTGAAGAAACTTTTTTGGTCGCGCTGATCGAGGCGGAGTAGAAGAGCAACTGCGAGAGGAACGCCGCGCCATCTTTCGCAATCGAGTTCCCTGCTCTGCCTGCGAGGACTTCGAGTGCTGGAATCTGGGGGGCTGGGGGATCGGCCGGGAGGTCGAGGACTGGGACGCCTTCGTAGTGGCGGAAGGGGTTGGGCATGTTGGCCCAGTCGAGGGAGTATCGAGTGCGGCGAAGCTTTTCGACGGTGTGTTTTGTGAATTCATGGTACTCGCGCCACGCCATCTAAATCGTCTTGATCGATTGCGACGCGGGGCGGGGGCAAACGAAGACGATTTGGGAGATGGCAGACAGGACAGCGAGGTCAGCGCGAAGGGTGCGAGGCGCCGAGCGCGCGGCTTCGCGAGCGAGACGAGCAATTTGCTCCGGGGCGAGAACCAGGACGTAGATGTCGCCGCGCTGTGAGTAGGAGTATTCGCGGTAGGCGGGAGCGACACCGCGGGCGAGGTTCATCAAATTATCCCAGAAGCTGCGCGGATGCAGCAGGCGGCGTTTGCCGGCCTCGTCGTGGCGGATGCGAAGCGAGTGACGCGGAGGCGTTCCACTCGATTCGAGAGTCACTTCGGCGCAGTCTTCTGCGCGAAATGCGCGCGAAGGGTCGGCGTCCGGATATTTTTGCAGGATCT
>JBEKSN010000121.1:0-17876 GCA_049517055.1 Candidatus Acidiferrales bacterium | reverse complement strand
AAATTAAGAATTTGCGGCAGGCCGAACGCTACTTGCCGGACAATATTTACGCGGCGATCGATGATTTCCGGAAGTCGGCGTGGACTACGAAGCTTTTGGGCGAGGATGTGAAGCATCGATATGCGGAACTTAAAGAGGCTTCCGCCGATCGGTGTGCGCGGCAGCTTGGGACTTTTGTGAAGTCGCCGGAAGTACAGTTTCACCACGAAGTGTATAACCAGTTTCTTTGGAATTTGTTTTAGAGGCTACGCGCGATTTCGTACGACGCGTTTGTGCGCGAGCAGGATGCGCGCCCCTACGGATGGCTTGAGGCGCTTGGATTAGTCGTAATATTCGGCGCCCAGGTGAGTGATGAGGTCTTCGCCCATCATCCAGCGCAGGGTATTTTTCAGCTTCATGGACTGGATGAAAAGATCGTGCTCGGGGTACAGCTCTTTGGCGCACATTGGTGATTTGAAATAGAAGCTTAGCCACTCCTGAATACCGTGCATGCCGGCGCGTTTCGCGAGGTCGAAGAAAAGCGCCAAATCAAGAACGATGGGCGCGGCGAGAATTGAATCGCGGCACAGGAAATCCACTTTGATCTGCATGGGGTAGCCCAGCCAGCCGAAGATGTCGATGTTGTCCCAGCCTTCTTTGTTATCACCGCGCGGCGGATAGTAGTTGATGCGGACCTTGTGATAAACCTTTTCGTAAAGCTCGGGGTAGAGTTTCGGCTGCAAAATATATTCGAGAGCGCCGAGCTTTGATTCTTCCTTGGTCTTGAAGGAGCCGGGATCGTCCAGAACTTCGCCGTCGCGGTTGCCCAGAATGTTGGTGGAAAACCATCCGCTCAAACCGAGCATTCTGGCCTTAAATCCGGGAGCGAGGATTGTTTTCATCAAGGTTTGGCCGGTCTTGAAATCTTTGCCGCCAATAGGTACACCTTTGGTTTTTGCGAACTCCTCGAGGGCGGGAATGTCCACGGTGAGGTTCGGCGCGCCGTTGGCGAAAGGGACGCCTTCGCTGATGGCGGCGTAGGCGTACAACATAGAAGGCGCTATTGCGGGGTCGTTCGCGCGCATGGCTTTTTCAAAGGACTTCAGGTCTTTGTGGACGTCTTGCGCTTTCAAAAATATTTCCGTGGAGCCGCACCAGACCATGACCAGCCGGTCGCACTTGTTGTTTTTCTTGAAGTTGCGGATGTCTTCGCGGAGTTGCTCGGCAAGGTCGAATTTATTTTTGGCCTTCTTGACGTTGGGTCCGTGCAAATTCTTCACGTAATGCTGGTCGAACGCGGCCTTCATGGGCTTGATGGTCTTAAGAAACTTCTGGACCTTCGAGAGGTCTTTGGCGTCGAGCACTCCGGCCTTTGAGGCGGCCTGGTAGGCGTCGTCTTTGAAGACGTCCCAGCCGCCGAAGACGATGTCGTCCAGCTTGGCGAGCGGAACAAAATCTTTGATCTTGGGCGTGCGGGCTTCGGTGCGTTTGCCCAAGCGGATGGTGCCTAGCTGCGTCAGCGAGCCGACCGGCACAGATTCGCCGCGGCGCACCAACTCAACGCCCGCCATGAAGGTGGTGCTGACAGCGCCCATTCCCGGCGTCAGAACGCCCAATTTTCCTTTTGGCGGAGCAACACTTACTGGCCTGCGCATTCGGTTTCCCCCGTAAGAATGGAAAGCTTAACTTGCCCGTGCTCACCAAGGCGATTCGCGAAAGCGAAATTGTCTTGCGATGGATGCGTACTTAACGGAATGAATCTTCGAAACAAAACAACTTATGATGCGGCAACGGTGTGAGTTTTGCAAATCGAATCAGTCTTCAGGCGGGAAAGTTGTTGACGCAGCTCAATGGACTACTTGGGATGTTTCGCAACGGAAAAAGACTGGGCGTGCGGATGGGTGTACCTCAGCGCGGTGGCTGCACTATCAACTTGCGAAGGCGAATTCGGCGCCGTCCTGCGGCGAGCCATAGCGGGGATGGCATGCGAAATACAGAGGAAAGCAAGGATGGCGAGAACAGCGATCATTATGTATGCGAGCATGGCGGCCTCACTTACAGAATCGAACTTAGTACCTAAATAAGTAAGGCACGCCGGGTGCCATATTTCAATGGAGGAAATTGCGTTGATTCTAAGGAAGTAAACGCTGCTTGGCTCTGATTTCTTGTGTCAGGCTCGACGCGTTTTCCCGAGTTTTCCACACATCGGAAACTATTTGCCGCCCGCCGAGCCGTGGTTAGAGCTTTTCCAGGTGGATGGAGCCGTCTCCTGAAGTGATGGAAAGCGTGCCGCCGCCGGCATTCAATTTCCCGCGAACGGTATGACTCAAAGTGCCTGACACGGTGATCGGAATATCGCAGGTGATCGAGCCATCGCCGGTGTGGGCGTCCACGTTAGCGTTCAGATCTGCGGGAAGACGCATCGTAATATGGCCGTCGCCGGACCGAACGGTCCAGGAATTTGCCACCTTCGAACCGCCGCCAACTTGAGCTTCAATGTTGCCGTCACCCGTCTTCAGCGAGAGGGAATCAAAGCGGCCGCTGATTTGAAGGTTGCCGTCGCCGGTATCGGCATCGAGAGTGCCGTCGAAATTCGTTCCAGAGATGTGCCCGTCGCCGGTGTGCAGGCGAATGTCGCCGTGGACACCGGTGGCGGTGACGTTGCCGTCGCCGGTGCTGAAATGCACGCGGCCAGCAACATTTTGAGCGACAACGTTGCCATCGCTGGTTTCCACTTCGAGTTCGAGTTCGCGCGGGACGTGCAGTTCGACCTTCAGGGATCTGTGCTTACCGCCAAAGAAGGAGAAATTAAAGTGGGGCATCTTCACGCTGATGACGACGTGGTCACCGTTTTGGCTTTCTTCGATACGCACATCGTTCGAGCCGATCCTGTAGCCTTCGGTGGTGACGCGCACGTCAATTTGCTTTTGATCGGCGCCTACGACGGTGACGTCGCCATCGTCGGTGGAGACGCGGAGATCCGCGCGGTTGCTGATCTGGTACGTCTTGGACCAGTCGTCAGCTCGCGCGGGAGATGCAGCCCCCGCTGCCATTGTCATAACCGCGAGGAAAGCGCCTGCCAGAACTGTTCGGTTCATGGGTGTCTCCGTTTGTGCGTCACAATGAGATACGGCGTTCCAGCTCTAAATGTTCCGTAACAGCCCTTCGCCAAGCCAAAAAATCAAAAGAGCTGGCCCTTCGTTCCTCAGGGCGAGCAGGACGCCCTTCGGCTTCGCTCAGGATGAACCGGCGCTACGAAACCCGGCGCCACCGTTTAACCTGCGCTTATGCGCAGAGGCTAGGCGGATTTGGTCTTGGCCGCCTTGGATACCGCTGCGGTGGGCTTGGGCCTGAGCGCAGCCAGGAATTGGTCGAGCGGGAGTGTATTGATGACGTCTTTCTTTTCTAGCCACCCGCGACGCGCGGTGATGACGCCGTACTTCATGAACCGGAAGTGAGTGGTGTTGTGAGCGTCGGTGGAGATCACGACTTTCATGCCGCGCTGTTTGGCCATGCGAAGGTGAATGTCTTTCAGATCGAGGCGGTCGGGGTAGGCGTTGCACTCGACGGCGACGCCATTTTTCTTGGCTGCATCCAGGACTTTTTCCATATCGTAGTCGAAAGCGTCGCGGCGCAGGACCAAGCGTCCGGTGGGATGCGCGATGATTTGGGTGTAGGGATTCTCGATTGCGGCGAGGATGCGATCGGTCATGGCATCGCGGTCGAGTTGCATGTAGGAATGGACGGAGGCGACTACGACGTCGAGTTGCGCCAGGACTTCGTTGCTGAGGTCCAGCGTACCGTTCTTCAATATATCGACCTCGATTCCGGCGAGCAGGCGAATTCCGGGGACGCGTTCCTGAGCGGCGCGGATTTTCTTGATTTGGGCGAGAGTGCGCTTTTCGTCCATGCCATTTGCGACGGTGACAGCTTTGGAATGGTCGGTGAGAGCAATGTATTCATATCCGAGGGCTTTGGCGGCTTCGCCCATTTCTTCAATGGAGTTGCGTCCGTCCGAGGCAGTGGTGTGCATTTGGAGGTCGCCGCGAATGTCCTGAAGTCTTACGAGCTTCGGCATTTTGTGATTTTCGGCGGCCTCGATTTCGCCGGTCATTTCGCGGAGTTCAGGCTCGATATAATCAAGGCCGAGCTTGGCGTAGATTTCTTCTTCGGACTTGCCGGCGACCACCTTGCCGCCTTTCAGAGTGGTGAGCGCGTATTCATTCAGCGTCCAACCCATATCGAGGGCGCGGCCGCGTAGGGCGACGTTGTGAGACTTGGAGCCGGTGAAATACAGCAACGCGGCGCCGAAGTTATCCTTTGCGAGCATACGGACATCTACCTGAAATCCGCTTCCGAGCAGGACGCTGACTTTGTTTTCACCGTGCGCGAGGGTTTGGTCGATTCCCGGGTATTTCAGAATGTGTTCGGCGACGGCGTCCACGTCTTTTTGCTTGTCGCGTCCGGGGCGCATGGTGACAAGAAGATCGATGTCGCCGATGGTTTCGCGTCCGCGGCGCAGGGAGCCGGCGGGAGTGACGGATTCAACCGCCGCGGCGGACTTGGACAACTCCGTATTCTTAATATAGGCAGCGAACTTCTCGGCCTCGTCTTCCGCTGCGTTGAGTTTGAAACGGCCAGTCGAACGCTTCGCCGATTCGGTGGCCTTTAGAATATTTTGTTCGCTCTTTTCGCCGAAGCCCGGCAGTTCCCGGAGCTTGCCTTCACGGGCGAGCTTTTCGACGCCTTCAATTGTGGAAACTTGAAAAGTCTCCCACAGGAACAGCACTTTTTTCGGGCCCAGCGATTGCAGACGCAAAAGTTCCAGCAGAGACGCGGGGTATTTCTTTAGAAGTTTTTGGCGGAGCTTGTAATCGCCGGTCTGTAGGATTTCGCAGATGTGCTCGGCCATGTTTTCGCCGACGCCCGGTAGCTCGCGGAGCTTCTTGGGGTCCTTGCAGATGTCCTCAATGCGTTCGTGCAGGCTGTAGAGAAGCTCGGCCACTTTTTCGTAGCTGCGGTAGCGGCCGATGATGGCGCCGTCGATTTCCAGCAATTGCGCCGTCTCACGCAGAATTCTGGCGACTTCTTTGTTTTCCATTGCCTTTCCTATTGGTTGGCGGTTACCACGCTTCTCGCTTGCTCGATGTCTTTAAGAACTTGTTCGCGCAAGGCTTCCGGATCCGAAAACTTCCGCTCGTCGCGGAGGCGCTTGAGGAATATTACTTCCATTTTGCCGGAGGTCAATTGCTCCGCGAAATCGAAGAGGTGCGATTCAATCGCTAGATTCTGGCCATTGAATGTGGGTCGGACGCCGACATTGGTAACGGACCAATAGATTTTCGGTCCGACCACAGTGGCAGTAGCGTAGACGCCATTCTTGGGCAAAGTTTCTTGCTCGGTGGCCAGGTTCAAAGTGGGAACCACGAGTTCTCGTCCCTTTCCGGTGCCGGGGCGAATCTCACCCTTGAGCGAAAATGGCCTTCCGAGTAAGGGTTCGGCGTCTGCAACACGACCGTCGCGCAAGGCTTCCCGGACGGCGGTACTCGACACGAGCACGCCGGCAACGAAGACCGGCGGTACGATCTGGACCTCAAAGTCGTGGCGTTTGCCAATTTCCTGGAGCAGTTTTACGTCGCCACCCTGGCGGTTTCCGAAACGAAAGTTTTCGCCGACCAATACTGTTTTGGCCCGCAAGGCATCCACTAGAAATGTCTTGGCGAAATCTTCGGCGCTGATCTTGGCGAGTTCGGCGTCGAATTGCAGGACCAAAGCAGCGTTAATTCCCATGGCGTCAAATGCAGCGAGGCGCTGTTCGAGCGTCATAAGCAGAGTAGGAGCGGCATCGGGCCGCAGGACGCGCGCCGGGTGGGGATAAAACGTGAGAACCGCGCTCTGAAGATCGTTCGCGTGAGCACGTTCCACTACGCCGCCGAGAATCTTTTGGTGCCCCAGGTGGACGCCGTCAAAATTACCGATGGTCACGACGGTGCGCTTGCGCGAGTTGCCGAAGCGCTCGATCCATCCTTCGGCCGAGTACGCGATATCCAGGCGCAGAGTTGGTGCGAGGCGCATGCGGTGCTTCAGTTCATCGGGGAGCATCAGACTTGCACCTCAAACTTCAGGCCGTCGAAGGACAATTGCACTCCCTTTGGCAATTTCGCATTGGTTTGTTCGTGGCCGAGATCGTGACAGATGTGCGTGAACCAGGCGCGCTTTGGCTGCAGCTCATTTACAAGGGCCAGCGATTGCTCCACGTTGGAATGCATGGGATGCGGAGTGTAGCGCAAAGCGTCCAGAATAAAATCGTCGAGTCCGCGCAGGAGGTCTTTCGACTTTTCCGGCACGGAACTGAAATCGGTGAGGTATGCAGCGTCGCCAAAGCGGAATCCGAGAACGGATGTGGGGCCATGATTCGCGGGGACGGGAACTATTTTCAGGCCGAAGAGTTCAAAGGGGCCGTCGATCGTGTGCATTTCCACACCGGGCATGGAACTGACTGTTGGAGCGTCGTCGAAGATGTAAGCGAATTGCTTGCGCAACGTGGCTTGCGTTTCCATCGAGGAGTAAAGCGGAACCAGGCTGCGCTGCTTCAGGTTATAAGGGCGTATGTCGTCGAGGCCTAGAATGTGGTCGGCGTGGCCGTGGGTGTAAAGGACGGCGTCCAGTCTGTCCAGTTTTTCGCGCATGGCTTGAAAACGAAAGTCGGGCGTGGTGTCGATGACGACGTTGCGGCCGTTGTAGGCGAGAAGCACCGAGGGCCGGGTGCGCTTGTCGCGCGGGTCGGGCGATTCGCACACGGCGCAGTGGCAGGCGAGCGTGGGGACGCCCATGGAGGTGCCGGATCCTAGAACAGTGAGTTGCAAAATGGGCATTTCGGAGTGAATGGCAAAAACCGGTTTCGATTCGTCACTGAAAAATATTGCATTCCGGGTGCTTCTTGTAGCCGGTAAACACGAACGGCAGTACACGATATTGTTTATTTCGCTTTGGCCTTTTTTGCCATAGCTTCGGCGGCTGCTTTCGAGATTTCCATGAACGTCAGTTTCAAACTTCCCAAAACCTCGATGAGAAGTTGGTCGTCTTCTTTGGACAAATTACCGCGGGTCTTTTCGCGGAGAGCGTCGAGCATGTCGATCACTTCGCGCGCGCCTTCGAGATCCACGAAAGGGCGGCCGGTTTGGGGGTCAGCCATGCCACCGAGCATGGCGGCGGCATTGCGCGTGAGGAAGTCCACCAGCATTTGAAAACTTCGCGACGAGTGGCTTTGCTCTCCGGCTGCCGCCTCGCCAGAATCTGACGATACCAAATCTCCCGACGCGCCCGGAGCTATTAGACCCGAGCCAGAATTATCCTTGGCGGCAGCGCGGTGTTCTGCACTGCCTAGGTCGTACTCCGAGGTGGCGGCTGCAGAAGCTTTTGCGGTTGGATTCGCGCCGGATTTGGTCGTCGGATTCGGCGTGTTCGCAGCGGGTTTGGCCGGAGGATTCGCAGCCTTCTTCGCGGCGGCCTCTTTGGCTGCGGCCTCTTCTTCGCGACGTTCCAGCTCGACGACTTCGGGGCGGAGATTGCCTTCTTCGGTGAAGTGTCGCCGGTCTATTACTTTAAAGGTTTCTTCTTTTTTGTGGTCCGCCACGGCGTGTCCTTAGGCTTGCTCGAATAATTGCGCCTTAGTTTAGCACCCGCTCACTCCTGACGACAAGCGACGCTGCCAGGATGAATCGTTAGAGTCGGAGTAAATCAGAAACTATTCGGACACTTTAGCATCCAAGCACATTTCGACTTGGGATGGTCTATTATAAGGGCAGCGATAGGGGGCCAATGGCCCCAAGCCCGCCTCGAAGAGTCTGCGGAGGTAAAAGTGTCGTCGTCTGTGAACCCAATAGGGATTTATTACGAGCATCCGCGATGGTTTGTGCCGGTATTTGCAGAACTGGACCGCCGCGGCATTCCGTACGTGCGGCTGGACGCGGCTCGGAGCCATTTCGACTTGCGACCGAACGGGAACCAGCGCTACGGGCTGATCTTCAACCGAATGAGCCCGTCGGCGTGGACTCGCGGGAATGCGCACGCAATTTTTTACACGCTTAATTACCTGGCGCATCTCGAACGGCTCGGAACGCGGGTGGTGAATGGCAGCCAGGCGTTTCGCAACGAGACTTCCAAGGCGCTGCAGCTTTCGTTGCTGCAGTCGCTCGGTTTGCCCTATCCGCGCTCGGTAGTAATCAATCATCCTAGCCAGGCTGCGGATGCGGCGCGGGGCATGCGGTTTCCTGTGATTATCAAGCCCAACATTGGCGGAAGCGGGGTGGGGATCGTTCGGTTTGACACGCCGGAACAATTGGAAGCGGCGGCGAAGAATGGAATCGCGCTGGGGCTCGATTCGACCGGGATCGTTCAAGAATTTATTCCGGCGCGCGGCGGGCACATTACACGCGTGGAGACTATCGGCTACAAATATCTCTATGGAATCAAGGTATTCACTTCCGGCGAAACTTTTGATCTTTGCCCGATGGACATCTGCAAGACCAACGACGGCGCGGATATTAAGACAGTCTGCGTGGTGGAAGGGCCGAAAACGGGCTTGCGGCTGGAGGCGTATACGCCGCCCGCGCAGGTGATTGCGGACGTGGAGAGGATTTTCCGCGAGACGACGATCGAAGTGGGTGGAGCTGAGTACATTATTGACGATCGCGACGGGCAACTTTATTACTACGACATCAACGCGCTTTCGAATTTCGTTTCTGACGGGCCTCGGGTGATCGGATTCGATCCCTTTGAGCGGCTGGTTGACTACTTAGTTCAGGAGAGGCGCTGATGCGCTACGGGTATTGGCTTCCGATTTTCGGCGGGTGGCTGCGCAATGTCGAAGACGAAAATATGCAGCCTACATGGGACTACGTCTCGAGGCTGGCACGGCGCAGCGAAAAAATCGGATTCGATATTACACTGATCGCGGAACTGAATCTGAACGACATTAAGGGAGTGGACGCGCCCTCGCTGGATGCATGGTCCACGGCGGCGGCGCTGGCTGCTGTTACCGAGACGCTTGAGCTTATGGTGGCTGTGCGGCCTACGTTTCATATTCCGGCATTGCTGGCCAAGCAGGCCGCGAATATCGATCAGATCAGCGGCGGGAGAGTTTCGTTGAACGTCGTTTCTTCCTGGTGGGCGGAGGAAGCGAAAAAATACGGCGTGCATTTCGATCAGCACGACGATCGCTACGCGCGGACGTCGGAATGGCTGGATGTGGTGGACAAAGCCTGGAAGGAGGACCACTTCTCCTATTCCGGGAAATACTATTCGGTGCAAGATCTGGTGCTGCAGCCGAAGCCGGTCTCCAAGCCGCGTCCGACGATTTATGCGGGCGGGGAATCTGAAACCGCCAAGGAACTGATTTCGCAGAAGTGCGATGCCTACGTGATGCATGGTGATTCGCCCGAGCGAGTGGCGATAAAAATTCGGGACCTGTCCGAGCGTCGCGAGCGCAAAGGATTGCCGCGGATGCAGTTTGGCGTGGCGGCGTACTCGATAGTGCGTGAAACGGAGCGCGAGGCGCAGCAGGAACTCGCACGGATTACGGATGTGAAGCAGAACGCCGCCGGGTATCAGAATTATCAGGATTGGCTGGCGAACACGCAGCTCGAACAGCGCGTGTCGCTGGAAGATTACTCCGTCTCGAATCGCGGCTTGCGCTCGGGATTGGTCGGGACGCCGCAACAGGTTGCGGATCGCGTCGGGGAATTCGAGGACGCGGGGGTGGATTTGCTGCTGCTCCAATTCAGTCCGCAGATGGAGGAGATGGAAAGGTTTGCGGACACGGTCATCCAGCCCCGAGCGACCGCTTCGGGTTTCTGACGGCAGGGTATGGTGGCCGCTGCGGTTAAACCCCTTCGGGCCGGGGCTCGCGCAGCACGGCTGCCCTTTGGTTGCGGCGGCGGCGCCAGGATAAAAAGCGGTGCGTTGTCGAGTTTTCGCAGGTGACTGTTTTACTCCTCTAGCGTCAAACTTCATGCTTGCTCACTTTTTTCTTGACAGGGCGTCTCACATACGTTACAAGTTGTAACGCTACAATGAAGAACACACACAACCCTCGTCCCAAGAACATCGGGGAAGTCGAACAGATGGTGATGGATTACGTTTGGTCGAACGGGCCGGTATCTGCGGAGGCCTGCCGGGAAGCCTTGGCGGCGCGGAGACCGATGAAGGAGTCGACCATTCGCACGGTTCTGCGGCGGCTGGAACAAAAGGGCTACGTGACGCACGAAATCAGCGGGCGCACTTTCATCTATCGCGCAGCTGAGCTACGGCAGAATGTCGCGGTCCGCGCAGTGAAGAGCATCATCGACCGCTTTTGCGGAGGTTCCGCCGAAGAGCTGGTGATTGGAATGGTTGATAACGCGGTACTCGACCGCAAGCAACTCGAACGCCTGGCGCGCAAGATCAGCCAGCGGAAGGAAGCCAAGCCATGATCCTTTCTTCGATAGCTCACGCTCCAGTGGGCTTTCTAACCCACCTCGCTGACGCCGCGGCTCGTTCGTTTGTGCTGGCTTGCATTGCCGGCCTCGCGCTCAATGTTTCGCGCGTGAAGAGCGTTTCGCTTCGGCTCAATGTGTGGAGAGCGGTGCTGTGCGTCGCATTGATCATGCCGTTTTTGGGGCTACTTTTGCCGGCGCTCACGTTTAGACTGCCGGCGCAATTGAGCCAGCGCGTCGACGAGTTTCGCTTTGCGTATCGCGCTGTAAATGCCGGGACGACCAACGCTGAGAGCGAGCCGGCGCGACCTGCGGAAATTGCACGAAATTCTAGCGATCGTCACGTCTCGCATTCTTTCGCCAACACCGTTCCGGAGAGCCACGGGATATCTGAGGTGCCGGTAGCTGCAGATTCCCCGAACGCTAGATTGGATTTGCCGCGCGGCAATAAAAACGTTTTGCTAGGGCGAGCTGTGACGTGGACCAAGGCGGAGCTTGCCGCGATGCCGTGGACTGCGATCGCTGCGACAGCCTATCTTTTGGTGACGCTGGGATTTCTGCTTCGTTTTGCGCTCGGGGCTGCTTTCATCGCGCGCACGCTCGTTGGGAATCAAACGCGTACCTCGTCTGGCCGAGTCCGATCTGCTTTCCGTGCCGGTGACTTTCGGGGTGGTGCGTCCCGCGATTCTGCTTCCATCGGGATGGCGCGACTGGGATGAAGCAGAGCTGGATGCGGTCATCTCGCATGAGGCTTCGCACGTTGCGAGGCTCGACGCGTTCATCGATCGCCTGTCGCTTCTGCACCGTGCGGTATTTTGGTTCAGCCCGCTGAGTTGGTATCTAACTGGTTGCCTGGCAGAACTTGCGGAAGAAGCTAGCGATGAAGCGGCGCTGGCCGCGGGGGCGGACCGCACGCGTTACGCGGAAACGCTGCTTGGTTTCTTCGCGGAACTCGAAGCGACTCCGGGACGTGCTTGGTGGCAGGGGGTTGCGATGGCCACGGCAGGGCAGGCGGAAAAGAGATTGGACCGAATTCTCGAATGGAAAGGGAGTGTGGCCATGCAATTGAAAAAATCAGTAGTGGCGGTGCTCGTGATGTGCGCGGTTCCGGTGGTGTATGTGGCTGCGGCTTTGCGGCCAGGGGCTTACAACTTCAGCTCGTCTGAGCACGGTTCGATGCAGGAGCAAGTGCCGGCTCCTCCCGCTCAGGCGCCTTCCGCTCCGGCTCCGGCGCCAGCGCCGGTGGCTTTGCCAGCGCCGGTGGTCACGGTGGACCCGGTGACGAGACCGGTGGTCACAGTGGACCCGGCGACGAGAGTGGTTGTTAGGACGGCGGTGGCTCCCAGGGTGTCGGTTGCGGTTTCCGCAGACGCGATTGCACCCGTGGTGATTAAGGATCCGGTGAAGGTTCGCGTTCTCGCGCCTCTGCAACTTGTGACGCAATCTTCGCAGTCGGGTTCCACGGTGTTTGTGATGAGCGGCGACCGGCAAGGGCATCAATTTGTGATTTCATCGGGGAACACGTACATAAGTGTTTCCGGGGATAGCGAGAGCTATGGCACGGATCACCCGTCGGAATTCGTCGAGTTTCTGCAGGAGAAACTTTCCGGCGACTTCATCTGGTTTCGGCGCGACGGCAAGTCCTACGTGATTCGAGACCCGGCTACAATCAAGCGCGCGAAGGATTTTTTCGCCGCGGTTCAAGAGCTCGACAAAAAGCAGGAAGAGCTGGGCAAGCAGCAGGAAGCTCTTGGCGAAAAACAGGAGGCTTTGGGCAAAGAGCAGGAGGAAGTTCACGTTCAAATTCCGGATATGACGGAAGATTTGCATAAACTCGAAGCCGAGCTGAAGAAGCTGGGCGCAAGCGGTACTCAAGAGGATCTTGGCAGGATTCAGGGCGAGATTGGCGAACTGCAGAGCAAACTCGGCGATCTTCAGTCAGTGGCGGGCGACGAACAAGGGAAGATGGGCGAGAAACAGGGAGAGCTTGGCGAGCAGCAAGGCAAGCTCGGAGAATTGCAGGGCGAATTAGGTCGCCAGCAGGAGCAAGTTTTTAAGAATGCTTCGCGCCAAATGAAGTCGCTGATTGACGATGCCGTAGCCCATGGATTGGCGAAACCTGAATAAAGCCTGGATTTTTTTCTTCGATAAACGGCACAACAAAAGGCGATAGGGGCGTTTGTCACTCCCCGCTTGTCACTCGGCGGTCTTCCTTGTAGATTATCCCTTCAGCGACGCAGAACGGGATCCTCTTGCCTCCGCGCAAAACAATTGCTTCCAAGCCGCGTGCCAAAGCTAGCGCGCAATCTAGCTCACGATTAACATCGAAAATCCCCGCCAAACGTCAGGATACTGCTGAAGTCAGCATTCCCCGAAGTGAGCGCGATAAGCTCGCCGGAAAATGGTTCGAGAAACTCGTCGCGTTGCAGGCCCGACTACGCGCGCCGCAAGGCTGTCCTTGGGATCGCGAACAGACGCACGAATCGCTGCGAAAATTCCTGATTGAAGAGACCTATGAAGTCTTAGACGCGATGGAAAAGGGCGATTCGCGAGAGTTTTCTTCCGAGCTTGGCGACTTGCTTCTGCAAATTGTTTTCCACTCGATTCTCGCCGAAGAAAAGGGACGTTTCACCATATCCGACGTAATCGAGTCAGTTCATACGAAGATGGTGCGGAGACACCCGCATGTTTTCGGCAAGGTGAAAGCGAAGGATTCTTCGGAGGTTTTGAAGAATTGGGAGCAGATTAAAGCGGAAGAACGCGCGCAATCACAGGGCAAGGAAGGGAAGTCGCAGGACCCGAAGGATCCGGCAGCTTCTATCCTGGCGGGGATTCCGCGGTCTCTTCCTGCCGTGCTGGAAGCCTACCAGCTTACGCGGCGCGCTTCGCACATCGGCTTCGACTGGGACAAGGTCTCTGACATTTTCGACAAGTTTGAGGAAGAGAAACGAGAGCTGGAAGCTCTACTGCCGAACCCGCCGGGTTTCGACGCTGCGGCGCAGGAGGCCGTTTCTGCCGCGGCTGTACCGCGCGTGGAAGAGGAAGTTGGCGACCTGCTATTTGCAGCGGTCAACGTCGCGCGGTTCCTGGGTGTCGATCCAGAACTGGCGCTGAAGAAAGCTAATCGGAAATTTAAGCGGCGATTTAGGCAAATGGAAGCTGCTGCTACCGCGGAAGGCCAAAGCTTCGCGGACCTGCCGCGCGATCGCAAAGAGGAACTGTGGAATTCCGCGAAGTTGGCCGAGGACACGGGAGCTGTGAAGACGCCGAGTATTGCAAAGGTGGCGAACACGTGATGAACGCTTCGGCGAAACATCCAGCGACCGAACCGCGCGAGATCGAGGTCCGGCATTGTGAGTCGCTGGCTGAGTATGAGGAGTGCGTAAAGCTTGAGCTCCTTACCTGGGGCGAGCATATCGCGGTGCCCTCAGCAATTTTTGTGGTGGCGCACCACACAGGCGGACAGATACTTGGCGCGTTCGACCGGGGGAGGATGGTTGGCTTTACGATGGCGCTCGCCGGCACGCGCGGAGGGAAGCCGTTTCTGCATTCGCACATGACTGCTGTGCTGCCCGAGTATCAGAACCGCGGGGTTGGACGGCAACTTAAACTGTTCCAACGGGTGGATGCTTTGAAGAATGGCGTGCCGCTGGTTGAATGGACGTTCGACCCGCTGGAGCTGAAGAACGCGCGGTTTAATCTCACGCGGCTGGGTGCAATCGTCCGGCGATACATTCCCAATTGTTATGGCATAACCGCGAGTCCACTTCACGCCGGACTACCTACCGACCGGCTTGTCGCTGAATGGTGGCTTGATTCGGACAGAGTGCGCGGAATTCTGGCGGATAGTCCGTGCGCGAGTGGCGAAGCTATCGAGCGAATTTCTCTTCCCACGCACATCAGCGATCTCAAGTCCAGGGACTCGACGGCGGGAGCGCGCAGCCAAAAAGAAGCTCGCGAATCATTCCAGAAACATTTTCATGCGGGATATGTCGCTACCGGGATCGAGGCCCGCGGCGATACCACCGACTATATTCTCGAGCCAGCTGGTTCGATTGGCGGGCTGCGCCTGCCGGAATACCGTCCGGAAGAATTCGAGGACTGAAAAACTCTTAAAATGAAGCTCAAGAAAATTACGCTGCGGGAAATCCATCTTCCGCTGATCGCTCCGTTTGAAACCAGCTTTGGCCAAACCTCGCTTCGGCGGATTCTGCTGGTTGAAACAGATGTGGACGGCGTGACGGGGTGGGGAGAATCCACGGCGGGGGAAGACCCTTACTACTCGTACGAAACAGTGGAGACGGCGTGGCACATTATTCGCGACTTTCTGTGGCCGATACTGAAGGGCATGGAATTCAGAAGCGCATCGGATGTTTGGGACCTGCTTGCGCGCGTTCGCGGGCACAATATGGCGAAGGGCGGACTCGAAACGGCGATCTGGGATGCTGAAGCGAAACAAAAAAACCGTCCGCTGGCCAAACTCCTGGGCGGAGTGCGCGAGGAAATCCCCTGTGGAGTGTCCATCGGCATCCAGCCGACGATTGACGCACTGATTGCCAAAGTTGAGAAGGAACTTGCGGCGGGTTACCAGCGCATCAAAATTAAAATCAAACCGGGGATGGATGTGGAACCTGCGCGCGCGCTGCGCGAGCGTTTTCCGCGGATTCGGCTGATGGTTGATGCCAACTCCGCGTACCGGCTGGAGGACGCTCCGCTTCTGAAGCAACTGGATGCCTTTTATCTGATCATGATCGAGCAGCCGCTCGGATGGGACGACATTTACTCGCACGCGCAGCTTCAGCGGCAGCTGGAGACACCGATATGCCTGGATGAATGCATCCACGATATCGAACACGCGCGAGCTGCAATCGAGATCGGCGCCTGCCGGATCATCAACATCAAACTGGGACGCGTGGGCGGGCACACAGCGGCGCGGCGGATTCACGATCTTTGCCAGACGAAATCAATCCCGGTTTGGTGCGGGGGCATGCTGGAATCAGGAATCGGGCGCGCGCACAACATCGCCATGTCAACGCTCGCGAATTTCACGCTGCCGGGCGATGTGTCGGCGAGCCGGCGCTATTGGGACGAAGATATCATCGAGCCGGAAGTTGAGGTCACACGGCAAGGGACGATTCGCGTTCCGTCCGCGCCGGGCATCGGTTACAAGCCGCGCATCGATCGGATTGATGCGCTGACACGCCGCCTGGAAGTGCTCGAGTAGAAATTGAACCCAACTTCCACTGAAACGGCCGCGTCCGGTTCCACCACGCCGTCTAATTCCGCTTTCAAACGTCCGAGTTCTGTTGTGCTCGCGTTGACGCTCGCCCTGATGCTGCTTCTTTGGTCCTTCAATTACATTGCCGGGAAAATCGCGCTGCGACACTTGGACCCAATTTCACTGGCGTGTTTTCGGATCGAGCTGGCCGCAATCATCATGCTGCCGATTTATTTCTCGCGGAGACAGCGCGCGGCACTTCGGCTGCGCGATCTTTGGCCGTTCGCTTACCTAGGATTTTGGGGAGTGGTGGTCAACCAGGGACTTTTTACCATCGGACTGAACTACACCACGTCCGATCACTCCGCGGTGATCATCGCGGTTGGTCCGATTATCATACTGTTACTGGCGCGCATCATGAAGCTGGAGGCCGTCACTCCCGCAAAAATACTGGGAATGGCGGTAGCGTTCGCCGGAGTTTTCCTGCTGGAGGCGGAGAACGGCTCGCCGGTGCACTCGCCGTTTCTGGTGGGCGATCTAATTACGCTCTGCGGGACGATGGGATTCGCGCTCTACACCGTGTTAGGCAAAAAAGTGGCGGGACAATATGACGCGATAGCCATGAACACATTTAATTGCGTGGCCGCGGCGATTATGCTGCTGCCGTTAACGGTTCGGCAGGGAATGCATCTTGATTGGCGTGCGGTAGGGTGGCCGGGATGGCTGGGGATGATTTACATGGCGGCAGCAAGTTCTGTGGCGGCTTATACGCTTTTCTACTGGGTGCTCCGATATATGACCGCTTCGCGGGTGGCGGCGATCAGTTATTTCCAACCGGTTGCAGTGATATTGCTTTCGGTGGCCTTTCTCAACGATCACCCGACGCGCAATTTGCTTCTGGGCACAGCTCTCGTGCTTCTCGGAGTTTATTTGGCGGAGCGCGGGACGGCATAGGCTAAAGCTAGTGGGACAGCATGTGCCATCGTTACTAGAGTTGCGTCGAACCTATCGCGCGAATATGTGGGATTCGGTTCTGGTGTTAGACTCTCGGTGTGAGGTACGGAACTCATTCCGTCTGGATAGTCGCCGCGCTCGCGGCTCTCGGAACCCTGGGACAAACATCCCAAGTACAACAGCCCCCAGCGGAAGCGACGCAGTCCTTCTCGCTTTCCAGCAACATTTCTGTTGAGCTACCTACGAGCTGGCATGCAATGGATGCCGACGAAGACCCTTCGACCGGTTTGCTAGCGCCTTACGCTCCGCCTTTTCATTTTTCGCAAGTCGTCATGCTTACGAATGAAAAGCAGTCTGCGGTTCTGCTCCTGGGGCTTTCGGATAATCCTCTGATTGGCCACGATTCGTACTGGCTCGACGCGCAAATGCACGCACCCAGCGGCTCGGGTATGAGCGTCCTCGATCTGATTTTCTATTTTCTGTTTCCGCCCTCGCACGATTGTATGGACAACGCGCTACAAAACTATACCGACGCAACGATGACGCCCAGTTCGGAAGATGCGCCGCCAATCATGCGGGTGACTTATGTTTGCCCCCATGCGCAAACGCTTTTGGGGTTTTACTCCGCTCAGGTGAGCTCAGGAGTTACGTTCGCGCAGACGAACAGCGGCCCTCGGGCCTACGGAGTGATACGCGATTTTTATCTGGCGCCCATGGAGCAAGCTGATATCTCGGGAATTACTTTCTTTTCTTTTGAGGCGCAGAGGGAGGGGCAAATCGGCCGAGCGGCGCCGGCGCACTATAATCTGCCTGAATCCCTGCAGGGAAGCCGCTCCGATTTCTTTTGGGCCATCGGCGCGCCCAGCCCGTTTCCGTTTGTAGCTGATAGCGCACGAAATACTACGCTGCTACACGTGGCGTTTGTGACCGCATCGGCGGCAGCAAACAACAAGGCTGACTTCGCCCGCCTGCTGCACGGGATTCGATTGAAGTAGAAGCCAAGAGCGTACCGGGGACAGGGGCAGCTAAGGAACGTAAAAGTTTGAAACTTTATTGGCGAGATGGTGTTGGATTGGGTGTAAGGACCTTTGTAGGCGCAGAGATGCGGCAAATGCGAGACTTAAACGGCTGCAACCTGTCGTGCACGGGACGAATCAAATATGGTATGACCGTAAATGGACATCGAGCTGTAGGTCTTAAGTTGGCAGGGGGTTCAAAATGAAAAACTCCAATTTCTTGAAATTGATCTT
>JBEKSN010000120.1:0-11285 GCA_049517055.1 Candidatus Acidiferrales bacterium | reverse complement strand
AACGGAGCCTGCGTCTGCCTGCTTGAATCGCAAGCCAAAAGATGGCGAAACACACAAGCAGCAGCATCATTCGGCCGGCGCCAGCCCGGGCGCCAGGCGCGTCCTGATGGCCGATGGGAATTAGCATGCCGCTGGCCGTGCTGGTCACTGTTAGCGTGGTCGTGCCGCCGCCGGGACCAACCGACGAAGGACTAAAGCTGCAAGAATCTCCCGCAGGAATGCCGGTGCAGGATGCAGCGGAGAAGGTGATTGTTCCGGTGTATCCGTTTGCCCCGGTTACGGTGAGCGTTGTAGTTGAGTTGCCTCCGGCTGGCACGGTCACAGTTGTAGGGGTCGGAGGGGTGCCGGGCAAGGAGAGACTAAAGTCCGGTCCGAAGACGGCGGATTGAAAACCTGTTACGAAATTTGCGACGTTCAGTGAGCCAAGACCGGAAGCGAGGTTAAAACCGGTCGAGGTGTTGCAGCAGGGCAAAACACCGACCGGATTGCTACCCGAGGCAGTGCAGTTCGGCGTACCCGGCGTGCAAGGCATGGCGTTGGTTCCACCGCCAGCCGCTAGGTTATGGAAAATGCACGAAGGGGTCTGAGTTCCATTTGAATTGCATGTATTGGCGGTTTGCTTCGCGAGCGCGTAATGAACCGGATTGGGATTGCCTTGGGCTGCCCCGCCGGCTTGTTGGACCACTAATGCCATGATGCCAGCCATCGCAGGCGTGGCTACGGAAGTGCCGCCAAACCCTTGAAAATCGGCAAAGGGGGTAGTCAGATTACAGCTGGAAGTACTGCTGCCCGGTCCCGAATTCGCATCCATCTGGCACACAACGTAAAAACTCCCATTAAAGAATCCGTTGCCCGAAAAAAGAGAAAGATCCGGTATGTCTCGCTTGCCGTCGTTGGGCACGCCGGGACCCGCCTGCCAGGACGGCTTGGCGTAGCCACCGAAGCAACCCGCCGGCTCCACAGGATTACCCGACGTGCAATCGCTCGCGCCTCCGCCGCCGCCGATAACACCCCCAGCTTCGGATTGGACCTGGCTATTGTTGCAGTTGCTCACCGGGTCTGTGCTACCGCCGATGGCCGCCCACAGGTTGCTGGCGCAGGAGTTATTCCAAATCACTTCCGGAATGTAAGACAGCGCGGATGCTTGCGTGGTTGGACTGTTGGTCGCGCTCCAAAATTGACCCTGGGTTCCGACATCGTTGAAATCCGTACCGCCGACGGCAACGTTGAAAGGAGTCGAAGCAAATCCGGTAACCTGGAGACCGGAAACCGCGACGGTGGCCCCACGACCGCCGTTGCCATCATCGCAGGCCGCTGAACCTTCATCTCCCGCAGCAATGAATACGGAAATACCTTCTCCGGCTGCTTGCTGCCACATTTGGTAATAGAACAAATTGCCCGCGGACCCGAGATCGAATTCGCACGCGCCATAGCTTTCGGTTAGGATGGGGGCCAAATTTTGGTCCACGATGTAGGTAGAGGAAAGATCCACTCCATTGCTGGTATTGGTGGATGCCGACTTTACGAAATTGATGGTGGCGCCTTTGGCGACTGCGCCCGACCACTGAGTATCAATGTCTGCTTCGGCCTCGTCGTCATCTCCTCCCGGGCCAATCGTCCCTGGGTCGCCGGCGTTGGGATTTTGAGTGATCGTCAGATGCGAAGTTGGAAGGCCAAATATGCTCCTAAAATCAACATTATCTTGGGGATTGATGTCCGTCTGTCCCACGACCGCGATGGTCACCCCGGTGCCGTCGTTGTTCGCTGTCCATCGTGGCAGCACGTTATAGATTGTGGCGAAATCGGTCGGGCCCACTCCGAAACAATTCGTTCCGGTGCCGCCGCAGCCTCCCGCGAATGTGAAATTCGAATTCACCGCGGTGACTTTTCCCGTCTCTTTCGATCTGATGAACTCGCCGGCATGTACATTGGCAGGCTTCCAGCGGAAATTATGCATCGTGTTTACGCCCGCGACGACCGGTGTGAGCGCTGTGGGGATTTGGGGATCGGTCGAGTTCGCCCAGTGCTGTTCGCCATTAACAACATAGCTGTGAATCGCGGTGTGAAAAGCCTGCTGCACTTGGCCCGCGTTGCCGGAAAAGTTGATCACCGTGCGGCCGTTCGTAACCTGGATTATTTGGAACCCGTGCGATCCCAGCCACGACGTGATGGTTTGAATGTCCTGGTCCGAGGCGCCGAACTGCTGGCCAAATTGCTGCGGGGTGAGCCACTTGTGGAAATTGGAAGAAGATTTATCGAGTTGCTCGGCCATCAACCGATTGAGCGCGGCTTCCTGCGCCGGACTGCGTTTCAGCACCAGCAGCATGTTCTCCATCGGGAGATTGGCCGGCGCCGGTCCGCGGTCAAATTCAGCGCGGGCGAGCGGATAGGTGTTGCCCTTCAGCGAGGTTAGTTTGCCCTCGTCCACAGCCTGCGTGATGCGCGTTTGAACGTCACTGTTTTGCGCCGAAGCTTGCAACGCGGGGATCGAAAGTAAAGTAAAAAGCACGGCGCACTGGATTGCAACTAGGTTTTTTGGTTTCATTGGCGTGATAACTCAGATGCGGATCATCTCCATACGGATGGATGAAGTATAGCGGTAAATCCCAAGAGATGTCACCCTGGTCAGCGGGCCAGTTCTCAATCTCGTCCACAATAGCGCCTAAAATAAGACAGTTCTAATTCTAAGTTAAAAAAGGAGTTAGCGATGCCTGCGAATTCAAATTCTGAAATGCGGGCTAGTGCGAGACGCGGATACGGCCGGCAAGCGCTCGGGCGCGCTGGCGAGCTATATCGATAAACTTCTGGTCGCCTGCAAGCTGGTCGAGCGCGGGAAGTAGCCGCTCGGGTTCCGGAAACAGCTTGTTGTTGTAATCCTGCTCGATTTGCTGCAGAACATCATTTACCCCAAGCCGGTCGTATCGCATCGTGCGTTCCAGGTCAGAAAGATCTGTTGTCTGCCGGGCAAGCCCTTCGAAGATTGCGGTCAATTGACTGGCGGAATCGTCGAGCGTGTAGTTGAACTTGACTTCGTGTGTCTCACTGCCTTTATCGTAGCGGAAAGTTTTTTCGCCCAGGTTGGCGATGCGCCTGTGAATGTCCAAATCCACACCTTGAAAATTATGCAATTTCGCCGCCAGGGCAAAGATTTTGCCGGCGAGCGCAGAGTCGATTTCGAAGGGCTGAGGATTGGCTGCTTCGTCCAGTTGACGGATATCAAAAGTGCCGCGGCCGTTCTCTTCCAGCCTAATTTCCACGAATTCGGGATAACTGGACTTAAAGATTTTTCGGTATGTGATTGCAGGATTGTCGGAAGATGCGCCAGCGACGCAAGGAGCCAGGAACACAAAAGCCGCGAGGAAAAACGCTGCAAGATTTCTGCGAAAACCCGTGGCCATGGGACGGTTCACAAATCGGATCATCGTTGACGAGGCTATCACGATTCCAAGATGCGGGCGGTGCGGATCCGGTTGCGCGGACTTTGTGAATTGCGAATCACGCTGCGAGACGCCATAACTAGACGCGTCGGGGACATAGCAACATCCATGCGCTCGCGCGCTCGCGCAAGGTGTGCGTGACAAAGCGCCACAGCCAGCGCGTCGGCGGCGTCGGCGGGTTCCGGAACTTCCGTCAGCCCCAGCGCGGAACTCACCATTTGCTGCATTTGCTGTTTCGACGCGGCGCCATATCCCGCCACACTGGATTTTACTTCGCGAGGCGAATAGCTATGCGCGGGGATGGAGGCTTGCGCCGCAGCCAGAAGAACGACTCCGCGTACTTCCGCGAGTTTTAGCGCAGTTCTTACATTGAGCGCGGTGAACACCGACTCGACCGCCACCGCATCGGGTGTGAATTCAGCCACCAGTTTCGAAATCAGCGAATGAATTTCGTACAAGCGCGCCGCAAGTGTTGCACGTGCGGGAAGTTTAAACGA
Source organism: Candidatus Acidiferrales bacterium (assembly GCA_049517055.1). Lineage (GTDB taxonomy): Bacteria > Acidobacteriota > Terriglobia > Acidiferrales > UBA7541 > Palsa-295. The sequence goes on along the minus strand of JBEKSN010000120.1, from coordinate 7,351 downwards.
GCCGAAGCGCACTAGACGCGGAGTGGAACCAACGAACTCAATGATTCCGTAGCCGGTGGCGCCGGCCAGTGCCGGGTCCACGCCTAGCACGCGTAGCCCACGCGCTTTTGTATTCAGTCTGACGATGTGAGATGAAGGCATGCCGGTCCGCACAAGTGTACGTGCGGGCCCGAAATGAAAGGTAGTGTTTTTTCGGGATGCGCGACGCGAAGAGAACTATCCGGCTACGGCAGCCTGGATTTCCTTCTCGTCGATATCGAAGTTCGCGTAAACATGCTGTACGTCGTCGTGGTCTTCCAGCGTTTCCATCATGCGAACCATCTGTTGGGCTTGTGCGCCGGTCAGCTTCACGTAATTCTTCGGTATGAATCCGACCTCCGCTGAAGAGGGCTTGATGCCCGCAGCGGTCAGCGCCTCACGAACTTTTTCCATGGCTTCCGGCGGAGTCGTCACTTCCCACGCCGAGCCATCGTCGCGCAAATCTTCCGCCCCTGCGTCCAGCACGATGCTCATCATTTTGTCTTCGTCGGCGGCGTCTTTCGGAACCAGGATGTCGCCCTTGCGGTCAAACATCCAGCCAACCGCGCCGGTTTCAGCCATGTTGCCGCCGTTTTTCGAAAGCATGTGGCGAATTTCGCTAACGATGCGGTTGCGGTTATTGGTCACCACTTGCACCAACAGGCCGACGCCGCCCGGGCCGTACCCTTCGAACGTTACTTCATCCAGCGTCTCACCCTCGAGGGTCCCAGAGCCGCGCTGGATCGCGCGCTCGATATTGTCATTGGGCATGTTCTCGCTCTTGGCGGTGAGAATGGCCGTGCGCAGGCGCGGGTTCGTCACCGGATCGGCCCCGGCAGTGCGCGTCGCGATGGTTAGCTCGCGGATTAGCTTGGTGAAAACCTTGCCACGACGGGCGTCCGTGGCAGCTTTCTTGTGTTTAATTGTGGCCCATTTTGAATGTCCAGACATGGATGAACCTTTTACAGGAAGTATGGCAGGAGCAGCACTAGCTCTTGCCGCGACAGTGTAGCAGTAGCCCCCAAAACAGGCAAGCGCAGCGCCGGACACCGGAAGGAACTGTGTTTCGGTGGATTATTCGAGCAGATCGGGCTGTTCGCGGGTAATGCGGGCGAGCAGCGGCTGAAACTGAAACCATCCGGCGAGATGGCTTCCAACTTGTTCCCTGGTCGCCAGAGCAGTGGCATGATCGATTTTCACCGGCTTGCCCGCGCCCTCGGCGAGTAATTGCGCCTGGCAACTTCGTTCCATGGTAATGAACCACCACGCCGCTTCCTCGACGCATTGTCCTACTGTGATCAATCCGTGATTCCGCAGAATTGCGGCTTTGTGTTGTCCCAGGGCTTGGGCGATCCGCTCGCCCTCCGAGGTTTCATAGACGACGCCGGTGAACTCCGCGAACAATCCGTGATCCTCGTAAAACGCGCAGGCATCCTGCGTAATTGGATCGAGCAGCCGACCGAGTGACGCCCAGGATTTTCCGTTCAGCGAATGCGCGTGCGCAGCCGCGATCACATCGGGACGCGCGGCGTGTACCTGGGAATGGATGGCAAATGCCGCGGCGTTGACGGGATATTTTCCCTCGACGACTTCACCGTGATGATTCACCAGAATCAGGTCGGACGCGCGTATTTGCCCGAAGTGCATTCCGAACGGGTTCACCCAAAAGTGGTCGAGTTTTTCGGGATCGCGCGCGGTGATGTGTCCCGCTACCCCTTCATCGAATCCGAACTTCGAAAAAAGCCTGAATGCGGCGGCCAGCATCTGCTTGCGATGCAAGCGCTCCTCCGCGGCGTTGGCAAACACCGGCGGTCGCGGCATGTTCAATACGTTTGCGGGTGCTCCTGCCATTTAGCCCTCCCATGCGCAGAGAATGTCCTGGCTTGGCACAGTACGCGCGATTATATACAATGCCCGCCGCGTTAGTCACTGTCATCTGTAAGCGACTATCAACAACAGGCCGGACGACGGCTCGACCTCAATTGTACTTAGCGGAGGAATCAGCCATGAGCAATCTGAATCATAAATTCGAACTCGCAGCGCGTCCCGTGGGTATGCCGAAGAGAACCGATTGGAACTACAAGGAAGAACCGGTTCGCGATCCAGGCGAAGGCGAGTTCCTCGTGAAGATCCTGTATATCTCGCTCGACCCGGCCATGCGTGGGTGGATGAACGAGGGGAAATCGTACATTGCTCCGGTAGGTATCGGCGAAGTCATGCGAGCGGGGGCGCTTGGTCGCGTGACAGCTTCGAAAAATCCCAAGTTCGCCGTTGGCGATCACGTTTACGGCGCCTTCGGAGTTCAGGAATTCGCCATATCGAACGGCACTGGTATCACGAAGGTGAACGCCGGCGCGATTCCTCTGCCGGTTTTTCTCGGCACGCTCGGAATGCCAGGGATGACCGCTTATTTTGGCTTGCTGGATATCGGCCAACCGAAGCCGGGCCAGACCGTAGTCGTTTCAGGCGCGGCCGGAGCGGTGGGGACAGTCGTAGGGCAAATCGCCAAGATAAAAGGATGCACCGTGGTCGGCATCGCCGGCGGCGCAGAAAAATGCAACTACATTGTGGAGGATCTGGGCTTTGACGCCGCCATTGACTACAAGTCGGAGGATCTCCGCAAAGCTCTACAGAAGCATTGCCCGAAAGGCATTGACGTTTATTTCGACAACGTGGGTGGCGATATTCTCGACGCGGCGCTCACGCAACTCGCGCGCGGGGCGCGAATCGTGATCTGCGGCGCGATCTCGCAATACTGCAACACCACGCCGATTAAAGGGCCTTCGAATTATCTTTCGCTGCTGGTCAATCGCGCCAGCATGAAGGGTATGGTCGTGTTTGACTACGCTGATCGTTATGCCGAAGCCGGACGCGAAATGGCGGGCTGGATGGCTGCCGGCAAACTCAAATCGCGCGAGCATATCGTTGAGGGCTTCGAAACATTTCCGGATACACTGCTGAAGCTCTTCAAGGGCGAGAACATCGGAAAGCTCGTACTCAAAGTGGCGTAAAACGGATTTTTGGCGCGGTACGCTAAGCGCGCGGTCATCGCGGCAAGGCAGAGGGCCGCGTTGACTTGTCCCCCACCAGACGACAGAGGGATTGAATAGCGATATTGGCGTGTCACGTCAAGGTGAGCGAGAAGAATTGCCTCTTAGGACGCGGGGCGCGCGCTTTGGCCGACGAGTTTCTGGAATTCAGGGTCATCGTGGAGGCAATCGAGATCGGTATCTTTGGCCGCCCAATCCTGGTTGCTGTATCCGGCAGCAAACGACTTCTTCAGCGTCTCGAGCGCCTCCGCTTTTTTTCCCAGGGCGCCGTAGGTGCAGGCAGCATTGTAGAGGGTGCTGGGATCGCCGGGGCGAAGAGCGACAGCGGTCTGCAAGTGCCGAACAGCTTCGTCCGTATCTTGCCCTTGGCCGGAGTAGGCGAGGTTAACAGCCAGCAAAATCCTGGCCCGCACGTCTTCCGGCACAATTTCCAGTTGCAGGCGCAAGGCCTTCATAAACCGCTCCTGCAGGTGCTCCGCTTCCTCCTTCATGTCCAACCGTCTGAGGGCCCGGCTATATGGGATATAAGAATTGTAGTCGTCGCCGTTAGCTTCAATCGCCCGCTCGGTCAGCGCAGCGGCCTCTTCGAAACGTCCGGAGGCGAAATAGGCACGGCCGAGTATGTCCCAGGAGCCTTCGCAGTCGGGTTTGCGCTCGATGGCACGCTGGGCCAGCAGTGCTGATTCTTCGTATTTCTTTTGCGCGTAACAGATGCGTGCGTGCGCTACCAGCACTTCCGGCAAGTCCGGCGCAAGCGCGGTGGCGCGATCACAGGCGGCGAGCCCGCGTTCAATCCATTTCGGGCTTTGCTCGCGAAGCTCATAGATGAGGCCGCACAAATGCGCAATCCCCGCATGCGCCAGGGCAAAATTCGGGTCAAGCTGGATGGCTTGTTCGAACATTTGCAGGCCGTACTCCATGTTATAGCGGCGTATGTAGTTTCTACCGCGCAGGTGAAAATCGTAGGCTTGCGGATTTTCCGTAGGTTTGCGCGCGATGGTTTTTTCTTCCTGTGGAGTAAGCGTAATGCGCAGAGCCTGGGCGATGCTCCGCGCGATTTCCTCCTGGATGGCGAACACGTCTTCCAGTTGGCGGTCGAAACGCTCGGCCCAGACAGAATGCCGGGTGGAAGCTTCCACTAGTTGCGCGGTGATCCGCACGCGGGTCCCCGAGCGGCGAATGGAACCTTCCAGCACATACGCGGCGCCAAGCTGCTGGCCAGCTTGTAGCGCGGTGACCGGTTTGTCGCGAAATGCGAGCATCTCCGAGCGGGGAAAGATTTCCAGTTGTTTGATCTTCAAAAGCTCTGTGACGATATCTTCGGTGATTCCGTCGCGGAAGTATTCGTCCTCTTTCGCGCCGCTCTGGTTTTCGAAGTAGAGCACCGCGACGGATTTATGTTTGGATGGCGCGGGCTGTGCCGCGGCGCCCGAAGCACTCTTATCAGCGGCGGGGCGGCGGTTTGACTCAATGTCGCGGCTGAGGCGCTTCAAGTCCGCACGGATATCGGAAGCATGCTGATAGCGCAGGTCGGGGTCTTTTTCGAGCGTCTTGCCAAGGATACTTTCCATCACCAGCGGCAGGCGAGGATTCAATTCCTTCGCAGGCGCGGGCGTAGAATGCAAAATTCCGTCGAAAACCACTGCCGAGGTTGTGCCGGAAAACGGAACCGTCCCAGTTGCCATTTCATAGAGCACCACGCCTAGCGAAAACAAATCCGACCGCGCGTCCAACTCTTCGCCACGCGCTTGTTCCGGCGACATATACGCGATTGTACCCATCGAGCTACCCGGACTGGTCAGTTGCTCTCGATCGAGCATATGCGTTTGCGTGCGCATGGACGTCGCGCCCACAGATTCAGCGGCATGCGCGACCGTAGAGGTCAGCTTGGCCAAACCAAAATCCAAAATTTTTGCTTGCCCGCGCTCGACGAGAAATATGTTCGCGGGTTTGATGTCGCGATGCACGATTCCCTTCGAGTGCGCCGCATCGAGTCCGCTGGCGATCTGGATGCCGAGTTCCAGGAGTTCCGATAATTCGATGGGCTTCCCTGCTATACGGTGCTTCAAAGTCTTGCCTTCGAGTAGTTCCATGGCGATAAACGGGCGGCCCTCAAATTCTCCAATATCGTGAATGGTGCAGATGTTGGCGTGATTGAGCGCGGATGCGGCGCGCGCTTCGCGACGAAATCGTTCGATGGCCTGAGGGTCCTGAGAAATATCATCCGGAAGGAATTTCAGCGCCACGTTCCGGCCAAGGCGCGTGTCCTTGGCTTTGTAAACCACGCCCATTCCTCCGCCGCCCAGTTTTTCGAGAACGGTGTAATGGGAAATGGCGCGGCCAATAATCGAGGGAGTGTCCGCCACAGGCGCTGAATTGTACGCTAGCGCTTCAATGCAGGCAATCGCACAACATGAGCCGGAAAGGTCCAGTTAAATAGAACGGCGTTCGGGGATTTGCACAGAGCCGGCGACTAACAAATCGTATCGGACTGATGTCTGCTTAACTCGCTTGGTAGCGAAGCGGGAGCACATCGTCACGGCGAAGCGCGAAATCATCAAACGTCGCGGCGTAGCCGTGCCAACCGGGCGTATCCAATTCCTCCGCGCGAATGATATGAGCAGCGGTACACATTTGCACGCTGCCCTGTCCTAGCGGACGTTCGACCAGCGCGACTTCCAGCTCGACGGCGGTGCCCGTTTCGAATTTGCGCGGTGCCAGGAAATAGACGCCGCTTGAGCTGATGTTTCGCGTTACCAGCGTGACCGGAACTGGTTCGGCCACTTCGCCAACTCGAATCAAGCGAAGAGGCAGCGAAAGGCAAGCGCGCGGATGGGTGCGGCGTTCTTTCGCTACGCCGATAGCGTGCGTGGGAATACGAGCAAAGTGCAATGGCCCCGGTTTACTTAAGGCGGGCACCGACTTCGTTGGATCCTGAACTTCCACTACACGCAGCGGCGATGCAGCTGCCTGCCTGTTCCGTTGCGGAGCAGCCCCCATAGCTTCTCCCCCAAGTATTGCCTGACCCACCCCTGTGGAATCCGAATATGCGCGTGGTCTGGTGCGACGTCAACAGTAGCACAGGCGAAGGTGCCGTATGATGTAACCCTCAGGAGGCAAGGCGCTTGAGGCCTTCTCGAGGGCCATTTCCCCGCCGACGCGAAAGGCGAAGCCAGTTTGAGCGCAAGAAACGGATAGCGGTTCCCGTTGGGATTCGGTAATTTCGATCTGCAATTGAGCATCGGTGACTCAACAAATGCCGCGCAATTCTAATCGAACGCAAAGACGTAGCGAACGGCCTCGCGCCGAGGCGCTGTGGCACGCGGTGCAGTCTCGCGACCGGGCGGCAGATGGCGCGTTTGTCTACGCCGTTCGCTCTACGGGAATCTACTGCCGGCCGTCATGCCCTTCTCGCAAGCCTCGCCGCGAGCAAGTCGTCTTTTTCCCCCTTCCCGAGGCCGCTGAGCAACAAGGGTTTCGAGCGTGCCGACGCTGCAGGCCGCGCGCTATAAATCTGAGCGATCCGCGTACCGCATCGGTAGCGCGCGTTTGCCGCGAAATCGACACTCAGATTCGGGAAGATGAAGGAAGAGACGACGAGGCTGGTTTGACTCTCGCAACACTGAGTCGAGCCGTCGGAATGGCTCCGCACCAACTTGACCGCGCGTTCCGCCGCGTGATGGGCATCACGCCTCGACAATATGCCGACGCGCAGCGTATGCGTCGGCTGAAATCCAGTTTGCGAAAAGGAGACGATGTGACCACGGCACTTTACGACGCAGGATTTGGTTCGAGCAGAGGGTTGTATGAACGCGCTCCTTCGCAACTCGGCATGACGCCTGGAACGTATCGGCAGGGAGGGGTTGGGATGCAGATTCACTACACGATTGTCGATTCGCCGCTGGGGCGCCTGCTGGTGGCAGCCACCAATCGCGGAATAAGCGCGCTTTATCTCGGAGAAAAAGATGGGCCGTTGGAAGCCGCCCTGCAAAAAGAATATCCTCGCGCGGAAATCGACAGCGATACGAGCGGATCGAGAAATCTCGGAGAATGGGTGAGCAAAATCCTGGCGCACCTGCGCGGCAAAGAGCCGCACCTTGATTTGCCGACCGACGTGCAAGCAACTGCATTCCGCAGGCGTGTCTGGGAGGAGCTAAAACGAATTCCTTATGGCGCGACTCGGACCTACAGTGAAGTGGCGCGAGCCATCGGACAGCCGAGGGCAATCCGAGCCGTCGCACGGGCTTGTGCGACAAACCCTGTTTCAGTCGTTGTCCCTTGTC
>JBEKSN010000119.1:0-11509 GCA_049517055.1 Candidatus Acidiferrales bacterium | reverse complement strand
TATGGGTTCGAAAAAGTAACTGGGGTAGAGCTGGCTCCCGAGTTGTGCGCTACGGCCAGAAAGAATATCGAAAGTTGTGAGTTACCTTCGGCGCAAAAACAACGCATCAGCATAATTCAGGGCGACGTTCTCGACTATTGCAAGCGCTCTGAGGATGACTTGTTTTTTGTATTCCGGGCGTTCTCAATAGAATTCTTCACTGCAGTGCGGCTAATGCTGGCGGAGAGGGCGCTACAACAGAACAAAGTTCTTACGATGATCTACACGCAGCGTTTGAGCACGGACGAGAGTCTCGAAATACATTCACTTTCAGCCGATCGGGCGTATCGCAAGGTGTACGAGACGACGATATGGGGCCAAGAATTTCACGTTTATCAGTGCGGTAGGTCATCCTAGAGCATGTAGCGACTGAGGTTGGAGCGACAATCGCATTTCTGCTCCTGGCATCGGTGTTGCCGCTTGCTTCGGCGAGCCAAAGAAAAGAGAGGCAAAGATGAAAGGCGTGGTGCTTGCCGGCGGAACCGGCAGTAGGCTCAACCCTCTCACAAGGGTTACGAACAAACATCTCCTGCCCGTCTTTGACAAGCCGATGATTTATTACCCGATCCAGATCCTTGTGAACGCAGGAATCCATGAGATTCTCCTCGTCACGGGGGGGAACAATGCTGGAGATTTCCTGCGACTGCTCGGAAACGGCCGCGACTTTGGATTGAAGCACTTGAACTACACCTACCAGGAAGGGGAAGGGGGGATCGCAGAAGCGCTCGGTCTTGCTGAGTACTTCGCCGGCGGCGAGCCCATCTGTGTAGTGCTAGGGGACAACATCATAGAGAATAATGTTTGCAACGCCGTCGACAATTTTAGGAAGCAGAAAGAGGGAGCTAAGATTCTGCTGAAGGAAGTAACCGACGCTCAGCGCTTTGGGGTCGCGGAGATTCGCGGGGAGCGTGTAGTGGGAATTCAAGAAAAACCTAAGGCTCCCAAATCGAATTTTGCTGTCATCGGAATCTACCTTTACGATGCGTCGGTCTTTCAAAAAATCCGCCGCCTCAAGCCCTCGGGACGCGGCGAACTCGAGATTACGGACGTCAATAATTTTTACATCGAAGAAGGCAAACTTGCTTACGAGGTCATTGATGGTTGGTGGACTGATGCCGGAACTTTCGAATCGCTTCTCCGCGCCAACACCCTAGTGGCAGAAACCGGCGCCAATAAACTGACAGGCAAGCAGGGCTCTACAAAACAGGAAATGGCCCGATGAAGATTTTTGTGACTGGTGGAGCGGGATTTATCGGCTCGAACTTTATTCGGCAAGTTCTGGCGCGCGGACGAGACTATTCAGTTGTCAATTACGACAAGCTAACATATGCGGGAAACCTCGCGAACCTCGAATCGATTGGGAAAAATCCAAATTATCAGTTCGTCAGAGGCGACATCTGCGACGCGGCAGCCGTCGAGGCAGCCATGCGTGGCTGCGAAGCGGTAGTTCATTTCGCGGCGGAATCTCATGTGGACCGCAGCATTTATGAGCCCGCCCCAGTGATTGAGACAAACGTCACTGGCACGTTCATCCTGCTCGAGGTGTCTCGAAAGCTGAACTTGGGGCGCTTCGTGCACATTTCCACAGATGAGGTGTACGGGGATTTGCTGCCCGGAATTTGGGCAGATGAAAGCTCGCAGCTGCAGCCGAGTAGTCCGTACTCGGCATCCAAAGCGGCTTCGGATTTGCTCGTGCGCTCCTATGTCCGCACATTTGACTTTCCGGGGCTGATTACTCGCTCTTCAAACAACTACGGACCGTATCAATTTCCCGAAAAGTTCCTTCCGTTGCTGATCACGAATGCGCTCGATGACAAGCCTCTCCCGATTTACGGTGACGGGAAGCAGCAACGCAACTGGCTGCATGTGGACGACAATTGCCGCGGCATTCTGGCGGTTCTTGAGCGAGGCCGGATTGGAGAGGTTTACAACATCGGCGGTCTCGATGTAGAAGAGAATTTAAACATAGCGCGCCGCTTGCTCCGACTGGTGGGCAAGCCGGAGACGTTGCTCTCGTCTGTAAGAGATCGTCCCGGTCATGATCGACGCTACGCTCTTAAGAGCGACAAAATTGGGCGCGAGCTCGGCTGGACGCCGTCCGTATCGCTGGACGATGGCTTGCGGCAAACCATTGATTGGTACAAGATGAATGTGGAATGGATAGCGGGAATCCGTGGAGGAGAGTATCGTTCGTATTATGAAAAGTATTACGAAAATCGGGACTCCTCCCTGCATGCCATCACGCCATCGGGAGCGAAATCGTCGGGGAAATTCTGAAGGTAAAAGCGCCAGCGCTATCGGGGAGAGGCAAATCTTACTGCCACAGCCGATTTCCGACACCATGGGGAACTAAGCTCCTTGCAACGAATTGAAACATCCCTGCCGGGTGTGTGCGAGCTGCGCCCCCAAATCATTTCTGATACCCGGGGTTTCTTCATGGAGACGTATCACCGGGGCAAGTTTGCCGAGCTCGGCATCACGGATAGTTTTGTTCAAGATAATCACTCCTGTTCCAGCAAGGGTACACTTCGCGGATTTCATTACCAACTGCGTCGTCCTCAAGCAAAACTGTGCCGCGTGGTTGAAGGTGAAGCTCTTGACGTGGCAGTGGACATCCGCCTCGGTTCCCCACATTTTGGAAAATCGACCGCGGTACTGCTCTCATCCAATCATCAAAATCAAACTTATATTCCTGCAGGCTTTGCCCACGGCTTCCTCGCCTTGACCGAAACCGTGCAGGTTCTTTATAAGTGCAGCGACTTCTACGATCCATCCGATGAACATGGCGTTCTTTGGTGCGATCCCGATCTCGGCATTTCCTGGGGTGTTGCTGCTCCTCTGGTATCCCCAAAAGATTCGAAGTATTCCAAGCTCGCGGAAATTCCCCGCGAATTACTGCCTCGGTTTACGGGACCATGAGCCTGGGAATTCTGCTGATCGGCAGGAACGGGCAAATCGGCTCTGATCTTGCGGGTCTCCTTCCACGACTATGTAAGGTGGTGGCTCTTGATCGGGCGCAACTCGACATCTCCAAGCCTGACGATGTTCGTCGTGCGATCCGCGATTTCCGGCCCCGACTGATCGTTAATGCGGCTGCTTACACGGCGGTGGACAATGCGGAGTCTGACGAAGCGATGGCCGAAACTATCAATGCGGATTTCCCCGCGCTGCTGGCCGAGGAAGCAAGAAGGATTGGCGCGGCCCTCGTGCACTACTCAACCGACTACATTTTTGATGGCTTGAAGAACACTCCATATGACGAGAGCGATCCTCCGAACCCGGTCAGCGTCTATGGGAAGACGAAGCTCGCTGGTGAACAGGCCATTCGGGACTCTGGAGTACCCCACCTGATTTTTCGGACCGCTTGGGTTTACTCCACTCGCGGCCGCAATTTCCTGCTCACGATATTGCGACTTGCGTCACAGCGGGAGGAGTTGCGGATAGTGTGCGATCAAATCGGTGCTCCAACATGGTCACATGAAATCGCCCGCGCAACTACCGCTGTGCTCGAGCAACTCCCCAAACCTGACACGGACTCATTTTCTCTCGAACGCGTGAGCGGCACCTACCACATGACCGCGAGCGACCACACGACCTGGTACGGTTTCGCACAGGCAATCCTGGAGGAAGTTTCGCAAGCGCCCGCGCAGCTTTCCTGGCTCACCTCTGTGACCGATGGGCGCCCGATGATGGCCCGACGTATCGTCCCGATCACGACCGCCGAATATCCTACCCCCGCACGCCGCCCGACGTATTCGGTGCTGTCAAATGTGCTTCTTGGCCAAACGTTTGGGGTTCAATTGAGAGGCTGGCGCGTCCAGCTCCACTCGGCGTTCGCGAGCGGCTAATTCCCTGATTGAAACGCTTACGAAGGAGTGCATGTATGGTGCGCTCGCGTTTCGATTCGAAAAGGACCTTCACGAACTGCCCAGGGAGCGAACCATGGGCGTGTCCGCTAGGTACACTGCAGCGACGGGCTTCCTAGCTCGCGGTTAACCAATTTGCCGTTCTGGCATGCTCCTCTCGACATCAACAACATTCAGCGCCAAGAGCTCAGCTGCCTTTGCCGAGAGCGCCGTGTACAGAGGAAGAAGCACGAGATTTCGCGCCACCCAAAGAGCGTTAGGAAACCGCGAGTATTCAGATTCCTCCGGCAAAAGTTGCGACCAAAGAACTTTCAAGTACAGCCCGCGCTTGAGTGCGAGCCGCAATAGCTCCTCTCGATTTTTCCCGGAACAAGCAATGGGAAAGCGCATCAACCCACCCGCATCGCTGCCAGGAGGAAGAAAGGTTTCTATCGGAGTATTTCGAAAAACCTCGGTGTAAATATTTGCCAGGGCAACAACGTGTTCTCGGATGTTCTCCATTCTGCGAAGCATGCGGAGCACGAGTTCCGCTTGGTAAGGATGGATTTCTCTGGTGTAGTACTGATTCCGTGGCGCGGTCACAACTCGTTCACTGCTTGAATGCGATGTGGAGGGCTTTGCGGGGCGCATTTTTGTCAATAGGGCTGGCAATGCTCCGCGCAACGGCAACATTGGGAGCGTGAGCCATCGATAGACCAAGGGAGCAGTGGCGAAGTTATGAGCAAGTGCCATGGCGAGCGCTGCTACTGGCATCGTCCGCACAGTTGGAGTTACGCGGGCCGAATCGAGCTTGCCAGGATCGATGAGCTTGTGATTGTTAACGACTATGATGCCGCCGCGAAATGCAGAAATTCGCTTCGACTGCTGAAAACTGAAAACACCGAAGTCCGCAAAAGTGCCCAGGGGGCGACCATGCAGCGTACCGCCAATGGCAGGAACAGCGTCTTCGATCGTCACACAATCCCGACTCCGGGCCAGTTTACAGATGGCCTCGATATCCGTAGGAACGCCAAATAAGTGCGCCGCTAATAAGATCCGGCCTGGTCTGGCGGCTTCGTCATACTCGGCGGCCGTGGCATTGATGCTGTTTTTTGCCAAGTCCACATAAATGACGCGTTTCCCGGCAATTTCTGCGGCTTCCTTCACTTGATGGCATATCCAAGCTGGAATCACGACTTCTTTCTGTGGGAGTAACGACAGAATCTGGGCTATGGCGCATTCTCCGGATGGCGCAAAGGAAATGTGTCGTTGACCCGTAAATTCGCGCAAGGCCTCGCGGAGGGCCCCCAACGGATCCGAATGGAACATCCAAGAGAACGCTGCGAAGAGATCCCGGTTGCGAGTTTCCAGCACATTAAAGGGGACGATCGAATGGCCGGAAGGCCGTGATGACTGAAGTTGCAGAGAGCTGGTAGATGTATCGGTCAGCAAGGCGTTACTCCAAAGGGTATTCAACATTATAACCGGTCGTAAGAATCAACTCCTAATCGTGCAAAATCACAGTTTCGGAGATGTCACCGGCTAGTTCGCTGCCTAATAGCAGCATGAGGGATGGTTTTTGGCAAAGTGTTTGAGAACTACGTATAATGGGTAATAATTTTGGCCGGTTCCCCAGGGCAATTTCGTGGAACTATTGGGCAACTCTGACGGCACGGCCGAGTGTTCGAGCGGCTTGGACAGCGCGGCATTTTACTAATTGACTCTATAGTACTGATACTAAAAGGCTTAGGGTTATAGAACCGCATTAGAAGCGGCGTTTGGCGGCTTGGTCTGGAAGGGAAATTGCACTTAGCTGCTTGAGTCCGGTACCTGAGGATCCGAGTGACGATGGAAACGACGACTGGGATTTTGTCGCCCACGCAGCTAGGACGAGTGTTCGAAGCTGATCCCGAGGCTTTTCGCTGCCAGTTCAATCGCGCGAGTTTTGAGTTTCAACATCGGTTGGTTGGCCACCCCTTATTTGAATTGCCTCGGTTGCTGGAGCTGGCCCGTGATACTTCGCGAGACCGTCCCAAGGATTTGTACTACGATGCGGGAAATGTGCGCGTGGACCAGAGATGGGATCAAACGCCGCGAGCCTCTTTTTCAATAGAGGAGGCGCTGGAGCGAATCGAACACTGTGGCGCCTGGATCATCCTGCACAAAGCGGATAAGGATCCCGAGTACGCCGCTTTATTGAATCAATGCATGGCCGAGCTGCAAGCGTTGATAGGCTTAGACCTCGACCGCGTGATGAAGGTGCAGGAGATTATTCTTTTCGTGACGTCGCCGCTACGAGTTACGTCTTACCACATCGATCGTGAATGTAATTTCCTTTTACAGGTCCGCGGGGAAAAGACACTTAGTGTATTCGATCAAAAGGATCGCATCGTGCTACCTGAAGAGGAGCTGGAGAGGTTTTGGTCAGTCGATCATAACGCCGCGGTACACAAGCCTGAACACCAAAACCGGGCGCGCGAATTCGCTATGATTCCGGGAACAGTGGTGCACATTCCGGTGAACGCGCCGCACTGGGTGAAAAATCACGACAACGTATCCATCAGCGTCAGTGTGAATTTCCAATTCCGAGACCGCATGCTGGCGAACGTTTACCGAGCGAACTATGCGCTGCGCAAACTCGGGGTCCACCCGACGCCACCAGGACGCTCAGGCTTAAGGGATTTGTTGAAATCGTGCGTCGTCGAGCCTGCTGTTTGGTTCAAAAATGTTCGGAACGGTAAGCCACCCTGGAGTTGATCCTGCACGATCGCCCACCATGCATGAGCGGAGCGGAATCATGCGGCTTGCGCTTTAGACAAAGTGTTATCGCCTGCGGCAGGCGACCGCTTCGACCGCATTCAATTTTCCTGAGGCGCTGGAATGCTAGCTGAAACTCTGCAGCAACGAATCGAAACGATACCGGTCCTTCGGACGTTGCTGGAGGCGCTCTACAAAAAACGGTTTTCTGGAAATGCCTGGGGATCTTTCCACGGAGTTTACCAAAGCTTCAAAGAAGCCAACCGAGCAGCTCCGCGAACAAAACCTCTCGGATTTAACAATGCGGCCTACGCACTGGAATTCGAGGATAGGCTCTCGCGAGCTCTCTCCTTTGACTACCCGGTAATGTTTTGGCTCGGGCGTCTAATCGAACCGCGAACGCGGGTGTTCGATTACGGGGGCCATCGTGGGACAAATTTCTATGCCTATTCGAGATATTTAAAATATCCGGAGGGCTTCCAATGGATCGTTTGCGATCTTCCAGAGATCGTCAAGGCAGGGGAAGAGTTGGCGCGCCGCGAAAATCGTGGTGAGATTTCGTTTACGACTTCGTTCTCCGAAGCGTCAGGCGCGCAGATTCTTCTTGCCGCCGGTTCGCTTCAGTATATCGAACAGCCACCGTTTGCCGTTTCGCTGGCAGCGCTTTCCGTGCGCCCACGCCATCTCCTGTTGAATAAGCTCCCCTTGTATGAAGGCAATCAGATTGTGACCTTGCAAAACGGAGGTCCGGCTTTTCACCCCCAATACGTGTTTAATCGCAAAGATTTCATCGATTCGGTATGCTCTGCAGGTTATGAGTTAGTCGACCAGTGGGACGTCCCAAGCCACCCGGGGCGGATTCCGTTTCATCCGGAAGCATCATTCCGCTCGCACACGGGCCTTTATTTTCGGCTCAGAAGTTAGTCTTGGAGAAACGTACGAGCGAAATATCTTCCATCTGGGGGTAGCCGTCCGTAACGAAACAGTTTCCACTAGCAGCTATAGTGCTGTTTTCGATTTGGCGAACTATTGGAGCGCTCGATGTTTCTCGTTCTGCCTGTTACGGCATTTCTGCTTTTCTGCCGCATTCTCCACAAGGAACAGGTTGACTGGCGGAGGGCATTCCTGGGGGCTGCAGTATTCTGCGGCACCTCGGTCGTAGTAATAACTGAAGCTTTAAGCGCCGGGCAGCTTCTCACGCGTACGGCTGTGGCAATATCCTGGCTGGCCATCTGCGTGGCCGAATTCCTCGTCTTGAAATTCCGCATAGTCCGCACTTCACAAATCGTGCAATCAGCAGAATCTTCGGCCGACGCTTTGGATGCCGCGACGAAATGGATGCTGGCCGGCGCCGGGTCCATCGCCCTGCTCATCGGCATCGTCGCTGTAGTTGCGCCCCCGAGCATGTGGGATGCGATGGACTATCACCTGCCCCGGGTGATCATGTGGATGAGCAATCACAGCGTGAGGTTCTACGCGACGCCAGATTACGCCCAAGTGATTTGGGGACCGTGGGCAGAGTACGCAATGATGCATACCTATTTGCTCTGGGGTAGCGATCGATTTGTCAACATGATCCAGTTTTTGAGCATGATCGGATGTTTGATTGGTGTCTCGCTGATCGCGAAATCCTTGGGTGCGACACCGCGCGGTCAAGTCCTTTCCGCCGTGGTCTGCGTAACGATACCCGAAGGGGTTCTCGAAGCCTCAGGCCCCATGAACACCTACGTAGAGGCTTTCTGGATGACCGCGACGGTCGCTTTTATTCTGAGCTGGAATGAAGATCCCGGCTGGTTCAATCTGGTTTGCGCCGCCTTGTCGGCTGCTCTGGCGCTCTTTACGAAGGGCACGGCCTACGTTTTTCTGCCTTTTATTGTCCTCGCGTGTTGGTGGATGGGCTCTGCTGCCGCACGGATCAAGTTTCTAAAATGCGCCGCGCTGTTCATTTTGCTTGTTCTCGCCGTTAATGCCCCTCAATACCTTCGCTGCTACGAGTTGACGGGCTCGCCTCTGGGTGTGCCATTAGCCGACGGAGGAGACCGCATGAACCACCGTGTGGAACCAGTCACCTTGAAGGGAACGCTGGCGAACGCAATCCGGAATGTTTCTTTTCATTTTGGTACGCCTAGCCAGCGCGTCAATTCTTGGATTGAACGGGCATTCCGGCGGAGCATCCAGGGAATCGGCGCCGACCCGGACGATCCCACAATGACCTGGCAGAAAAAGGGGCCGTTTCGCCTTAATCGATTTTCGCTAAGTGAAATAAGTGCGGGCAATCCACTGCATTTTTTCCTTTTGAGCATCGCGATCGGACTTGCCATCTGGAAGCACGGCGGAGGAAGGGGGCGCGGGGATTTGTGGTATGCGCTGGGACTCGTCGCAGCTTTCTTGCTTTTTTCCGCCCTGATAATTTGGCAGCTTTGGTCGAGCCGTTACGAATTGCCTTTGTTCGTGCTTGGCGCAGCACTGACTGGATTCATTCTCGAAAGACATTTCTCCCGAAGAGCCGGAACGATAATCGGATTTCTGCTCCTTGTATCGGCGCTGCCTTTTGCACTGCTTAATCACCATCGCTCGCTGGTGCGCTGGAGCCACGGAAACAACGTTTATCATTCGCGATCCGTTCTTTATTTCAACGACTTGCATGAGACTCTGGCCCCGACCTATATTGCCGTAGCAGATTCGGTTAACAAACTCGATTGCGGAAGCATCGCTTTTGATTCTTACGTGAATTCGGCCGACCTGGGGGAGGACCCTCGGTCTTTTTTTGTATACCCCCTGATGGCGCTGATTCATGCCGACGGTCGTACACGGAGCGTCTGGTATAGCGGCGTGAACAACCTGACGAGCCGGTACTCCGAGCGAGAACGACATCCTGCGCCTTGCGCCGTTATCTGCCTGGATTGTGCGAGCGTTCCGGCAAAATGGGATGAATACCGGAGCGTGGGCGGACGTGCATCGGTCTTTGACTACATCGTGGTGTTCAGCGCGGCAGGCCAAAGGCCGAACGACGGTTCGGGAACAGAACCCCGTTGAGAAGCCCTTAGCGATGTAGGTGCGACATTCACGAGCCGCGCAGCGAGCGGACCATACGCATACCAGTCAAATACACCGCGGCGACAGGCTTCATCGGCAGCGGCGCCTTTCTGTACATATCACGCGTGAGGCTGGTCCAGTTCGACGCATTCGCCCGATTCACCGAAACCGAGATCGAAGGTGAGAGCATCTTTGCCGTGTGCCAGACGCCGCCCGGGACAAAAAGAGTCTCTCCCGGCTCTAGCTTGAAACGCATGGCATTGGCTTTTGCGAACAAGGGAAATTTTTCATAGTCCGGCTTTTCCAGGTCCGGAATCTGCGAAGCGTTGTATTGATTGGGGCGAACGTAAATGAACGGAGTTTGGTCCGTGGTGAATATCGTGAATTCCTTGGTACCGTAAATCTGGCTGATAAACGCGTGTGTGTGATAACTGTCAAAATGCAAGAAGGGAAACTTTCCGCCCTTGCCGCCGATGTAAAGTTCCTGGCTGCCGTCATGGAGCCGCGACCGCAACAACTGCGAGAGGGGACCCGTGAGCCAGTTCGGCGAGAAGTAGCTGGGCAAAGGCTGAACGTCGGCGAGCAGCTCCGGCAAGAATCGATCGATGATAGCGTTGCGCAGGTACGGCGCGGGATTTTCATCGGTCGAGGAGTTAACCAGATCGATGAAATCAGCCATCGAATAGTCAATCTTGTCGATAGTCAGCTTCATCGCGCCATATTTTTTCTTGAAGTAATCGGGCGACCATTTCGTCATCGCGGGCCATTTATCGAGCGCTCCACTTATGACTACTGGCTTATGGGGAAATAAATAGTCCTGCGCGAATTCCTGGTAAGGAAGATTGTCTCGGCGTTCGATTTCCACTACATTTTGTTTGACTGTGTCTGCCATGGTTTTTCTTCTCCTAAATTGTTTTCAAGTAAATCGCTAAGTCCTGCAAAAACAGAATGGTTTCCCGCTCAATTGTTCAACTGTGCGCTGTGAGTGGAATAGAGCCGGTCAATCGCATCGTTTAGCTCGCGTACTTTCGCTGCTTCGGTTTGAAACCAATTCTGAATGACTTCCGAAGCGCCCACCAATTGCTGTGGATCTATTTTCGAATGGTCGATAGGCTCGCCTCGCCGTCGCAGAGGATCGACGGAATCTCGTACCCTCCAAAGAGATACGGTTCCCATGTACAAGCTGTCCAGGCGCGCCTTCAGATCATCTCTCTGGCCAGGATAGTCATGTCCCGCTTGAATTACGCGGTCTTCCGTAGGCCTCAAGTCAACAGAAGGAGGGGAATCGCGATAACGATCCAATTCCAGCAGAATTTGGCCAGGCGCATAGCTTACGGGTAGCTCGAAGGTTTGAGTGTTTGGCAGGTCTCCATTTGGGCCGAAAACCGCGATCTCGTCGAAGAGAGAAACTCTGCCTCCAACTTTCCTATATTGCGCCCACTTCGCTGGTGAATTCGCACAGCGCAAGCAAATTACTGCGCACGGGGGACTGCTGCCGGGACGCGCATATTCGGCAGTTAGGTTCTTCACTTCCGAATATCGGACCTCCCGGTCTCCGTGTCCGGCGCCCAGAATTGCGAACATGGGATAGTCAAAATCGTCAAAAGAAGAATCCACTCCCACGCTATTGCACTTGGTCGCGTCAACAAAGCTTGCAGCCCCCAGGAATGAGTGGATCTGCCACCGATGGGAGTCAGCAAAATATGTTTCTGTTCGAGACTGCCGAAAGATGCTGGGTGACTTCACCGAGATCAACGGCCGAAGTGAATTCAAGAGAACAAATGGTAAAGCTGCCAACAAGAGAAGGCACGCCACGCTGGTGAGGACAACGC
>JBEKSN010000118.1:0-11523 GCA_049517055.1 Candidatus Acidiferrales bacterium | reverse complement strand
CGGAAAGCGTTGCGCTTGTAATTGTTCCTGTTAGATCGACCGTCTGGGTAAACATAACGCTTGTTCCGTTCGGCACTACCACGAAACCGGGGTCGGACGGATTACCTGTGTCCGCATAGGAAATCCAACTCGAGCCCGCGAGCGCGCCAGCCCAAGCCGGGTTCGACGATATATTCTGCGTCGCGCTCCCCGAGTTATTGCTCGTATTGCTTGCCGAGCTGCCTATCGGCGTGGAGTCGGCGTTGGCCGTTAAAAAGCAGCCACTTGCCATGATTGCCAAGGCTAATGTCATTAGTTTCTTCACTTTGTGGTTCCTCCGAGTGCGTCATAGACACGCTCGCTTAAGTTTCTACAACTACACTTATAGCAAATCCAATGCCAGTCTTAAGTAATTGAAAATAAATGGCTTGAATAGACTACTCGGGCGACATTGGGCGGATGAGTCCTAAACGAGTCTACTTTCCGGGCAAATCTTTTCCCGCGAAACTGCGGCGTACCTAGGAGGCCTTTTCCTGCGCATACACAAGATATTCCGAGTACGGTCCCTTGAAGTCCTCAACCTTGCCGCCGGCGACAAAGTGCCAAATCCGCGTGGCCACTTCGTCGATCACGTCGTAGTCGTGTGTTACGAGTAGCACCGTGCCGTCATATTTCTGCAGCGCGATATTTAGCGCGTTGATCGACTCCAAATCCAAATGGTTCGTCGGCTCGTCCAGCACCAGCACGTTCGGTCTTTGTAGCATCAGCCTGCAAAAAATCAGCCGCGCCGACTCGCCTCCCGAAAGCGCCTTGGTGGGCTTCAGCGCATCATCGCCGCTGAAGAGCATCTGCCCCAACACTCCGCGCAGTTCCTCTTGCGTCGCTTGCGGCTTAAATTGATGAAGCCAGTCCACTGCTGTCGTGCCTTTCACGATGGAGTCGCTGTGGTCCTGCGCAAAATATCCCACCGCCACGTTATGACCCCACACCACCGTCCCGCCATCGACGGGGAATTGCCGGTCCACGTCGTCAATGTATCCCGTCGCATTGCGTACCAGCGATTTCAGCAGCGTAGTCTTGCCCGCGCCGTTGCGCCCCGTCAGCGCGATTTTTTCTCCGCGCGCCACACTAGCTGAGAACGGCAAAATCACCTTCACACCGTCGTACGACTTCGCCACGCTCTTGATTTCCAGCGGATGCCGCCCGGAATGCTGATCCATCTGAAAACGAATGTACGGTCGCGCGATATTCGATCTTGCCAGCTCCGTCGTCTGCAGCCGCTCCACTTCTTTCTTCCGCGAAGTAGCCTGCGCCGAACGCGTTCCCGCCGAAAATCGCGCGATGAATTCATTCAATTGCTCGATTTTCTTTTCCCGCTGCGCGTTCTCCGATTCAATGCGCGAGCGAATCGACGTCTTCGCCACCACCATATCGTCGTACCCGCCGTTGTACATGATCACCGTTTGATAATCGATGTCCGCGGTATGCGTGCAAACGCTGTTCAAAAAATGTCGGTCGTGCGAAATCACGATCAGCACGCCTTCGTATTCGCACAAATAATCCTGCAGCCAGTGCACTGAATCCAAGTCCAAGTGGTTGGTCGGCTCGTCCAGCAGCAGCGCCGGTGGGCTTCCAAATAAAGCTTGCGCCAGCAGCACGCGAACTTTCTGCCCGCCCTGCAGCTCTCCCATTTTTCGCTCGTGCAGCGTATCGTCCACATCCAGCCCGTCCAGCAGCACTCCCGCGTCTGCTTCCGCCGTGTAGCCGCCTTCTTCGCCGACGATTCCTTCGAGTTCCGCCAGCCGCATCCCATCTTTGTCCGTCAACTGATCGTGTGGCTTCTCGTATAGCGCGTCCCTCTCCTGCAACGCCTTCCACAGCGCCTTATTCCCCATGATTACGGTATCGATCACGCGAAATTCGTCGAACGCGAACTGATCCTGGCTCAAAACGCCCAGCTTCTTCGGCCGCGTAACGTCGCCCTTGGAAGGTTCCAGCTCGCCCGTAAGGATTTTCATCAGCGTAGTCTTCCCCGCGCCGTTCGGCCCGCTAATCGCGTAGCGCCGCCCGGTCAGAAACGCGCACGAAACGTCCTCGAACAGTATTCGGGCGCCGAAACGCATCGAGATGTTGTTAACGGAGAGCAAAGGAACCCAATTATACCACATCCGCCGCACCCGCTTCACCGCGGCCCGCACTCAAGTAACTCATTTTGGAGCCTAATGGCAAGGTTCTATCTCTGGTTCAGTGAGACTTTTGAGCTGAGCACCACGTATAGCAAGCAGCGCTGCCGGCTCCTCGGGAAATGTTGCATCCGCTTATCTCAGCGGCACGCCGGGAAGGTGACGCATGAAACCGAAGACGCTTTATCTCACTCTGTGCCTTCTCGGCGCAGTCCTGCCGTATTGGCAATTCGTGCCCTGGCTTTTACAGAACGGCCTGCATATGTCTCTATTCTTCGACCAGCTCTTTGCCAATCGCATCAGCGCGTTTTTCGGCATGGACGTATTCGTCTCCGCCGCTACGCTACTGGTTTTCATGCGAACTGAGAGCTCACGCCTGCGCATCGCTAATCGGTGGCAGCCGGTCGTAGCCCTGGTCTTTGTAGGCGTCTCGCTCGCCTTGCCGCTGTTCCTCTACATGCGCGAACGCCGGCTCGAGCAGCCCAAGCCCAGTCTGACGGGTCAACCCGCACGATAATTTCCCACTCCGCAGCCCTTCGGCACACAACTCCCTCGTTCTGACAAAACATGCTTAATACAAAGTCCCTTCAAACCTACAGCGATTACCGTATGGAAGATCCCTTGCCGGAGCCCCAGACTGCAAAAGTTGCAGTTGGGTTCGAAAATCCCGAAAGCGCGGTGTAAAAGTTAAATATGACGGCCCCCTACCAGATTTTCAGGAAACTTCCCGATAACAAGTTTGTTTGGATCGAAAATATTGACGAACTTCAGGAAGCTCGTGGACGCCTCGACTTCCTAAGCACTATTTCTGACGCCGACTACATTCTCTTCGACCCGCGCGAGCGATCCGTGGTAACCCAACTCGCCAAATCCGCTTAAACTCGCGTCGAGGATTACTTCGTCTCCGCCTGCTCCGCGTCATACACATACTGGATATAGACCTGCGGTCCCGACTTTGCCCCTCCGTACGCAATCGCATCCATCCGCACCGTTTCGTAAAGCTGCTGCCCATTAGGAGCCAGATCGAAAGTCCGCGAAAATTTGCCGCCCCGCGGAGTTTTCTCGTCCGTCACTAAGCTTCGTCCATCCCACTTCGCAGCAATCTCCTGATACGTATCGTCTTTCGATTTCTCTATCTTTCGCCCGTCGGTAAAAAGGGCGAACTTGCGGGTTCTGTCGTCCGTCAAATCCACCTCTACGCCTTTGGTATCTTTCTGCACGATGCTCAGCGTCTCCGGCGGATCGGTCAGATCTCGCAGCGTCCCAGGGTCCATGTCGCTTGGCTGGTTCGGGCCACCGCGCCGCGCCCCGCCCCCATTTCCGCCTCCGCCCTGCCCTGGATAAGGATTTCCTCCGCCTTGGCCCGGATAAGGGTTGCCTCCGCCTCCCATTCGCGGGTTGCCCCCGTTTCCGCCATTTCCTTGGTTCTTCGACTGCGCTTGCTGCACCTTCTTGCGGCCATCGTCGCTGTCGTCAGTATTCAGTTTCCAAGCCCCCACAATACTTGTGCGAGGCGGTATCGGCTTGCTGCCAGCCGCTTCCGGCGTGTGCGTCCGCGCTGCCGGCTCCAGCGGTTCCAACTGCGGTGCCGGCGCAGGCAACGGTCCCGGCGTCTCCTGCGCGCGCAATAGTCCCGGCGCAGCTAGCGCGCATGCCGCTAACAAGCACATCAAGCCCACTTTCGTCCCCGCTCCGCTTTTCATAATCATCCTCGTTGCATGCATCATCCTACCGTATTTTTTTCGATGCTGAAAATCCCGCGTAAGATGCAAGCCTAACGGTTGTTTGGGTTTGGTTCCAATGCGTGTCGCCGCAGACAAACGGGGAAGCGATCTATTCCTCGCGGAGCGCCTTCAGAGGATCGATCTGAGCCGACCTGCGCGCCGGTACATAACACGCAAGCATCGCTGCCGTTGCCAACAGCACTGGCGCGCCGACGAGTAACCGAGGATCGTTCGTACCAATTCTGAACGCCTGCACAAAAATGCTCGTCAGCGACGAGAGTATTTTCACCAGCGATATTGCGCCAACAAATCCCAGAACGGTTCCGACGCCCACCAGCGCCGTGCCTTCGCGCAGCACCAGCCGCAGCACTTGCGACCTGCTTGCGCCCAACGCCATACGAATTGCGATTTCCTTGCGCCTTTGCGCCACCGAGTAAGCCGTGATCCCGGCCAGTCCGATTGCAGCCAACACCAGGCCGAACACGCCAATCCCGCCATATGTCTGGACAGCGAACCTCGTGGACGACCGGCTGCGCTCCAGATATTCGCTGAGGGTTTGGACTTTGAAGATGTTCAGATTGGGATCGATGAAAGCGATCTCGTTCCGAATGCCGCTCAGCGCGTCGGGTCCCGCATCCGACCGAACCATAATCGTGATCCCGCCGGCGGGAGGCCGCGCAAAATCGGGTGAGGTTAGCGGCAAATAAATCACCGACTGGCTGATCCCGATCCCTGTCTTCAAGTCCCGAACCACGCCCACTACTTCATAGGACTGCTTCTGGTCCTTAACACGCTTTCCGATCGGGTTCTCGTTTCCAAACAGCCTGTGTTCCGCGGACTCGTTCAGCACTGCGGGCAAAGAAAAAGTCTTGGTTCCATCCGCTTGTATCCGTTGATCCCGCTCCTCGAATTCTCGTCCTGCCAGCATCGGCTCGCTGAGCGTGGAAAAATAGTTCGCGCCCACGGTTTCCTCAATCACGGACTGTTGCAGCGGCGATGTCTTCCCTGAGTCGTCCACAGTGAGCGGGATGCCTTCATCATCATCTCTAGCCGTAAATGGCTCATCCGCGGCCAATGCGATGCTGCGCACCGGGCCGGAAGTCTTCAAGCGTTCGGCAAGTTTTTCGAACAGAGCTTGCGATTTTTCGGCAGGGTAGCCATCGCGCACCGGATCGACGGACAAAAGATACATCGTCCTGGGATCGAATGTGGTTTGAATGCTGCTCGTCCTGCTGATGCCTATCACCAAAAAGCCCGTAATCAGCAGCAACATGAGCGACGCCGCAACCTGCGCCACCATCAATAGGTTGCGAAAGCCAAAACGCCCATAACCCGGCAAACGCAGCGCCGAGCCTTCTTTCAGCGCCGGAGTCAGATCCGCTTTCGTCGCTTGCAGAGCAGGCGCGAGGCTGAATCCGATGCCGCACACCAGCGCCAGCCCGAACGCGAAAACGCCCGCGCGCCAGTCCAGGCCGAAATCGGATTCGAACGGCACCGTCGTCGGGTGTGTGAAGTGAGAGTTCAACATCGAGAGGCCATACGCCAACGCAAATCCCGCCACGCCGCCGAGCAGCGAAAGCAAAATACCTTCCGACATCATCTGCCGTATCAGGCGAAAACGACTGGCTCCGATCGCCAGCCGAATAGCGAACTCTTTTCGGCGATTCGCGCCGCGCGCGATCAGCATGTTAGCCAGATTCATGCACGCAAGCGCAATCACCAGTCCCATCAGCGTTATGAAAAAACCAGCCAGCACAGGCTTCAATTTCCGGGGCATCGGCACGTTGGTGCCCCCTGGAAGTAACGATGCGCGTCGGCCTTTGTCCGTGCGCACTAGCGAGGAAGGATCCTGTTCGTCGAGATTACGTGTGATCGCGTCCACACCCGCTTCCGCGGATTCAATCGTGACTCCGGGTGCCAGCAACATGATTGCCAGGAACTCTTTGGCATCGCGTCGGTGCAAAACGTCGTTGGCGAGCTCCGGTGCGAGCGCGGCCGGCGCCGTAATCGGGACAAACAGCTCGGCGGGATTCACGCCCAGGGCGCCATTAAAATCTTTCGGCGTAATTCCGACGATCGTGGCAAGTTGTCCATTCAGGCGAAGTGTTTGTCCCAGGGCATTGGGAGAGGAGTTGAGGCGATTGCGCCAGAATCGGTCGCTAATCACCACAGCGGTTGCGTCACCGGGCTTGTCGAGTTCAGGACTGAGCACTCGTCCACGTTGGGGCTGCACGCCGAGCACGGAAAAATAATCGGCTGATACAAGTTGCCCGAACACGCGCTCGGGTTTCGCATTCAGATCGCCTTGGAAGGTGGTATTGAACGGGACACCGGTCTGAAATGCCGCGACCCCGGCGAACAGGCTCTTTTGCTCTCGATACTGCTCAATGTAGTAATACGACACACGGGCGAGTTCACCATTCGTGGACTCCTGAACTATCACCAAGCGTTTGGCGTTCGCCGCCGCCGGCAGATCACGAAACAGCAACTTCCATTTCGAACTGTACACGTTCGTCGTCAGCCCGATTCCGAGGGCCATCGAAATGATGCCGACCATCGCAAATCCGGGTGACTTGATCAGCGCCCGCAAGCCGTACCGCATATCTCCGCGCATTTCGCTCAGGTATTCAAGCGGCACGCGAATCGCGATGTCCACGATCAGCCGGATCAGCCCTGTGACTCCTTGTCTCTTGGCAATTTCTTCCACGACGTCGTCCCCGAGTTGCGTCACCTCGGCGCCGTAAGCCAGTTTAAATTCGTGCGGAAATGCTTGCGCGAGACGCCGGTAGATCCGCCTCGCGAAATTCATTCCGTCACCAGGGCTTGCTTCACTCGAATGTTGCGAACCAATTCCTGCAAGCGCTCGCATTCCGCGTCCAGCACGCGTTTGCCCAGGGCCGTCAGCCGGTAGTAGCGGCGTCGCGCGTCGTCCAGTTCCGGCGCGGGACGTTCGTCGGATTCCTCGATCAGCTCCGCCTCGATGAGCCGCTTGATCGAGCCATACAGTGTCGCCGGCCACAAACGCACTTTTCCGGTAGTACGATTCAGAACGTCCTGCATGATTCCGTAACCGTGCTGCTCTCCGCCCGCCAGCGATACCATGATGTGAAACCAATGGGTTTTGAGTGGAAGAAACCTTTGAGGATCGACTCTAGCCATGTCAATATCTATATCATTCTATATCTATACGCGTCAATCCCAAGATGTAAACCCACGGGACGTTCGGTCCCTTTTCCTATGAATGGGTTGCGCCCATCTTCAGAACTTTCCAGCAGCACGGTGTCATCTCTACGATACGACGCAAGAAATGCACCACCGCACGCGTATTCGGATCATCTGACAATTGAAAACCAAGGTGTTCGGGAAGTATGTCGGACCTGCTAACCCGCGCTTGGGCCCGGCGCGGTAAATCCCTCAGCCGCCTGATCTACGGTGGGAAACATCTCGATCAGCGTGTCTAGCTTCGTCATTTTCAAGCTATATACAATCATCGGTTGTGCCGTAGCTATCCGCAGCTTGCCGCCGGCCTTCTTCAGCTTGGTCAAGCACCTAACGATCGTGCCAATCGCGGCGCTATCGATGTGCGTTACGCCGGCCATATCAAAAATTACTCGCGTCTCGTGCCCCGCGATTATCTTATCCACTTCCAGCTCCAGCCGCGTGCATTCCGCCCCAGCGTGAATGCTGCCTTTCATCTCCAGTGCGGCTATTCCCGGTTCCACGGTTCGCTTTGAAAAATGTACGATCACGAAGCTGCTCGCTCCTCTCCCTCATAGGGAAAGTTCTGAATCAGTTTCACGCAATCCCCCAGCGCCGAAAACAACGAATCTCCCCACCCGCAAGGCACAAACGAAGCCGTCTTTTGGTTCAGTGCCTTGTCCGCCTCGGCATAAAACCGCATGCGTTGCCCCGGAGGCGGCACCGCAAACTCCTTCACCGTGATCGCAAACGTCACGTGACCGTCCGTCTGCTGCTTCACAATCGTAAACTGATGTAGCCGCGTTAGCAGCTCCGCAGCGTGCGCGTGGATGTAATCCCAGTCGCTCATTCACTCCATCCTCAATTTCACTGTCGCCTTCCGCTGCGGATACTAGGTCACCATCACATTCAAGTCAACGGCTCTCGCCGAGTCATCCGCCCCTCTAGCGCCGTCCACTGCAATCGCCGTCCACTGCAATCGCTGTCAACAGCAACACAATAGGATCGATCGGATGCCGGTAACGCAGCGAAGCATGCGTCACGTGATACACCAGCGAACGGCGCCGCCTCTTTTCCGCTCGAAGACTAGGCTGCGAAGTCCTTTTGCACTCTATGCCGGCTCGCGTTTCCGTTCACTCCCGGAATTATCAGTATTATGTGCCAAATTGAACAGACGCCTCCAACTCTGTGGTTCAAACTGAACGCTATCGGACCCTGCATCCGAGGGTCCTCTACTCACTGGAGGCTACAATGTTTGGATACGGACTAGTTGGCACCTTATTGATTATCTGTTTGATCGTTTGGCTCGTACGCAGAGCGTAATCTCACGTCGCCATCGCGCTGCCCGGTTAATCTCCGCCGGGTAGCTATGCGGCCGCAGCTTTCTGAAAATCATCCTCGCGCTCCCTCTAAAGCGTTGGCCTGATCCTCTGCATCGAACAATTCATGCTGACAGACCGCTCCCAACGCGTACGCGATATTCGTTGCATCTTCCTGACACATGGGCGAAAATCGCCTCGCCGTTTTGTTCCGGTGCCGTGGCAGCCTGCTTTTGAACTTCTTCCACAGAACTCGGGATCTGGAGGCTGTTATCCGCCGACTCCGTCTTGTCTCCGGTCTGCTGCTCACGCTGTCTGCTTTTTTGGCATGCGGTGTCCTCTCCGCGCAGCAAAGTTCCAAAGAAGCCTCCGTCCCTCCGCATGCTCCTAATACAAAGTCGCCGTCCCTGAAAATTTGCCTGCGTCTTCTTGACGACTCCGCGTTCAGCGGCTTGGTGAATCTGCGCGTCGCAAGCCCGCAAGGCTCCGGCGTCGCTGGAAAAGCCACCGATTCCGAAGGGGAGACCATCTTTTCCGACCTCGCTCCCGGAAGCTATTCTGTCGAGGCAAACGCTCCCGGTTTCGTCTCCGTAAAGCAACTCCTCGAAATCAAGCCCGGACACGGCCTCGAGACCATGTTCTTGGTCATGAGGCCTGATTCTTCCGCGGATGCTCCTTCCGCACCACCCTTCGCTCCCGCCAACGAGAACGCGGCTTTCCCCATCCCGCCCGGCATTGATGAAGTCGTCCCGGCCGTTTCACCCGGCGTGTCATGTGATCTCCCCGTAGTTTTACACGGTGTAGGCGAGCGCATGGCTCAGCTCATCAGCAACCTTGAAAAATTCAGCGCCACGGAGCACGTCACGCACTTCAGCGTCGATAAGGCCGGCGTGCTTCGTGCCCGCGAGGCTCGATCTTTTGAATACGTCGTATTAGTTTCGCAGGACGCTTTCCGGGGATTTCAGTTGGACGAGTATCGCAACGGGAACACCGATCCCGCTCAATTTCCTGCAGGAATCGCCACCACTGGTTTGCCGATCATGGCCTCAATTTTTCACCCGCTGATGGTGTCCGACTTCAAGTACTCATGCGAAGGCCTTGGCCAGTGGAACGGACATCCTTCCTGGCAGGTACGTTTCGAGCAGCGCCCGGATCGTCCAAATCGGATTCGCGCCTATAACATTGCAGGC
This sequence comes from Candidatus Acidiferrales bacterium, assembly GCA_049517055.1. Lineage (GTDB taxonomy): Bacteria > Acidobacteriota > Terriglobia > Acidiferrales > UBA7541 > Palsa-295. The sequence continues at coordinate 1,930 of JBEKSN010000118.1, read as the reverse complement.
AATTACTATCCCGTTGCGCTAAAAGGCCGCGCGTGGATCGACGCCGGCACCTATCAGGTCTTGCGATTGGAAACCGATTTGGTCCAGCCGGTCAAAGAGATGGAGTTGACGCATGAGCGTCTTTCCATCGAGTATGGCGAGGTCCAATTTCACTCTCACGATCTGCAGCTCTGGTTGCCCAAATCCGCCGAGCTTTACTGGGAACGCCACAACCACCGCTACTATCGCCGCCACGATTTCAGCGATTTCAAAATCTTCGCCGTCGATACCGACCAGAAATATCAGCGCCCCAAGGAATCTTACAGTTTCACCAACACCTCCGACCGCGATATACGCGGTGTCCTGATTGTTAGTCCCATTTCGAGTTCGAAACTTAGCCCGGTATCAATCACGTTTATAGTTCCTGCCGGAGGCAGCGTTTTTAAAACCATCGGCACCGGCAAGGACGTAAGCATCCCCGGCGAACTCGTCGGCTCTGCCAAATATGTTTATAAAGGCAAAGCCGACTCCGTCAAAGTGGACGCCTATCTCGCCACGGAAAGCACCCTCGAAGTCGTCCCCGATCCCTCGCCCTAGCGTTTAAGCTGTCATCCCCTCGCCCCGCATCCCACAGGGAACCTTAATTCTTTGGCACGCTCGTTCGAGTGGACCAGCCCGTGCTCGCCACGCGATCCCAAAACATCCTGTTGGTAGGCACGTACTTCGCCATCTTTCCACTTGGCGCTGTCGGAACGAACACCTGGAAGCGCCAATTCAGCACATCCGCGGCGTAGATTTTTCCGTCTTTCCCGATCGCCAGGAAGTGTCCCCACGCAAATTGCCCCGGCGCGTGTCCCGGCTCGCCGAGCGCGCCCAGAATTTTCCCGTTTTGATCCAGCTCCACAATCCGGTCGTAGCCTCCATCAATCATCCAAACGTGTTGATCCGCGGTGATGAAAAGTCCGTACGGATACCCAATGCCGGTCCATTCCTTCAAGAACTTCCCGTCCGCATCGAAAATCTGAATCCGCTTGTTCTCGCGGTCACCCACGTAAACATTTCCCTCGCGATCGACTGCCACGCTGTGCGGCAAATTGAACTCGCCCGGTCCCGTCCCGTATGTCCCCCACGCCTTCAGGAATTTCCCTTCGCGGTCGAACTTCACCACCCGCGAGTTTCCGTACCCGTCGGAAACATAGATGTCCCCGTTCTTCGCGAAAGCCACATCCGTCGGCTGATTGAACAGCCAGTCCGATTCCGCCGCCACATTCTTGCGTCCCAGCACCAGAAGCACGCGTCCCACCGGGCTCAGCTTCAACACCACATGGCTGCCGTCATCCGTCGTCCACAAATTGTCCTCGCCATCGATTCGCAATCCATGCGGATGCGTGAACAGCCCTTCGCCAATGCTGCGCAGATAGGTTCCATGTTCGTCGTATTCGCTCAGCATCGGTGTCGCTCGTTGAAACAAAAAAATGTGCCCCTTCGAATTCAACGCCACTCCCGAAGCTTCCCCCACCGTCATTCCGTCCGGTTGATGAAAAAAATCAGCCACCACGCGGTAGCCCAGTTCCGGCACGGGCTGAAATCCCGCCGCATTCGCATCCTGCGCCTCTGCTCTCCCGCTCACGCACAGCATCGCCACAATTGCCAATCGAACTATATTGTTCATGAATCCTCGCGTCCGCAAACTCCCCCACTGCTCGCGGATTATAGCCATTTGGCGACGTTCGCCTTCTGGAATTCTTCGCCTTGTCACCCCGGGCACTTTGGCTCTAGGCTACCGATGAGGAAATGCTGTGAGCGATACCACGCCGGGAAAACAGCGGAGTCTTCGGGCAGTCGAATGGCTGAATTTTTTTCTCGCCGACGTTCAAACCGGCCTCGGCCCTTTCTTAGCAGCCTATCTTGCCTCGAGCGGATGGAATCCAGCTCGTGTCGGTTATGCGCT
>JBEKSN010000117.1:0-11677 GCA_049517055.1 Candidatus Acidiferrales bacterium | reverse complement strand
AAAATCAGCGTCTTCACGGATTTTCTCCTAGCCTGCATTCGCTACTTTTATATCCCGGAGGTGTCGAGTTCATGAGCCATCCGCTGGAAAGGTGAAAACGGCCTTTCCGTGAAGAGTGCCTTCGTTTACCTGGGTAAATGCTTGCACGGCCTCGTTTAGGCTGAAGCGCTTCGCTATGGGAATGGGTTTGAGCGCGCCCGACTCGAATCCGGGTGTCAGTCGCTCGAGAATCGCGGCGCAAGCCTCGGTGTCATAGGCGCGGCTGTCTACGCCAAAGAGAGTGAGACGGCGGTGATAGAAATCCAGCAGGTCGAAACAAACTCGCCGGTCGCCGACGGATGTGATGTTTATCTGACGCCCTAGTTGGCCGAGAGTTTTGAGACAAGGCTCGAACAATGGACCGCCTACGCAATCGAACACGACATTCACGCCTTTGCCAGCGCTGAATTGGAGTGCGCTAGCGATCATGCTCTTATAATTCTCGTTTGCGTCTGCGACAAGGAAGTGGTCGATTCCAAATTGTTTTTGAGTTTCCTGGGAGATCGGGCCACGGTCCACGCCGATAGTTCGTCCGCCCTTCCATTTTGCAATTTGAGTGACCGCGCTGCCGACACCACCCGCGGCGCCAGAGGCGAGGACAGTCTCTCCCGATTGGAAATGGGCGATTTCTACCAGTCCGATCCAGCCGGTCACGAAATTTACTCCCACAACCGCGGCTTCTTCAAACGAAAGATTTTTGGGTTTGGGGCGCACTCCGCCAACGGGAACTACCAGCAATTCGGCGTGCGCGCCGTCACGAGTGAAGCCAATATCACCGCCAGTGCCCCATACTTCCCCTCCGATCATGTTGGTGGGCCCGTTGACGACGACTCCAGCAAAGTCACGGCCTGGCGTGCGCGGCAATGTAGTGCCTTCCATGCGACCGAGAACGTTCTTGGCGTCACTCGGGCTCAGTGAGGCCGCGCGCACGCGCACGACGACTTCGCCCGGTTTCGGCTGAGGATCGGGAATCGCTTCAACCTTTAGCTTGTCGAAAGCGCCGAATTCATGGAAGCGGAGTGCTTGCATCTGACTGATCCTTTTTTCTTATGAGTGCTTCATTTCAGGCCTAAGGCCGTGGGGTGCTTCGGCTGATACAGGCCGATCTCGCCGCCTCCCGGAAGGCGCATCTTCGTGATGGAACCCCAACGCTCTTGCTCAACTTTAGAGCACTCGACGCCTTTCTTTGCGAGGGAGGCCATCTCGGCCTTCAGATCGTCGCACATGAAATAGAGTTCGTGGATGCCACCCGCATCGGACGGGTGGATTGCGGCTTCCGCCGGCGGCAGGGCGAAGATCAGCCAGCCGTGACCCGCATCTACGGATTTGAAACCGAGGACATCACGGAAGAACGCGCGGTCCGCCTCGGCGTTTTTGCTATAGACAATTACGTGAGCACCAGAAATCATTTGACCTCCTAAGAAGCGACCGGAATTTTTGAGAGCCTACAGAGTAGGAGACTACCGGGATTTGGCGACTTTGGCGATGACGAATCCGGCGAAGAGCCACATGAGCGTGAAGTCGATAAGGTTTACGGCGGTGTAAGCACCGGAGAAGCCCCACCAGTTCCAATTGGGCAGATCGACGATGACGCTGGAGGTGAGTCCGACGACGGCGAGGAACACGACGCGCCTCGCGTAACTTAAACCGGTGGTCTGCAAAAGCAGCCAGGTGAGCAGAGCTGCGGCAGCCATCAGAGAAAGAAGCTGAATAATCAGGCCGCGCGTGTAGGAGCCGAAGCCGCCCGTCCGAACCGCCGCGAACATGATTGGTCCCTTCTGCATTTTTGCAATTTGAGTTGCTTGCGCGACTTTCTTTTGATCCGCGGTCAAGCCTTCCGAAGGGACGCCGGGAAGAAGATAGATTCCGGATTGGGGAGTGTGAGACGCGATGACGGCTGACACCTCGTCCTCATTTTGAAACGCGAGCATCGGCTTTTCGTGCCAGCCGAGAACTTCCCAGGAAATGCTGCTCCAGATAAATGCAGTCAAACCACCGAGAATGGCCCCCAGCAAGAGCGATTTGGTCATAGAGCCTCCCAAGCGAAATGCAGACTAGCGCCGCGCAGATGCGTGATTCTCTTCAGAAGCGAGTGGTTTTGCAAATTATTTTGAAGCGGGATCAGCGTGCTGCGAGATTCCTAGAATGTTGCCGTCCGGATCTTTGAACCAAGCCACCTGGTCGCCGCCGGGCGCGGTCCAAATGCCGAGTTCCTGATCCTGGGCGAATGGATATTTTTCAAAAATGACGCCGCGATCACGAAGCCAGGTTACCAGCGAGCGGAGATTTTGGGCCTCCCAGCCTAGAATGGTGCCTTGAAGCGGAGTGAAACTCGGAATTTTTGCGATGCGAATCTTGTGCCCGCCGACGCTCACGACCAATGCAAATTGGTCGAGGCTGACGAAATCACACCCAAGCTTACCCTCGTAGAACGCTCGGGCCTTGTCGTAGTCCTTAGTGGGAACGAACCCCACCATTTTCGCTGAAGCCAACATGGTTGCCTCCTTACGCTTGCGGGTCTAGAAATAGCACTTGCGCGGATTTGTTTCTCTCGCTATTGTGACAACAAATGTCGCATAGGTGCCAAAGCGTACTTCTGGGTCAAAACGGCCGTTGTGTCGCAGAGCTTGCAAGCCTGTCTGTCGAGCTTAAGAACGGCCACGTGATCGTCGAGCACTCCCATCCTGAGGCCCAACTGCTGTTTGCTTCAGAAGGGGTGATGACAGTGAACACGGAACAGGGCGTATGGGTGGCTCCGCCGCTGCGAGCCGTGTGGATTCCGGCGGACACGTCTCACTCCGTGGTTATGTCGGGGCCGGTGTCGATGAGGACGTTGTACTTCTCACCTAAACTTTGCCGCGCATTTCCCAAGAAATGCTTTGTGATGAATGTGTCTTCGTTATTAAAGGAGCTGATTCTTCATGCCTGCACGTTTGCAAAATTGCACAAGAGAGTCCCGGCTGAGAGACGGATCGTGGAGATCATTATCGATCAGTTGAAAGTGGTGGAGTCGATACCGCTGCAGTTGCCGCATCCCTCGGACTCACGAGCAAAGAGAGTAGTAAAGACTTTGCTTGCGGAACCCGGTGATGAAAGAACACTTGAAAAGCTTTGTGAGGATTGCGGGGCAAGCAAGAGAACAATTCAGCGTCTCTTCCTGGATGAAACAAAAATGACTTTCAACAAGTGGCGGCAGCAGCTTCGGCTGCTTCATGGGATGCAACGGCTGGCCGCAGGAGAAAAGGTGACGGCAGCGGCTCTGGAAGCAGGATATAACAGCACGAGCGCGTTTATATCGATGTTCCGGAAACAATTGGGAACGACGCCGACACGATATTTACACGGCGGAGTGGAGCAAGCTCAAGGTGTGAAGTCCACTTCTCCCTAGCCCCCCACAGCGATGCCCCCCGCGTGTTGGGGAGCCATGGACCGGATCGGCTCCCCGCTACCGGTGGACTCCGCTACTTCTGAGGCTGCTGGGCTTTCTTAGCGGCGGCTGCAGCAGCGGCTGCGACGGTCCACGGAGGTACGATGGCATTGACTCGGGCGTAAGCGATAACCTGGCCTAGGTGCTCGTGGGCGTCGGCGACAAGAATGTAGATGACATCGCCTTCGTTTGCATCGGGACCCAGCTTTGGCAGGAGCTTCGCGAAGTCAGAGTTGGCCATGCCTTGAATCGTCTTCTGCGCGTATTCCCACGACTTGTTCAATTCCTCGATGATTTTGGCCTTATCCGTGGTCGATTTCTCAAAAGTTTTCCGATCGTATCCTGCCGGCGGCGCGGCACCCATCAATCCCAAAATGCCGTAGCGTTCACCGGCGACGTGAAGAAAGACTTCGGCAAAGGAGCGAGAATCTTCCGAAGGCCGCCAAGTGAATTTGTCCTGAGGTAGGGCTTCAGCGAGACTGATGAACTTCTTGTTCACACCGTCGAGGTCTACGAGGGCCTGACCCTTCATGTCATAACTCGGCGCGGTTTTGTCAGCAGATTGCGCCGTTTGTGCAGTTTGCGCTGAGGGCAAGCCAGCTCGCGTCACCCCGGCACCCGCAAGCAGTGTGAGACCCAAAATCGAAAATGCTAACTTTTTCATTTTTCCTGCTCCTTTGTCCGCCGCCGCACACATTTCGGTTAGTAATCTCGATACCGAACAGGTGTAGGGCGTAAATGTTCTAGGTAATTCTGATTTTGTTAGACGGGCTCTCCAAGAAAAGACTTCACGGGAGTTTACATTTTTATTGTTTTTTCGGGAACAAAAGGGTTGCAGCGGCCCTCGACGCACGGCCGAAAGGATTCTTGGGCTAACTCTCGTCGGTGACGGAAGGGTCGGGCAAGTCGGGGAGATCGCCGTGGGTGATGCCGCGGAGCTCGGCGCGAATGACGTCCGAGGAGAAACCGGCGCTGAGAAGGCTACGATAAAGCGACGCGATTTTGCGCTGATCGAGCGCGCCGCGAAGATGCGCGAGGCGGCGTTTTACGCGGGTGCGAACGAGAGTAGCTTCGTCCGTTTCCGCAAAGACAGTCTGCAGAGCAGCTTCGATGTAACGGTCGGGCACTCCGCGGGCGCGGAGCTCGCGCGCGATGCGAAAGCGTCCCTGGCGGCGCAATTTCGCGTGCTGATTCGAGTAATCGAGGGCGTAGCGGGCGTCGTCCAAGTATTTCAGTTCGCGCAGACGCGCGACGACAGGCGGGATGAATTCCTTGTCCTCGGAGCGGCGTTCGAGGTAGTCCTTCATTTCGTGGATGGAGTAGGCGCGGCGCATCAGGGCGCGGAGGGCAGAATTGTAAAGCTCCTGTTCGGTGGAAACTTTGCGAGGTGAAGAGCGCTGCCGCATCGGAGTAACGAGGATAGAAGCAAGGGAGCGAGGAAGCAAGGATGCCAAGGCGGAACTTCAGCGGCTAAAGCCGACTTGAACCCGGATGCTTTCTGTCGTGGCTGAAGCCACGACCCACAAACATTGGCGCTTTGCGAGAGCCAGAGTGCCGAGCAAGGTCGCAGCGCCTTCCGTAGCTATTTTGCTACTCCTTTTTATTTCTTGAGTCCGCGCCAGGTGAGCGTCTATGAGAATTTATTTTTGCGTGGCGGCAGCTCCGCGGAGTTTTACGCGATCGGTCGGCTGGTAGTGGCCCGGTTCGGCGCGAAAAGTGATGGCCAAGCGGTTCCAAGTATTGATGGTTGCAACGGCCATGGCTAAATCAACGAGTTCGGTGTCACTGAACTGCGCGTGGGCTCGTTCATAAACATCATCCGGCACGTGATCCACGTTGACGAGTGTGACAGCTTCGGCGAAAGCGAGCGCGGCACGTTCGCGTTCGGTGAAAAAAGGAGTTTCGCGCCAGGCGGCGACGGTGTAGAGCCGCTGCTCGGTTTCTCCTATGGCACGCGCGTCCTTGGTGTGCATATCGAGGCAGTAAGCGCAGCCATTGATTTGCGAAGCGCGGAGCTTGATCAATTCGAGCAGCAGCGGCTCGAGACCGCACTGGTCAACATATTGCTGCATGGCAGAGACGGCGGCGTAGACTTTGGGATTGAACTTCTTCATGCTGATTCGCTGATTCATTGCTTGCTCCCTTTGATGTTCTGCGGCGATCGGCTTCTATCAGAATAGCGCTAGGCTGGGCGCGCGAGAAGGGGATTCGTAAATTTCAGTTAGGCGGATCTTGCGCGGTTCAAAAAAAGTAAGGAATGAGACGGTGCGTACGGCGAATGTATTTCTCGTATGGTTCTCCGAGGGCGGCGACCAGGGCAGATTCCTCGATTGGAATTCGGTAACTGTAAGCGACTAACATACAACCCAGGAGGGCGATCAAGCCGGCCCAATTTCCGAGAGCCAATCCTAGTCCGGTTACAGTGATCAATGCGCCGGTGTAGGAAGGGTGCCGGATACAACGATAAGGCCCGGCCTCGATGACCGGCTGATCCGCATGAACTGCAACTTCAAACGTGAAATAGCGGCCAAGAAGAGAGATGGAATATAACCGCAGAGCCATTCCGGCGAACATCAACCCGATGCCGACAAAAAAGATCGGCACGCGCTGCGAGCGAATGGCGGCTTGCGGCAATTGGAAAGAAAGCGCGAAGTCCGCGGCGATTCCGATCCACAAAAGCAGCATTACTACCAGGAGAGAGCCGCGATCGGACTTGGAGGAAAGTTTGGGCGCTCTTCTTTTAGAAACTATGAACTCCGGAACGATCCAGAGAATGAAGGTGATCCAAAATATTACCGCGTAGATGGTGTTGGCGAACGGCAACGGGCGCAAGATCGATCTCCTGGGTGCCGTCAGTTTATATGAGCGCAAGGAGAAATTGTTGATTCAGACTGAGCGATTGCTACTTCGGCGTTGGCGGGAAGAGGATCGCGAGCCGTTTTACCGCCTGAACTCGGATCCTCGGGTGATGGAATTCATGCCGGCGTGCCTGACGCGCGCGGAGAGCGATATGCTCCTTGAACGCATCAACGAACATTTCCGCAAGCACGATTTTGGATTATGCGCGGCGGAGCTGCGTGAGGGTCGGACATTTATAGGTTATGTAGGGCTTGCCGTGCCGACGTTTGAGGCGAGCTTCACTCCATGCGTTGAAATTGGATGGAGACTATCGGCCGACAACTGGGGGCGCGGTCTGGCGACGGAAGGAGCGCGCGCGATGGCCGGCTATGCGTTTGAGGAGTTGGGGCTCGAAGGGATCGTGTCTTTCACGGTTCCCGAAAATCTGCGATCCCGACGGGTGATGGAGAAGATGGGGATGACGCATGATGCGTCGGATGATTTCGATCACCCGAACCTGCCTGAGGGCCATCCGCTCCGGCGGCACGTGCTCTACCGATTGCGGAGGCCGGAGACACGGCCTGAGTAATAAAAAACCAAGGGCGGAAATACTTGCCAGGAGAGAAACAGCGCAACGGACGGCGGTGCGCGCCGACTCTTAAACTCAGGGCTGAAGACCCGACCCACAAATTGAAGGATGAACGTCGCGGTATTTTTATCGGTGGCCGAGGCGGTCGAATTCCGTCATGGCGCGTTCCATTTCTTCGCGAGCGGCGTCGGCAGAGGAGCGGACACCTTGAACGCGGAGGCGGAAGTCATCCGGGTTGGAAGCGCGCATGAGAGCTTCTTCGAGAGTGATGAGGTTGCGCGAATAGAGATCGAAGAGCGATTGGTCGAAAGTCTGCATGCCGTACTGGCTGGTGCCGGCGGCGATGGCGTCGCGAATCATGCGCGTTTTGTCAGGATTGATGATGCAATCGCGGATGTAGCCGGTGCAGACCATTACTTCAACGGCTGGGACACGGCCGCTGCCGTCGGCTTTACGCACGAGGCGCTGGCTGATGACAGCCTTCAGCGTTCCAGCAAGCTGCAAGCGAATCTGTTTTTGTTCGGGTGGCGGAAAGACGGCAATGATGCGCTGAATCGTTTCGGTGGCGTCGAGTGTGTGCAAGGTGGAGAGCACCAGGTGGCCGGTTTCAGCGGCCAGCAAAGCGGTGGAAATTGTTTCCAGGTCGCGCATTTCGCCGACCAGTACGACGTCGGGATCTTGGCGAAGCGCGGCGCGTAACGCGGTAGAGAACGAGGAAGTGTCGACTTCGACTTCGCGCTGATTGATGAAACCTTTCTTGTCGCGATGCAGATATTCAATGGGGTCTTCAATGGTGATGATGTGCTCGGCGCGCAGAGAATTGATGCGGTCGATCATGGCTGCGAGAGTGGTGGATTTACCGGAACCGGTGGTTCCGGTGGTCAAGATCAAGCCGCGCTGTTCTTCGCAAATCTGCGAAAGGACGCGCGGAAGTTCGAGTTCTTCGATGGTGCGAATTTTCGTAGGGATGACGCGTAGAACCATTCCGACGTTGCCGCGCTGTTGAAATACGTTCACGCGGAAGCGGCCGAGACCAGCAACGCCGTAAGCCATGTCCAGCTCGGCGGTTTCCTTGAATTTCTGCTTTTGCCGGTTGGTCATCATGCTGAAAGCCATCGAGAGCATTTCTTCGGGAGTGATGCGCGGCACGTCGGTGAGCCCGTTCAGGATACCGTCCACACGCAAGTAGGGATGGTTACCGACTTTGAGATGCAAGTCGGACGCTCTGTTTTCTACCGCGCGGCGCAATAAATCATCAATGCTGATGGCCATAGCGAAAGTCCTCGGCTGTGGAGCTTCAAACCACGCTAGCACGCGCATCAGGGGGTAGCAAGAAAACCCCGGAGAGGCATTTCTAAACTGCCAACCTGTACTTTAGGTCAGGTATCGCGTCGGGGTTACCTAACGGGGCAAATTCGGCTTTAAACGGGGGGCTGGTCGGCTAGAAAGAGGCGGTCGTAAATCACGGCAGCAAGGACGCCGCCCAAGAGCGGCCCTACCCAATAGACTCCTTGATTGGCCCAGTAGCGGGCCGCAAGAGCCGGCCCAAAGGCGCGCGCCGGATTGATCGCGGCGCCGGTGAAAGGACCGCCGAAAAGCACGCCCACGGTGACCGTGAGGCCAACGGCAAAGGAGGACGTTCTGTTAAGCGCGCCTCTGGCGTCAACGAAGGTGGCGAACACGACGAAGACGAGAAAGAACGTCATCACACTTTCGAGCAGCATGGCGTGCAGGCGCGTGAAGTCCGGCGCCAGAAGCATGATGCCTCTTCCCGCAGAACTCCAAATGGTGTCCGGGACGATGGCGATGAGAACGTAGGTGGCTGCGACGGCGCCGAGAAGCTGCGCGATCCAGTAGAAAAGAGCCTGCAAGGTGCTGAGGCGTCGGGTGACCCAAAAGCCGACGGTGACTGCGGGATTCAAATGACCGCCGGAAATGTGGGCCACAGCGCTAACCATAATTGCATACGTGAGACCGTAGGCGATGGCGATACCGAGAATGCCAATGGAAGGCTGGCCGGCGGCGCGGAGATATTGATCGGCGCAAATCGCGCCGATGCTGAAGAAAATCAGCGCAAATGTGCCGAGGAACTCCGCGAGAAGCTTCTGAGGCAAGCTATACAGAGAATTCCTCCCAGTGCGCTCGGCTCGAACAGAATTTGCAGGGCCGCGCGCGATTTTACTGAATTCGCCGGGAGAAAGCGAGTTGACAGATAGGGGTCAGGAATCGACCGTCTAGAATTGCCAGGGATTAATGCGCGGGTGCCGGATGACTTGCGTGCGGCAATCTTTGACCGGCGACACTAGGTGCGGATGGCGACGCCGGCGCTGGCGGTAACGTTGACCGGCGATAGCCAGTGATGACGGTCGGGCTTGACCCCGCCGGTAAGCGCGAAGAATTCGTCCTGAATACGCTTGGTGAGCGGACCACGCGAGCCTATGCCAATTTTGATCCGGTCAATCGAGCGAATCGGTGTGATCTCCACGGCAGTGCCGCAGAAGAAAACCTCCTCGGCGATATAGAGCATTTCGCGAGGAATAATTTGCTCGGCGACGGGAATATTCAGATCGCGGCAAATCGTAAGTATCGAGTGGCGAGTGATTCCGGGCAATGCAGAATTGGAAAGCGGCGGAGTGACCAGCGTGCCGTCCATTACCAGGAAAATGTTTTCGCCGGAACCCTCGCTAACGTGGCCATGCACGTCGAGCGCGATGCCTTCCACGTAGCCGTTCGCGCGCGCTTCCATACGGATGAGCTGGGAGTTCATGTAATTCGCGGCGGCCTTAGCCATTTGCGGCAAGGTATTGGGCGCGGGACGATTCCAGGAGCTGATGCACACATCCACTCCGCTGCGGTGCGCTTCTTCACCGAGATATTTTCCCCAGTTCCAGCAAGCGAGATAGACCTCGATAGGACAGCCTTTGGGGTCCACGCCCGCTTCGCCGTAACCGCGCATAACAATCGGCCGCAGGTAGCACTCGCTGATGTTGTTCACGCGGACGAGATCGAGATTCGCAGCGCAGAGTTCGTCGAGGGTGAATGGAACTTCCATGCGGTAGATGTAGGCCGAATTCAACAGGCGTTGGATGTGATCGCGAAGGCGAAAAATGGCGGGGCCTTGCTTAGTGTCGTAGCAGCGAATGCCTTCGAAAACCGCGGAGCCGTAGCTGACGACGTGCGAAAGGACGTGAATGTTAGCGTCGTCCCACTCGATAAACTTTCCGTTATGCCATATCTTTTGGGTTTTCGGGATGGGCATTAGGGCTGCTCCGGCGCGTTAGCGAGGCCTTTTATTGTTGCGCAGAACGGATTATAGCATACGGGTTTTCAAGTCCATGTCCGGCGGGAAGCCGGATTACGGAGCACGGCAGGTCCAAATTGGCCGCGTCTACGCAGGGCGACAATATTTTATTCTTCGCGCAGAGCTACGAGCGGTTCCACACGAGTCGCGTGCCGGGCGGGGATGTAGCAGGCGAAAAACGCAACGCCGGCGAGAATGCCGGAGATGGCGGCAAAGGTAAGTGGGTCAGCGGGACTCACATCGAACAGCATGGTACGGACGAATCGAGTAAGGACCGCGGCTCCAACAAGTCCGGAGGCAAGGCCGATTAGAACAAGCCGCATGCCCTCACCCACGACCAAGCGCAGAATGTCCATGCGCTGGGCACCAAGTGCGATGCGGATACCGATCTCGTGCGTGCGCTGGCTGAAGGAATACGCCATCACGCCGTAGATGCCGATAGCGGCAAGCAGAAGCGCCACCGTCGCAAAGGCGCCGAGAAGTTGAAGGGCGAAGCGGCGCTCGGCCATCGATCTGGCGATGACTTCATCCATCGTCCGCACGCTGAAGACGGGAATGTTGGGATCAAGAGATTGGACTTCATGGCGGATAGCTTCGCCGAGACTTTCCGGGTTGGCTCCACTGCGCAGATAAATTACAGACGCATAGCCAGGGCTTTGACGGACGGGCAAATATATGTGCGGGGCCGTTGGAGCGTCGAAACCGTCCGATTTCGTGTCACCTACTACGCCGACGATTGTAAGCCAACGGTTCTGCTGGTTCGCCGGACCGATTTTAAGTTGTTTTCCAAGTGGATCCTCATCGGGCCAGTATCGCCGCTGGATAGTTTGATCTATCAACACAACCGGCTGAGCTTTGTCGGCGTCAGATTCAGCGAAATTTCTGCCGGCAAGCAGCGGGATTTGCAGTACGTGGAAGTATTCGGGAGTGACGGTAGCGAATTCCGAAATCGGCGCGCGTTCCGAATCCGTCGGACGCCCTTGAATAGTGAACGGGTATTGGTTTCGAGCTTGTTCCAGGGGCAGGCTGTTCGTGCTGCCGATCGCAGCTCCCTCCACGCCCGGAAAAGCAGAGACGCGGCGGAGGATTTCCATCAGAAAAGCAGCCCGCTTGTCCGTAGCACGGTAAGGATCGGTGTTCGGGTTATTCGGAACTGGAATCCAAATCTGCGCAGTGGTGACGTGGCTCGGATTAAAGCCGGGACGCACCTCCAACACATGCCAGAAGCTGCGAAGAAGAAGTCCGGCGCCTGCGAGCAATATGAGAGACAACGCTACCTCTGAGACTACGAGCACGCGCGAGAGGCGCGTGTGCCGTTTGCCGGAACCAGAGCCGCGGCTGCCTTCGCGAAGGTTCTCAACCTGATTCGGATTCGCAGATTGCAGCGCCGGGGCCAGGCCGAAGAGCAGGCCCGTAAGAATTGAGACGAGGAAAGCAAAAAATAAAACGCCAGCGCTCACATGGACTTCGCTCAGACGAGGAA
>JBEKSN010000116.1:0-11718 GCA_049517055.1 Candidatus Acidiferrales bacterium | reverse complement strand
TGCTGCCCGGGGCTCGCTTTCCGAAGGCGGCTGGATTCTCTTCGCCATTTTGTTCGTGTGGCAGTTTCCGCACTTCATGGCCATCGCCTGGATGTACCGCGAAGATTACGCTCGGGCCGGAATTCAAATGTTACCGGTCGTGGACCGCAAGGGTGACGCCACGTTCAACGTGATTGTCAGTTTTTCCGCAATCCTAGTGCCCGTAAGCTTGCTTCCCTCGGTGATGGGAATGGCCGGGATTCGTTATTTCTTCGGAGCGCTGGTACTGGGGATGATTTTGCTGCAAGTTTCGCTGTGGGCCAACCGCGCGCGCACCAATGTCCGTGCGAAATGGCTTATGCATGCCACCGTCATTCACATCCCGCTTCTGCTTGCGTGGATGATTTTCGATAAAATGGGCCGATGACTACGACAACCATGGGGACCGAAACCACCACACCCAAAGCAAATTGGATCGAGCTTTGCGTCATATGCGCGCTGTTTGTTGCCTTAGCTCTTATCGGCATCATCTGGGAGATTACCAGCGGTCTGCTTACCAGCGGAATCGACGGCATCATGTTGCTGGCCATCTGCTTGATGATGGGCGGAATCTTCAGCCTTATGATTCTAGTGATGGTGTATCAAGCGGGAGTGCTTCCATTTTTCCGTGCCAAACCCGCCGCCCAGCCAGCGCCGAAATCGCCCGCGGCTGCGCCTGCCACAGCAGTTGCAAAGAGTGCCGCTTCGGTCCCCGCAACCTCTCCGGCTGCCGCACCGCCGCTGCAGGCTTCCCATCCACTTGCTGCTGTGGAGCCGGGTTATCCGGAGCCTCCGCCTGCGCCTAAACCGGCGGCGAAACCCGCTCCTGCTCCGGCAGCTAAGCCTCAGGACAGCTAAAGGCGCCTGAAAACAAAATCGTGCGCCCATGACAATTATTCCGCTCTCGTCTCTTCCGGCAGTGAACGCCACGCTGAACGCGGTTTGCACTTTCTTTCTGCTCATTGGCTTTGCCTTCATTCGCAACGGAAAAATTCGTTGGCACCGCGCCGCAATGCTGTGCGCGTTCTTCTGCTCGATAACTTTCCTGGGCTTTTACGTTTACTTCCACGTGCACGCGGGCCTAATTCGCTTTGGGGGCCAGGGCTGGATCCGGCCGGTGTATTTTACTCTGCTCGTTTCGCACACCATTCTAGCGATAACCACGCTGCCGCTCGTGATCATCACGCTCGCCTACGCTTTAAGCGAGCGATTCAGCAGCCATCGCCGCATCGCGCATTGGACTTATCCGATATGGCTCTACGTTTCAATCACAGGCGTTATCGTTTATTGGCTCTTGTACATCGCTTACACGCCCATCGGCGCGCCGGCGGTATCCCAGATCGGCCTGCCTCTGCTGCACGCGTTGCTGTAAACTGTTTATCGAATGGCAGAAGACACAAAAACACAATCTTCATTCGGCGGCCGCTGGGCTTTCGGAATCCTCGCCATAGCGCTGCTGTTTGTGCTCATGCCGTTCTTGTTTTGGAACGCCACCTGGTTCGGACGTCCGTTAAACGATCAGCAGGTTTCGAAAGCGCTGGCAGACCACTCGCACCCGCGCGACATCCAGCACGCGCTGGCTCAACTCGAGACGCGCATGGAAACTCGCGACCCCTCCGTCCGCAAGTGGTATCCCCAAATCATTCAGCTCGCGAGCGATCCGGTGGAGGAGATCCGCGTCACCGATGCCTGGGTAATGGGCCAGGACAATTCATCTGAGGACTTTCATCACACGCTTTTGCAGCTTCTCAGCGACCCTAACCCGATGGTCCAGCGTAACGCAGCGCTCTCCCTGGTTCGTTTCAAGGACGATTCCGGCCACGCGCAAATCGTCGCCATGCTCCGGCCGTCCGAACTTAGCTCGCCGGTCGAAGGAAAGCTTGATACTCGGCTGAAGCCCGGAGATGTGGTCAATCCTGGAACGATGGTGGCGCACGTCGAATCATCAGCGGGGAAGCGGGAAGTGCGATCGAACGTTCCCGGCACGGTGGGCCGCTGGCTTACTGCAGACGGATCGAGTGTAACCGCGGGCCAGCCGATTCTTTCGCTTTTGCCGAGCGAGAGCATGGTATGGGAAGCTCTGCGCGCGCTTTTTTTGATGGGCAACGCGGACGATGCGGTCGATGTAGCCCGCTTCGCCCATGGAGCGAATGGGACGTCGCTGCAGATCGCGCAGCAGGCTCAGGCCACGCTGATAGCAATACGCGGCCGGAATCCATCAAACTGATTTCTAGGTAGTGCGCTGCGCTATTTGTACTTCACCACAGCTTGGCCATCCTGGATCTGAATGTCGCTGATGTCCGCGGGCAATTTTAGCTTTTCGCGATTTTCAGGAGACGCCATCATTTTGTCCACAGCCGCTTGCAGAGTGGATTGCGGCAGCGGAAGCGACCCAAGTTTCCCGGCCACCGGCTCAAATTTTATATAGCCGTTGTCCGAAGTCAGATGGCCGTCGAGTTCGAGCGATAAATCCTTTCCGTGATAATCGAAAATCACGTAAGCCTTCACCAGGTCCCCATCCATATCGATTTTGACGTCCTTCACCGTGGATTGCACTTGGTCCAGAGTCGCTTGATCGCCGCCTGATAGCGCCGCTGCGGCCGGATCGGCATTGGGAGCGCCAGCGCTAACCGCGGGGAATTGGACGCCACCGCTGCTCGGAGCGGGTGGTGCCCCCGCGCTCGTGGCCGGCTGGCCTTCGAGTTGCAAATTCTGCGCCAAATAAGAATTGAGCTCGCTGCGATCGAGCTGAACTTGGCTGGGCTGGCCCGCCGCTTTCGCTTGGTCCGCCGCTTGGAATTTGTGCTCTGCTCTGGCCCCGGCATTTGCGTCGTATGGAATATTCGGGGGCGGGGATTTGCGTAAAACTAGAATCAGCGTCACAACAAGCGCCACAAGGGTAGACCATTTCACAATCTGATAAAGCTTTTTATAAATTCCCGGGTCTGGCATATGACCTCCGCCTCGATACAAGCTTAGCAGCCAATGACAGACCGACGGGTCAGCCCGCAATTTCTGTACCTAATCGCCACTTGTCCGGAAGGCCAGTCGGTTTGGAGTGTAGCGGGAGTTGTCTAAGGTATGGGCGATGCTACTTCCTTAAGGTCGTTTTCTCCGCGCAGAATGCGCGTAATACAAAATTCCTGCCACCGACTTCGCATCGCGAATTCTCCCTGCACGAATCCAATCTTCGATTTCGCCCAAACTAAAAATCCGCATCTCGATTTTCTCGTCCGCTTCGGGCTGCGCCTTCCCCAATTTCAACCCCTCCGCCAGAAAAATCACCATGTTCTCGCTGACAAATCCCGGCGTAGGAAACAAGTCGAGCAGTTTCCGCATCCTCCGAGCCCGGTATCCGGTTTCTTCCAGCAATTCGCGATGCGCCCCTTTTTGAAAACTCTCGCCACGATCTTTGCTGCCCGCCACAAGTTCCCATAGGTATTGGCCCACGGCATGCCGGTATTGCCGGATCATCAGGATGCGCCCATCCGGAAACACCGGCAGGACAACCACCGAACCCGGATGCGTCACGATTTCCCTCGTCGCCTCCACTCCTCCGGGTTCCACCACGCTCTCGCGGCGCACGCCGAACACGCGTCCCTTGAACATCACTTTGCTGCTCAGAATCTTCGCTAACGTTTTTCTCTTAGCCACGCAATCTCCCCTAGTGAAGTCACGGCCTCGCCATTCTACAGCGACGCAGTTTCCTCGTCTCGCGATGTCGCGTTTTGTTGCCGCGCTTGTTCCGGTTGCATATACTGGCGCAGCGAACCATGCCCATCAATACCCTCATCGTAGATGACGAGCGCCCCGCGCGCGACGAGCTTATCTACCTCCTGAAAGGTTTTCCCGAAATAAACGTCGTAGGCCAGGGGAAAAACGGGCTAGAAGCTGTCGCGCTTATCAAGGAGCACGACCCCGACCTCGTTTTTCTCGATGTTCAGATGCCTGGCCTCGACGGCTTCGGCGTGATCAAAAAACTAGTCGAGCGCAAACTCCGCATTCCGCAAATTGTGTTTGCTACCGCCTACGACAATTATGCCATCCAGGCTTTCGAGGTGAACGCCGTCGATTACGTCCTGAAGCCTTTCGACAAGGCCCGCATCGCGAAAGCCATTCAGCGCGCGAAAAAAATGGTGGAAGCCCACACCTCGCCGGTCGAACGGCTCGAAAGCCTGGTCGGCCAGTTGTCCGCGCCGCCTCCAAAGGCCTCGCAACCCGTAAAGCTGCTCGTGAAATCGCAAGCGCGCATGTTCCTGGTGGATGCTGAAGACATGATCTACGCTGCCATCCAGGACGGAACGATCACCATTTTCGCCCGCGACTTCGAAGGCGTATCAAACTATCGCACTATTGAAGAACTATCCGCCTCTCTCGATTCCGACCGTTTTTGGCGCCCGCACCGCTCCTATCTGGTGAATATCAATCACATCAAGGAAGTTGTGCCGTGGTTCAAGTCAAGTTACATGCTGAAGATGAACGATAAGCGTGCCAGCGAAATCCCCGTTTCTCGCAATCAAACGAGACGGTTGCGCGAATTGTTGAAGCTATAGGAGAGCCCGCAATGAATTTCCCGCATCCATTTATGTTCTCGCGAGGTTTGTGGCGCCGAACGACGCCTTTTACCCGGTTTGGGCTCTTTCTATGTTTTATGTGCGCTCTCGCGCCGCTCTCCTTGGCTCAAACACCTGGCGGTTCGATCATTGGCACTGTTACCGAGAAGCATGCAGGCCCGCTGGCAGGCGCGCGTATCAGCGTGTCCAACGTCCAGACCGGCTTCACCGCCAGCGTATCGACCGACGTGAACGGTCAATTCAACGTGGAAAACCTGCCTGCAGGCGCGTACAAAGTTGCCATCTCGGCGAACGGCCTAGTGACTCAAGAGGTCAAAGTGACGGTCAAGGCCGCACATAAATCGAAACTCAGCGCCAACCTCAAACCTCCTCCACCTCCCGCGCCTCCGAAGTGAACGCCAGTCGCGTTCCTGTGTCGTAGCAGCGCAGCACGAATTTGGACGCAGCATTTCGGTGTGCCGCGCGGTTGTGCTAGCATCACCTCGGCACTTTCTCCATGGATTTTTCACTCAGCAGCGACCAAATTTTGATTCGGGACACCGTCCGCCGGTTTATGGAGACGGAAATGCGTCCCATCCTGCGCGAGTACGAGCGCGATGAGAAATTTCCGGCCGAACAGCTTCGCAAACTCGGCGAACTCGGCTGCTGCGGCATGCTCGTGCCAGAAGAGTGGGGCGGTGCGGGAACCGACACCATCAGCTACGCCCTGATGCTTGAGGAAGTCGCGCGGGTGTGCGCATCAACGGCGGTCGCGCTTAGCGTTACAAATTCGGTGGTCGGCGTGCCCATCTGGAAAGTGGGCAGCGAAGCGCAGAAGAAGAAATATCTCACGCGTCTTTCGCGCGGCGAAATTCTGGGCGCATTTTGCCTCACCGAGCCGCAGGCTGGCTCGGACGCCGCCGGAATACAAACCCGCGCGGTACGTGACGGCGCCTCTTATGTTTTAAACGGCACCAAAGCATGGGTCACCAACGGTGGCGTGTCCGGCGTGTATCTGGTTTTCGCCAAGACTGACCCGGATGCTGGCGCGCATGGAGTCACCGCATTTGTGGTCGAGCCAACATTTCCCGGATTTCGCATCGCCCGCTACGAGGAAAAAATGGGCCTGCACCTTTCACGCTCGGCGGAAATCGTTTTTGATAATTGCCGGGTTCCAGTCGAAAACCGCCTGGGCGAAGAAGGCCAGGGTTTGAGGATTGCTCTCGAATCGCTCGATGGAGGCCGCGTGGGCATCGCCGCTCAGTCCGTCGGCCTGGCGCAAGGTGCCATGGAAGCGGCTGCGAGTTATGCCAAACAGCGCCGCACGTTCGGGAAACCCATCGCGGAATATCAAGCCATCCAGTGGATGCTTGCGGACATGCAAACCGAGATCGAAGCCGCTCGAGCCCTCACGCATTACGCCGCCTTCATGCGCGATAAACAATCGCGCCAACCGGGCTCTCGCCGACCGGGTTCGTCTGCCTCGCGCGCGAAATTGTATGCCAGCGAAATGGCCAATCGGGTCGCCTACCGCGCCGTGCAAATCCATGGCAGCGTGGGTTACTCGCGCGAGACCGACGTCGAGCGCTATTATCGCGATGCTCGCGTGCTCACGATTTACGAGGGCACCAGCGAAATGCAACGAATCGTGATCGCACGCGATTTGTTGCGCAACGCGCCCGCTAGCGCCGGATCTCGCGCCGCAGGAGCTCACCAGGTTGGCTAACCTTAAGAAACGAGTCCTCAGCGGTATGCGTCCTACCGGCCGCCTTCATCTCGGCCATTTTTTCGGAGCCCTCTCGAATTGGCTGAAGCTTCAGGAAGAATACGAATGTTTTTTCTTCGTCGCCGACTGGCACGCGCTGACCACACATTACGAAGACACCTCGTCCATAGCAGAAAACACTTTGCAAGTCGCAATGGATTGGCTCGCGGTCGGGCTTGATCCCGCGAAGTCCACGCTGTTCGTCCAATCGCAGGTGCTCGAACACGCCGAACTGCACGTCCTGCTTTCCATGATTACGCCGCTAAGCTGGCTCGAGCGCGTCCCAACCTACAAAGAACAGATCGAGAATCTCAAGGACCGCGACCTCGGTACTTACGGTTTCCTCGGCTATCCGCTTTTGCAATCCGCCGACATCGTCATGTACGGCGAACCCAAGCAAGAATTGCTTGTCCCCGTCGGTGAAGACCAAGCCCCCCACGTCGAGCTTACCCGCGAAATTGTCCGCCGCTTCAACGCCCACTTCGGTTTTGAGGTGAACAAGGATTTGTTCCACGCCGACAATCTGGAACGTCTGCGTGAACTGAAGAAAATCATACCCCTTCCGCCATATCTGCAAGACCTTGCAGCGTCTGCGGAAGAAATCCTCACCCGGAACCCGTGGATCTTTAGCCGACGCGCAAGTGAAATCGGCTATTCGAATTTTCTCGAAGAAGTAGGACAACGAAATCAGAAGTTCTTCTCCATGCACTCAGTCTTGCAGGAACCGGCCTACCTGCCCACGGAAACGCCGCGCCTTCCCGGCCTCGACGGCCGCCGTATGGCAAAAAGCTACGGCAACGCCATCTGGCTGAGCGATCCACCCGCCGAAATTCGCACGAAAGTCCTAAAGCACATGATGACCGACCCGCAACGCGTGCGTCGCACTGATCCAGGCCGCCCGGAAGTCTGTCCCGTGTTCGCGTATCATAAATTATTTTCGCCGCGCGACACCATCGCGTGGGCCGATCAAGGCTGCCGCACGGCAGGCATCGGTTGCGTGGAATGCAAAAACGCCATGGCCGATAGCCTCATCAAATGGATCGAGCCGGTTCAGACACGCCGCAAAGAATTTGAGGCGCATCCGCAGCAGGTTTGGGATATCCTCGATGCCGGATCGGACGAGGCGCGCAAAGCCGCCAAGCGCACCATGAAGCGCGTGCGCAACGCCATCTTCAAATGGGAAGATGCGCGAGAGCGGCCCTCAGCAGCCGCAGGGGACGCGCCACGCGGTAGTTAAAGAGCACTGTCATCCCGAGCGCAGCGAGGGATCTGCTTTTATCTTGATGTTCGACTAAGGCAGGTGGAATGGCATCGCCCTATCGCATTAATTTGCCGGTGTACGAAGGCCCGCTCGATCTTCTGCTCGATTTAATTCGCAAGCAGGAGATGGACATCCACAATATTCCGATCGCAAAAGTCACCGAGCAATATCTCGATTATCTTCATCAGTTGGAAAAACTCGACGTCAACGTTTCCGCCGATTTCATTTATATGGCGGCGTCGCTGATTCACATCAAGTCGAAAATGCTGCTGCCTCCCGATCCGCTGGCCGGGCCGGAAGAGCAGGACCCGCGCGACGAACTGGTGCACCGGCTCCTCGAACACGAAAAGTTCAAGAATGCCGCCCAACTTCTGTATCAGAAACAGCAAGTCGAGGATCACGTCTGGTCGCATCCTGACCGCTCGTTGTACGCCGGCGATGAAGTCCAGGGCGAATTGGTGATTTCGCTCGTGGACCTGGTGAAGACGTTCCAACAAATTCTCGAGCGCAAGAAAGATGTTAAGAAATTTGAATTGCATCATGAGACGGTCACAATTGCACAAATGATGGACCGTCTGCGTCAGCGCCTAGCCGGAAACGATGAGCCCATTTCGCTCATCGATTTCTTTGAAACCTGCGAAACGCGCAATGCGATGATCGTTGCGTTGCTCGCGGTCCTGGAGATGGTGCGCATGCAGGCGGCCATGCTGGTGCAATCGGAGCTGTTTTCCGACATCCGCTTGCGCAAACACAAAATGTTCGACGCGGTTTTCGCCGGGCCCGATGCCATGTCACAAATCGAGGAGCAATATCTGTGACCATGACGCCACAAGAACTCCAAGCCTCACTGGAAGCCATTATTTACGCAGCGGACGAGCCCGCCACGCTCGACCAGATCGCCAAGGCGCTCGCAGTTGAAAAATCCGAAGCCCGCGCCGGACTGGACCTTCTTGTCGCTGCATATCAAACTGACGACCGCGGCATCGAAGTGCGCAAAGTCGCCGGCGGCTGGAAGTTTTACACCAAAGCGCAGCATCACGACGCAGTCCGGAAATTCATCAAGAGCTTGCAGCCCCCGCTGCGGCTCACCATGCCCGCGCTCGAAACTCTCGCGGTCATCGCTTACAAACAGCCGGCCACGATTCCCGAGATAAATGAAATCCGCGGCGTGAATGTAGGCGGCGTGATCAAGACGCTCCTTGAAAAGCGCCTGATCACCACCGCCGGTCGCAAGGAAGTGATCGGCAGGCCGATTCTCTATCGCACTTCAAAGCAGTTTTTGATGCGCTTCGGTCTTTTCGACCTGGACGAACTTCCCAGCCTGAAAGAGTTTGAAGCCCTCGCGCAGGCCGCCCTGGGTGACGACACCGGCATCGCGCCCACCGAACCCGAAGACTCCGCTGTTGCACCCGCAGCGTCCACTGGACCCGCGCTGAATGCTGAAGGAGTAAACGCTAGCACAACAGAGGCGCCGACGGTACCGAAAGCCAATGGCACCGAAAGTTCCGCAGACGGAACCGACAACGCGCGTGCAGCGGTGGCGTCTGCCGGCAAAGGTTCATCCGAGCAGGGAATTTAGCCGGCGAATTCAACTGACACTCGCTGATATTCCGGTAGCCGCGACAATGCATTTTAAAATTATCGAAGATTGCAGCCGCTAGCTTCACCGCTGAATTTCCTGTTCCGTGCTAATCTGTATGCTCGGCTCACATAGAATTCCATGCTCGAAAGACTCCAAAAAATCATCGCGCGTGCGGGAATTGCCTCCAGGAGGCACGCGGAGGAACTCATTTCCTCCGGAATGGTTACCGTTAACGGACACACCGTGACAGAGATGGGCTCGAAGGCCGATGAATCGCGCGATCACATTAAGGTAAACGGAAGGCTCCTGCGCCCCGAGAGGGATCGAATTTATCTTCTTTTGAATAAGCCTCCGGAAATTGTTTCAACCATGAGTGATCCGGAAGGGCGCCGGGCTCTCAGCGACCTGCTGCACGGGGTTACCCAGCGCGTATTTCCCGTGGGACGCCTTGAGTATCACGCCATGGGCCTCGTTTTTCTGACTAACGATGGGGATTTGGCAAACCTGATGTTGAAGGCGAATCTGCCGCAGACCTATAACCTGAAGCTGAAAACCCTCCTCACCTTTGAAGAAATCGAAAACCTGGCGCGTGCCACGGGAGCGCACATCGTGCGCATCAAGGGCAAGGATGCTCCTTGGTATGAAGTGACCCTTTCCGAAACGCGAAGCGACGCCTTGCGCAACCGTCTTTTCCAGACTGGCCACGCCGTCGAAAAGACTAAACGCATCGCAATCGGAAATCTGGTGCTCGAGTCGCTCGCTCCCGGGCGCCATCGCGCGCTTTCCGATGCCGAGGTGGCAACTCTATTGCGCTCCGTGCAGCCGAAACCGGGGGTCCTAACTCCGCGCCGCATGCGCGTAAAGCGCCGCCCTTTCACTCCGAAACCAAAACCGAGCGGCAAAGCAAAAAGGCCAATCGTAGCGGCGCAGCATGCCGCGCCCGCAATTGCGCAGGCAGTGGGTAACGGAACACGGAACCAGTCAGTGTCACCAGGCCGAGTCGCTTCCAAGCCGCGGAGAGCAACCCCGACGTTGCGGAACCGTATCGAACGGCGCCCGAACGACAAACATTCAAGGCACGGACAGCCTCCGCGTCCGGAGAAATACAATTGAGGCCCTCCCACGCATGACCGATTTCACTCACGAACTCGTCCCCCCGTATATACGCGAACTTGCGCCCTACGTGCCCGGAAAACCGATTGAGGAGGTTGAACGCGAATTGAACATGCACGCTATCAAGCTCGCGTCCAACGAAAATCCGCTTGGCGCTTCTCCGCTTGCGATTGCAGCTGCGCAAAAAGCGCTCGCGGCCTCTAATCGCTATCCGGACGGCAGTGGATTTTACTTGCGCGAAGCCCTGGCGAAAAAGCACGGGATTCCTGTAGAAAGTATCATCCTCGGCGGCGGCTCCACCGAATTGATCGATCTTTCCGCGCGGATAGCATTAGTTCCAGGCGACTGCGGGGTCACTTCCTACGGATCTTTCCCGCTTTATTACATCGCTATTCGCGCTACCGGAGCTAGCTTTCTGGATGTTCCCATGCGCGACTATCAATTTGACCTGGAAGCGATCGCGCGCGACCTACCCGAGGAAACCAAGCTCATTTTTCTGGCCAACCCGAATAATCCCACTGGAACGATGTTCAGCGCCGACAATCTCGATACGTTTCTCGCGCGCGTTCCGGAGCATATTCTCGTCGTGCTCGACGAGGCTTACTATGATTACGTGGACGATCCCAACTATTCGCGCTCGATAGACGTTGTTCGCGGCGGCCGCAATCTAATCGTCTTGCGCACCTTCTCCAAAGTGTACGGTCTGGCGGGACTCCGCATTGGTTATGGCATCGGCCCCGCAGCCCTCCTCGCGGAAATGAACAAAATTCGTGGTCCTTTTAACACCTCTGGCGTAGCTCAGGCGGCAGCCTTAGCTGCTTTGGACGATACGGAACACGTTCGCCGTTCCGTCGAATCGAATCGCGCAGGACTTGCGCAGCTGGCATCCGGGCTCCATAGCCTGAAAATTAAATTCGTACCTTCGGTGGCAAATTTTCTCCTGGTGATATTTGGGACGGACACTGAGCCTCTTGTGGAGGAATTGCTGAAGCACGGCGTGATCGTGAGGCCCATGCGCTGGATGGGTTTTCCCACGGCGCTCCGCGTGACCGTAGGCACTCATGAGGAAAACGAGAAATTCCTGCGCGCCCTTGCAGAAGTGCGCGCATCCCTCCCGCTCAGGTCGGCAGCGCACGCACGCACCATTATTGAGGGAGACACTCAGGGAATTTGATGGTTGACCCCGTGGATAAGGCGAGTTCCGCTTTGAATCCAGATTCCAAGCTCGAGCGCTCCAGCATCTCCCAGTCCGATGCCATCACTCAGATTCTGACGTCACGATTGCCGTCGTGGGCCTTTCGAACCGGCGCACGCGCGCGAGCTTTGGCGTGGCCCAATATCTGCAATCCGCCGGGTACCGCGTCATTCCAGTGAACCCAAACGAAACGGAAGTGCTGGGCGAAAAGAGCTACGCGCGGCTGCAGGA
>JBEKSN010000115.1:0-11932 GCA_049517055.1 Candidatus Acidiferrales bacterium | reverse complement strand
AGAATCGATCAGAGAATCGCAACGCATAAATTCTCTAAGGAGAACTCACATGACTTTGGAAATAGCCTCGCGCGCCGACAACATCCAGACCACTGGCAGTTGGAAGAGTATTTTCATGAAGCATCCACTCTTGCATCTCCTATTCGTCTCCTTGCTGGCCGGGTTGGCAACTCCGAGTACGGTCTGCGCCCAAGTGCAGGCGGCCCCGTCAACCGGGGTCTCGTCCTCACAACCGTCGCAAACAACTGCCTATCACTACGTTTTGCCACTTAGTCTTGCGCTTGAGGCCGCGACTGAGGCTGTTCGCGTGTGTGCCCAACACGGATATTTTGTGACCGCAACGGTCGTGGACATGGATGGAGTGCCGCAGGTAGCGCTTCGCGGCGATGGAGCCACCATCCATACTTCAGAATCGAGTTTCGACAAGGCGTACACGGTGGTCACGTTGGGGCCTATATTCGATTTTGATACGTCTGGCAAGTTTTTCGATCTGGTGAAGACCAGTCCCTTTGCGCCGCGGCTCGCAACGATGCGCAATGTTATGGCGCTTCCGGGCGCAGTGGCGTTCAAGTCGAAAAATGCCATCGTCGGCGCTCTCGGTGTGGGAGGGGCTCCCGGCGGAGACAAGGATGAAGTCTGCGCACAAGCTGGGGTGGCGAAAGTTGCCGACCGGCTTCCAAATTGAATATCACCGAAGTCGGGAGTCTCTTTGGAGTACGGCGACGGTAAAGACGCCTGTTGAGCGCTTTCATTCGATCTTTGTCGAATAATGGCGCTTAACTGTGCGGCGTTTAACAGGAAATACAAAGTATCGTCTCGGCTAGGGAATGTGCAACTGATGCCTTCAGTCAGCATCGTATTCGCCTCCGAGCCGCTATTTCTAACCCCGGTTCGCTAGGCTACTTCCGGCTAACTCCTGGTAAGTCGGATAACCGGACAAGTCCCGTACCATTGCTCCAAATATGCGGTTAGCGCGTTAATCAGGAGCTTTACGCCGTACGAATCGGCGCCGGCGGCACGACGACCTCAACAAGTCCGGTCGCCACGTCGTACACCAGGCCTGATATAAACCACGCGCCCGGCAGTGCGGGAATCGCCCGGAGCGCAGCAACGTCCACGGCAACCGCCGCGCGCGGATCGCTGACTGCTTTTGTCTTGAGTTCGTTTTCCTGTATTTGAAAATAGTGCGCCAGCTTGCCGGGGTCGCCGGCAAGGCGAGCGATGCCGCAATCGGTGTGCTGAAGCACAACCAGGTGAAACTCCCCGCCGCCTCCAGGAATCTCTCCGGCCACTTCACCGATTCGCCCCAGTAGGCCCAACTGCTCCAGCGCCCCCGGTGTGATTCGTCCGCCGATATTGCGCAACACGACGGCCTCGCCCGGTTTAATTCCAAGGACATGAGCCGGATCGGCACGCATGTCAGCACAACCGATGATGATCGCCTTCACGTTGGGCATCGCCCGCGAAAGCGAAGGCATAAGTGTGCCCCCGGCAGTCTGCTGCGCGGCAAATTCTTTGTTACGCTGTAACAAGCGTTCGAGATTGTTCACGCCGATTCTCCTCAAGGTCCGTTCTAACAGCGGAATTGTAAAGCATGGCAGGTCTCAGCAGAAATTCAATCCCGGTTCGCGCGTTTGTCAGGAGTTACGCAAATTTGTGCTAGGGTATCACCGTCCTGCTCAAACGACCGCAGAGCAGAAAGGCTCAGATTCTTTCCGTCACCTGCTTCGGTCCTTGCTCTGGACAAGGCGCACGTTCTGTTGGTCGTAGGAGGATACGAAATGGCGAGCAGCACTATCGACAAGTCACAACGGACGGCTGCAAGGATCGCAGGACTTGCTTTCCCGATCTCCTTCGCCATCGTGGTCGCGGTCAATTTCGGCATATTCGCCCGCCTTATCGTCAGTGGCAATCCGGCGGAAACCGCCCGGAATATCCTGGCACACGAAACCCTATTCCGTATCGGCGTCGCGGGCGACATGGCTTACTGCGTGGGCACTGTCGTACTGCTGACAGCACTTTACGTGATCCTCAAGCCGGTCAGCGAGAACCTCGCCTTGCTCGCGGCATTCGGCAGGCTGGTCCATGCCCTCACGTGGCTCCTGGCGACGCTCAATCTCTTTACCGCCCTGCGACTTTTAACTGACACTGATTACTTGCATGCGTTTGGACCAGACCAATTGGCGGCGATGGCGCGGCTGTACTTCAGCGGTTACGACGCGTACTACGTTGGCTTGCTGTTTTGGGCATTGGGAACCACAGTTGCCAGCTTCTTGTGGTTCAAGTCGAACTACATCCCCAGGGCACTGGCTGCCTTTGGCGTGATCTCCAGTGCATGGTGCGTCGCCTGCACTTTCATTTTTTACATCTTCCCCAGCTTCGCCAAAGTAGTGAACCTGTGGTGGTTCGACTCGCCCATGGCTCTCTTCGAACTAGCGCTGAGTTTTTGGCTTCTGTTTAAGGGATTAAGCCCGCCTGGAGAGCCGAGTCCGATAATTTGAATTGGAACTTTAATAAGGCACGCCACGACGGCCATCCAGAGAGAAAGTCCGGTGGCCACCGCCGCTCTGAATGTGTGGGATATCGCAAACGCATCACATACAGCCTATACCCGTCGATTCTCCAAGACAATTTGTTTTGGAGATTGGGAATCGCTATTCGTGCCGCAGCGCTTCCATCGGGTCCACGCGCATCGCCCGCCGCGCGGGTATGAAGCAAGCCAGCAGCGCCACCGCGCAAAGCAAAATCGCCACGCCCGAAAACGTAACCGCGTCCGTGCTCGTCACGCCCAGCAGCATGCTCCGCAAGTAGCGCGTCAGCGCAAACGCGGCCGCCAGTCCCAGACCAACCCCGACGAACGTCAGCCGCAGCCCGTGCCCCAGCACCAGCCGCAGAACGTCTTCTTTGCTCGCGCCCAACGCCATGCGCACGCCGATTTCATGTGTGCGCTGTCGCGTGGTGTAAGCCGTGACCCCGTAAATCCCCACCGCTGCCAGCACCAGCGCCAGCAGCCCGAACGCACCCACAAATGTTCCGGCAATGCGCTGCGGAAAACTGGAAATTTGCTCGCTCGATTCCAGCGTGGTCACATTAAACACCACCAGGTCCGCATTCATTTCGTGGATCGTTTGCTCCACCGTCTTGCCCATCGCCAGCGGATCGCTCGTCGTTCGCGCAATCACATTCATCGCCGAGCCGCCCGGCTGATTCAGCAGGTTAATCTGGTAGTGCGGCAAATAAAGGAACGGCATCGGCTTTTCATTCAGGCTGACCACTTTGCTGTCGCGCGCCACTCCCACCACCGTGAACCATTCGTGCGTCAAGTCCGAGTTCACTTGCTTCCCGATTCCCTCTTGACCCGGCCAATAGCGATTCACAAACGCTTCGCTCACAATCGCCACGCGCTGCGAACTCATGTTGTCCTGCATGGTAAAGTCGCGCCCCTTCACCATCGGAATTTCCACCGTCTTGAAATAGTTCGGCGTGATCATGGCCGCCTGCGTCTCCATGGATTCGTCGGCCTGCGGCACGTAGCCCTCCGGCTTCACGCTCGACGACCCGCCGAATCCCAGCGGCACGCGGCTCGTAAGCGCCACCGACTGTATCCCCGGCATCGCTTCCAATCTCGCCTCCAACTGGCGGTCGAACGCCGCGCCTCTTTCGTCCGAGTATCCCGAAGTAAACACATCGTAGGAAGCGATCAGCACGTTGTGCGAATTGAATCCCGGATTAATCTGCTGCGCGCTCAAAAAGCTGCGTATGAACAATCCCGCGCAAATCAGCAGCAGCAGTGACAGCGAAATTTGCGCCACCACCAGCCCGCTCGCCAACCGCGCTTTCTTCTTTCCTCCCGACGCGGTGCCGGTATCCTCTTTCAGCACCGCCACCGGAGCTTCGCTCGAAGCTCGCAGCGCCGGCAAAATTCCGAAAATCACTCCGGTGAGAAGCGAAATCACGAACGCCGCAAGCAGCACCGCGCGGTCCACCGGCACGCCCAGCGCGATCGGAAAATCCGTCGTCGGAATGAATCTCATGAACGTTCCCGCCGTCCACGCGGTGATCAGCATCGCCACCCCGCCTCCGGCCAGCGCCAGCATCAGGCTTTCCACCAGCAGTTGCCGCACCAGCCGCCAGCGGCTCGCACCCAGCGACATGCGAATGGCCATCTCCCGCCGCCGCCCCACCGACCGCACCAGCATCAGATTCGCCACGTTCGCGCACGCCAGCAGCAGCACCAGTCCCGCGATGGCCATCAGCATCGGCAGCAGCGTCGCCAGAAAAAAGTTCAATCCAAACGGGCTGCGCCACAGCGGATACACCGATACGGTGTCGTGCCCTCTGTGCTCCTCCGGGAAACTCTTCACCTCCGGCTGCAGCAACACCGTCATTTCCTCCTGCGCCTTCTCCGGCAGCACTCCCGGCTTCAACCGCCCAAACGCGAACAGCCAGAAATAGTGATGGTCATGCAGCAAGTCGCTCCGCGGCACGATTTGGTCCACCATCATGATCGGAACCCAAATCTCCATTCGCACGCCCGTCTGGCTTCCCTGAAACACCGCCGGCGTTACGCCCACAATCGTGTACGGGTGCTGGTTGATTTCAACTTGCTGGCCCAGCACGTCCGCATTCCCGCCGAAATGCGTTTGCCACAGCCGGTAGCTGATCACCGCCACCGGCGCGCCGCCCGGCTTCTCGTCCTCTTCCGGCAGAAACCCGCGCCCCAAAATCGGCCGCACGCCCAGCACATCGAAATAATTTGCGGACGCCACCATGCCCCACACGCGATCCGGTTTGCCTTTTCCCGTCAGGCTCATCGAACCAATGTTGCACACCGTGATGCCGGTGAAACTCTGTTGCCCGTTGCGCATCGCTTGGATATCGGGATATGTAAACGCGAAGGGGTTCTCGCCCGGCTTGCTCAGCGTCAGCGCCACCACTTCGTTCGGGCTGGAAAGCCCCGGAACCGGATTCAGCAGCGCAGAGTTGATCCAGCTAAAAATCGTGGTGTTCGCGCCAATACCCAGCGCCAGCGTCAATATCGCAATCGCCGCAAACCCCGGCGCCTTCGCAATCATCCGCAAGCTGTACCGCACGTCTTGCCAGATCGAGGTCATCCGCGCCTCCAACTATATGCAACTACCTGTCACACCTATTCATAGCATGTCCCCGCCCATATAAAGGTTCTCGCTAACCGAATGCTTCCGCACCTCTTAGCCCGACCGCCCCATTCCCAATGCCGCGCACCCGTCCGATTATGGGACGCATCCTTAGCAAGACCGAACAATGCCTATGGTTTACGTAATGCCGCAATCATGTATACGTAGCAAGATCGCGCAGGGCAGGCGTGTTTTATTCGTAGCGGATAGCAGCCAGCGGATCAATGCGCATCGCCCGTCGCGCGGGAATGTAACACGCCACCAGCGCAATGAACGCAAGCAGCAATGAAGTGTAGATGAACGTCATCACATCCGTCGGCTTCACGCCGTACAGCAGGCTGGCCACCACTCGCGCCAGAGCGAACGCGCAGGCGAGCCCAATGGCCATCCCGGCAAGAACGATTTTCATCCCGTAGCCCATCACCATTTTCAGCACGCTGTCCGGCTGCGCGCCCAGCGCCATACGCACTCCGATTTCATGCGTACGCTGCGCTACTGAAAAAGCGGTCACGCCGTAAATACCCAGACCCGCCAGCAACAGCGCCAGCGCTGAAAACGCGCCGAGCAAAACCGAACTGACCCGGCGAAGCCCCAGCGATTCGTTCGCTAACTGATCCACGCCGATGATTTTATAAATCGGCTGATCCTTATGTAACGACCAGATCGCTTGCTTCACCGCCGACGTCAAACTCGACGGGCTCCCAGTCGTGCGCACCACGAAAGCAACCACCGGAAGGGTAACCTGTGCAAACGGTCGAAAAACATTCCCGCGAACTTGCTCCTCCAGCCCAAAATCATGAATATCGCTCACCACGCCAACCACTTCCCACAAATCCGATTTCTTGGAATCGCCTAAGTTCAACTGCCGCCCGATCGGATTTTGGCTGCCGAATTCTTTGCGTGCCAGCGTTTCATTGATAATCACAACTTGCTCCGCGCCCATGCCGTCTTGCTCGGTGAAAGCACGGCCCTTCAATAACGGGATTCCCATAGCCCGAAAATAATCCGGAGTAACCAGATCCGATTTTGCGCTCGGCCTCTGGCCCGGCGCCGGCTCGGGCTGCCCTTGCACCGTGAAATCGGCTTCGCCCCAGAATCCGCTCAAAGGCATGAAGCCCGCCGCGCCCACCGATTCCACGCCCGGCAATTGCCTGATTCGTTCCATGGCCTCGTTTACGAATGCCACGCGCTTCTCAGGTTTGTCCGGCGGATACTCGACGGTCGAGAGAAACAATTGCGCCGAAAGGATGTGCTCCGCATCGAAGCCCAGATTTCCGCGCAGAAGATTTCGGAAGCTGGTGATCAGTAATCCCGCGCCGATCAACAAAACCAGCGCCAGGGCAAACTCGCTGATTACCAGCAAGCCGCGGAACCGGCGCTCCGCGGAACTCGCCGTTGTGCCCCGGCTCGTTTCCTTCAATCCGTCTCCGGAGCTAGCCGCTTTGAAACCCAGCACTGGCGCCAGGCCGAACAGCACGCCGGTCAGCAAAGCCGCCAGCAGCGTGAAGCTGAATACACGCGCATCCGTCGGAATGCTGGTCACTTGCGGAATGTTCAAATTCGCGATGTTGTTTGGAAAAATGGCCAGCAGAAACTTTGTGGCTCCGTTCGCCAACAAAAGTCCCAACGCGCCGCCTGCCAATGACAGCAGAAGGCTCTCCGTCAGAAACTGTCGAATCAAACGCCCCCGGCTGGCGCCCAGCGCGGTACGAATGGCGATTTCCTTTCTCCGTCCTGCGGCGCGTGCGAGCATCAGGCTGGCGATATTGGCGCAAGTGATCAGCAAAACAAAACCCACCGCGCCAAGCAGAATAAGCAGCGGCATCTTCACGTCGCCGGCAATTTCTTCGCGCAGCGGAATCAGGTTCACTCCGTTGCCGGCGTCGCTTTGCGGGTGCTCTTGCGCGATTCGCTGTTGCAGCGCATCCATCTGCGCTTGCGCTTGTTTCAGCGTCACGCCGGGCTTCAGCCTTGCCAGCACGCGCAACGGCGTGTCGTCGTAGTTGCTGAGAAACGAAGCGGGCAGGCCCAATGGCGTCCACAGCTCCACCAATGAGGGATACCTGAAACTCGGCGGCATCACGCCAACCACGGTGAACGGTTTCCCCGTCAGCGTGATCGACTTGCCCACGATATTGGGATCGCCATGGAACGTGCGTTTCCAAATTGCATCACCCAGCACCACCACATCCGCACCGCGCGCGCGGTCTTCCTCATCTAGAAACGTGCGGCCCAGTTCCGGCCGCGTGCCAAGCAAACGAAAATAATCCGCGGAAAATTGATAGCCCACCACAACTTGCGGATCGCCCGCGCCGGTCAACGTGTACAGCGCGTCACTGGACGCAGCCATGCCGTCGAATACGCTGTTCTGCGATTTCCATTCCTCGTAATCCCCGCCCGAAGCGGGAGACGTCTTGTAACCCTTGGAATCGTTCTTGGACCACACCATCACCAGCTTGTCTGGCTGCCTGTACGGGAGCGGCGCGAGAAGCACTGCGTTCACCACCGAAAAAATTGCAGTATTCGCGCCGATGCCCAGCGCCAGCGTCAGTATCACAATCGCCGCAAACCCAGGCGCCTTCGCAATCATCCGCATGCTGTACCGCAAGTCTTGCCAGAACGAGCTCATCCTCGCACCTCCAAGCAAACGCTGCCGCCCCGCTTCAACACGTCCCCACTGTTTCCGTCGGCAAACGACCGGTTTTAGTAGCGCCGGCGTCCCGCCGGCTCTTTTGAATTTCGCCCTTGGTGGGCTCGGGCCTGCCTTGCCGTACCAAGCTCCCGCAGGACAGCCGTGTTTTATTCGTATCGCACAGCCGTCAAAGGATCAATCCGCATCGCGCGCCGCGCCGGAATGTAGCACGCCGCCAGCGACACCACCGCGATCAACACCGCGACGCCCGCAAACGTCAACGGGTCGTGCGGGCTGATTCCGGCAAGCATAAAAACCAGCAGCCGCGCCATGGCCAGCGCGCCCACGATTCCCAACACAATCCCAATCCCCGCCAGCCACAATCCCCTTCCCACTACCAGCTTCAGTATCTGGCTCGGCTGCGCTCCCAGCGCGATGCGTATTCCAATTTCCGACGTTCGCTGCGCCACCATGAACGCCATCACGCCGTAAATCCCAATCGCGCCCAGAAACAATCCCAGCAAGCTGAAGTACCCCATGAGCTGCGAGATGATTCCGTAACCAGTGTAATGCTCGGCCATGATGGCATCCAGCGGGCGCACCGCCGAGACCGGTTGCTCCGAGTCCACTGACCAAATGGCGCTGCGAATCGCGCTCGCCAGCGTCGTACGGTCCGCCGCCGAGCGCACCACGATTCCCATTTCACTCGACGGGAACTGTGCGAACGCCACGTACATTTCGCGCTCCACATGGTAGTTCATGGCTCCGTGCATCTTTACGTTGCCGGCCACTCCGATGATGGTGGCGTCCACGTCTTCGTCCGCGTGGAAATGAAGCTTCTGTCCGATGGGATCCTCATGCGGCCAGAATTGCCGCGCCATTTCCTGATTGATGATCACCACCGGCATAGTCGTCGGTCCGTCCGCTTCCGAAAAATTGCGCCCCTTCGCCAGGCTGATCTGCATCGTGTTGAAATATTCGGGCGTCACGACCGAGTATTGCGCGCCGGGAACCTGCCCGGGATCAGGTTCTGGGCGGCCCACCACCGTGACTGGCAGGATGGTACAGCAGTTGTCGCTGAAGGGAACCTGCTCGTCGGCGCCCACCGCTGAGATTTGCGGCACAGCGCGCACGCGCTCCAGCACTTGATCGTAGAAAGCTTTGATCTCCGCCGGCGATTTGTACTTCGTTGCGGGCAAAGTGAGTTCTGCAACCAAAACATTTTGCTGCTGGAATCCGGGATTGGCCCGCGTGATGCCCACAAAGCTCCGTATCATCAGCGCGGAGCAAACCACAATCACCACCGCCAGCGCCACTTCTGCGACCACAAAGATGCTGCGCAGCCGCGCCCCGGAACGGTTGCCGGTGGCGCGCCCGGTGGCGTCTTTCAGCATGGAGTTTACGTCCAGCTTCGAGCTGGTCAGCGCCGGCGCCAATCCGAAAATAATTCCGGCAAACAACGCGATGCAGAACACATACGCCAGCGTGCGCAGGTCCAGCGCGACCTTCCCATAGTTCAGCAAATATCCGCGGCTGCGTGCCGGGATGGCTGCTTCAATCCAACCCAGACACCAATACGCGAAAAACACGCCCACCGCGCCCCCGGCGATGAACACCATCACCGTTTCGGTCAGAAGCTGCCGGATCAGGCGAGACCGCCCCGCGCCCAGCGCGGAACGAATGGCCAGTTCCTTCGCGCGTCCGGTGGCGCGCGCGAGCATCAGGTTCGCCACGTTGGCGCACGCAATCAGCAGCACGAATCCCACAATCCAGAACAGAATCATAACCGGCTGATTGCCCGCCTCTTGGCCGATCGCGTCTTTCATGGATTCCAGCAAAACTCCCGAATGCGTATTCGTCTTGGGATACGCTTTCTCCAATTGCGCCGCAATCGCGGAAAGCTCCGCTTGCGCCGAAGCCATCGGCACGCCGGGCTTGCGGCGTCCGATCGTGTCCAGCCAGGAATTCGTGCGGTCGTCGAGTTCTTTCTGCGAAAGCGCCAGCGGCGTCCAAAGGTTTGCGCGCCCGGCCAAAGGAAGCTGAAAGTTCGCGGGCATCACGCCCACCACTTCGTAAGATTCTCCGCCCACCTTAATCTTTCGCCCCACCACTTGCGGATCGCCCGCAAAGCGCGTCTCCCACAGCCCGCGGCTCAGTATCACCACATGCCCCGCGCCCGGTACGTCATCCGATGGCAGGAATGAGCGCCCAAGAAATGGTTTTGCGCCCAGCGTCTGGAAAAAATTCCAGCTTACGCGTGTGCCCTCCACCCGCTCCGGCGGCCCATCGCCCGCCAAATTAAACGACCGCGGAGCCCACGCCGCCAGCTCCTCGAAATCCTTGCTCTGAATCTGAAAGTCGTGCAAATCGGCGGCCGTGCTCTGCTGCTGCGTCAGGCCGGTCTTGGTGTCCAAAGCTTCCATCACGATCAGCCGCTCGCCGTTGGGATAGGGCAGCGGGTTGATGATCCACGCGTTGACGTAGCTGAAAATGGCCGTGTTCGCCCCAATCCCCAGCGCCAACGTCAACACCACCACCGCCGTGAATCCCGGGTTCTTCAGCAGCATCCGCACCGCAAACCGAATGTCCTGCATCAGTGTTCCCACGTCGCCCCTCCCCTCAGCCAACACGCCAACCAAATTGTAGTCGCGCTACTCGCTGGCCCGCCGTCCGCCGCGCCCAATACTTGCTGCGCCGTCACTTGCCGCGCCCGCTTCAACATATCCACGCCGTATCCGTCGGCAAATGACCGATTTTCGTAGCGCCGGCGTCCCGCCGGCTCTTTTGACTTTCTCTTCGGTGTGGTGCTCCCGCGAAAGCGGAGGTAAGCCGCCGCACTCCAAACGGAGCCGCACCGCGATGCTTTGGAGTGCGGGAGCTTGCTCCCGCTTTCTCCGCCCAAACATGTTGCCGTACCAAGATCCCGTAGGGGCGCAGCATGCTGCGCCCGATCCAGCCCAGCCGACCAACCCCACTCTTCAGCCGACTCCGCCCTTCGTAGCGCCGGCTCTTTTGACTTTGCCCCCGGTCCGCTCGGCGGGGCTGCGCCTGCTGCTCGCCGCAGCGGCCCCGGGGTTGCCTTGTCGGTCGCGGCTTCTTGCCCTGAGCCCGCGAAGGGTAGCCGCGACATAAAAAAAGCCTTCGGCGAATTTTCCTTTCGGCGGATTCTTCGCCGAGCCTTCGTTTGTTCGCTGTGCCCGCCGCCACGAAGGCCCGCTGTCGCATCACCTCCAAGCATGCCGCCTTCCAGTTCGCCTCGCCTTAACCTGCTGATGCAAAACGGTTTCTTCGCCTCGCCGAACTCCGCCCGACAAACACCCGTCCATATGCGGGACGCCCCGTCCCTCAACCGGACACGCCGGCGCGCGTTCGCTAACTACCGCTCGGTTCGGATAGCGTTTTCACACCAAGCCTGCGAATCAACCGTAAAAACGGGGACCATCTGAACGACGCCTTCCGTGGGAATGAACTGCGAGGCCTTTGGATCGAATTCGATTTCCAGATTCACCGACGCTTCAGAAAAAATGCGAAAGAAGCCCCCGGCTATGTGCTCCGTCGTAACTTGAATTTGCGAAACATTGCGAGCCAACACCAGCGGCCGGATGTCGCCGCCCGATGTCACGATGCAGTTGAAGCCCGCGCTACCGCACGAGTTTTGTTCCAGGATAGGCTCCGACGAATCCGTTTCATTCGGCGCCAGACGCAGCCGGATTTGCCGGTACTCATCCGCGCGCACCGCAGCCGATTCAAAGCCGCCCGCCTGGCATGAATCGCCGCCCGCCGCGAACAGGTCCACTTGCACAGGTTGCGCCGCCAGTTTCGGCGCCAACTCCTGCCAGTCAGCCGATTCGTCGCCAGCCGCGGCGCTCGAATTCGCCTCAATCCCGCGCAAAGTCAAAAAAACATGTTGAATCCGCGACGTGCCATCTCCCGCGCCCAGCGCGTGCCCAGCCATTCGCGATGCGCCATCTCCCGCGGCCAGCACCTGCCCAGTTATTCGCACAGTGGCAGTGCCGCTCGTAGTGCTAAGCGAGCAACTCGGCCCATTCCCCGAGACCGTTCCGATACTCCCACCCGGGTTGGAGACGACTAAAACGCACGCGTTGTCGCACCGAATCAATCCGAGCGAAAGAAACACTATGCT
>JBEKSN010000114.1:0-11955 GCA_049517055.1 Candidatus Acidiferrales bacterium | reverse complement strand
TACCAGTGCACGCTCAAGTTTCCCTATACGAAAGGCACGACTCCCTCAACGGATGAAGTGTTAGCCACTGTTGCGGAAGTCTTCAAAGTTCAAGCAGACGATTCTGCCAAGTCCGACGACAAACAGCAGCCTGCGGCGGGCGGCGACGCGCAGCCGGCCGCGGAACAGGCCGCGCCAGCGGAACAGGCTCCTGCAGCTCCGCCCGCAACCGTGGCGATAGGCCAATCTACCGATGAAGTCGTCGCGATACTCGGCCAGCCCGATAAGATCCTCAACCTGGGCGCCAAGCAAATTTACGTATATAAAGATCTCAAGGTCACCTTCGTTAAGGGCAAGGTTACGGACGCGCAATAAGCCACAGGCCAGCCGTTGATGGCGGCGCCAGCGCAGCGGCATAAATCCTTTTTGCCGCAACCCGGCGCCTTTTGCTAGAATCTGATTGTTGGATGGGCTGCATCCCGAACCTGGGAGCGGCACCGGAGGCAAAAATGAGTGTTGCACCGCGAGCGGGCAACGGGAAAGTTACCGTGCCTGACCTGCTATCCCGCAAGTTCCATTCCGGCCTTGGTTCTCCTGAGACAAGAAAAAAAATCACATGCTTGACGGCTTACGACTATCCCACTGCGCGTCTGCTTGACGAAGCCGGTGTCGAAGTGCTCCTCGTGGGCGACTCGCTCGGCATGGTTGTGCTTGGTTACGACAGCACTTTGCCCGTCACGCTGGATGAAATGTTGCACCATGTCCGCGCCGTTCGCCGCGGAACGAAGCGCGCTCTCCTGGTTGCCGACATGCCCTACGGCAGCTTTCATGTCTCCACCGATGAATCCATTCGCAACGCCATGCGCCTGATAAAAGAAGGCGGAGCCGAGGCTGTGAAAATCGAAGGCGGCGAGCGCCGTCTTGAATTGATCAGCCGGCTGGTCGAAGCGGAGATCCCCGTGATGGGCCACGTCGGCCTCACGCCGCAATCGATTAATGCCTTGGGCGGATTTCACGTCCAGGGTAAAACGGTCGACGCCGCGAAGCAGCTTGAGCGCGATGCAAAAGCGGTGGAAGCCGCTGGCGCATTCTCGGTGGTTCTGGAATCCGTCCCGCGCGAGCTTGCCGCCCGCATCACCGAAAAACTCCGCATTCCAACCATCGGCATCGGCGCGGGGCCCGATTGCGATGGCCAGGTTCTCGTGTTCCACGATCTCGTCGGCCTTACCATCGGCCACAAGCCGAAGTTTGCGCGGCAATATGCAAATCTCTCCGGCGAAATTTCCCGCGCGGTGGAAGCGTATTGCAGCGATGTCTGCAGCGGAGGTTTCCCGTCCGATGCGGAATCCTTCCACTCCTCGGCTGAATTGCGCGATCAATTGCTTGCACGCCAGCGCACCTAAACGAGATAGTTCGCTGCAAGCATGCGTGCCATATCTGAACGGAGATAATTCGTATGAACGTCGAAGATTTCCGTCGCCTGTACGACTACAACTCCTGGGCCAATCGCCGCACGCTCGATGCCTGCGCGCCGCTCAGCGAAGAGCAATTCACGCGCGACCTGCGCTCGAGCTTCCGCTCCGTGCGCGACACTCTCGCCCACATTATGCTCGTCGAGTGGCTATGGCTCGAACGCTGGCAAGGCCGCTCGCCCGAAAAGTTCCCGCCTGCAACTGATTTCCCCACGATCGAATCAGTCCGCCACCGTTGGACTGAAATCGAACGCAA
This sequence comes from Candidatus Acidiferrales bacterium, assembly GCA_049517055.1. Taxonomy (GTDB): domain Bacteria; phylum Acidobacteriota; class Terriglobia; order Acidiferrales; family UBA7541; genus Palsa-295. The sequence goes on along the minus strand of JBEKSN010000114.1, from coordinate 10,248 downwards.
CCTTGTCGAATATATCGCATCGCTCAAGCCGGAAGATCTAGAACGCATCATTTCCCACAAAACAACGGCGGGCGTCCCGCAGTCGGCTCCGCTCTGGCAGATGTTGCAGCACCTCGTCAATCACGGAACCTATCACCGCGGCCAAGTCGCCACAATGCTGCGCCAGCTCGATGCCAAAGCCGTCTCCACCGATCTCATCGTCTTTTATCGCGAACTCGCCGCAGCGCGGGCCAAGGCATGACGCCGCGCAGTAGCTCGCACATTCCCTGCGCGGTAATTTTCTGAGAGGCGTTCACTTCTCCCTAATCCCATGGAAATAATTCGCACTATATCGTGGATGAAGCAAACCTCTCGCGAGGCGCGCGCAAAGAATCGCGTCATCGGCCTCGTTCCCACCATGGGCGCTTTGCACCCGGGCCATTTTTCGCTAATCCGCGCGGCACAAACCGATTGCTCTCCCGTTGTGGTTTCGATCTTCGTCAATCCCAAACAATTTGGCCCCTCCGAGGACTTCCAGAAATATCCGCGCTCGTTCGAAGCCGACCGCGCGGCCCTCGAAAATCTCGGAGTGGATTATTTATTCGCGCCCACGCCCGAGGAAATGTACCCGCCCGATTTTCGCACGGTGGTCGCTGTGTCAGGACTCAGCGACAAGCTCGAGGGCCGCTCGCGCCCCGGCCATTTTCACGGCGTCACCACCGTGGTGTTGAAGCTTTTAGAAATCGTTCAGCCCGGCTTCGCCTACTTTGGCCGCAAGGACGCGCAACAAGCCCGCATCATTCGCCAGATGTCGCTCGATCTTAATCTGGACGCCCAAATCGTCGTCCGCCCGATTCTTCGCGAATCTGACGGCCTGGCTCTCTCTTCGCGCAATGTCTACCTGCAAGGTGACGACCGTCGCGCCGCCACTGCCCTTAGTCGCTCGCTGGAGGCTGTGCAGCAGGAAATTGCAGCAGGTCAACGCGATGTTTTGCGATTACTTGCCGTGTTGCGGCGAGTGCTCGACGCCGAGCCTGCTATCGCTCTCGATTACGCCGAAATCGTGGACGCGGAAACGCTCGAACCCGTGGTGAACCTGCGGGGAAGCTGCTTAATACTGCTTGCTGCAAAGCTGGGTAAAACGCGGCTGATCGATAACGCGCTGGTCGAGCAGGATGGCGACTCCTTCCGCTTCACGATCTAGCAAGCGAGCGCCCACAATCTTGCCGCCCGCCCGCAGCCAATCCTACTCGCCGCGAAGCGCCGCCAGCACTTCGCTCGAGTGCCCTTTCGGCGTCACATTGTTCCAGATCTTCCGGATCTTTCCGTCCGGCCCGATCCAGAAAGTCATCCGAGCAATTCCCATGAACCTCTTTCCTAGAAAATTCTTAATTCGCCGGGCGCCGTACGGTTCGATAATTTTGAATTCCGTGTCTGCCAGCAATGGAAAATTCAGGCCCAGCTGTTTGCTGAACTTCGACTGATCCTCTACCGTGTCCGCGCTCACTCCGGCGATTGCCGCGTTTTGCGCCTGGAAATCTGCAATCATATTGCGGAAGCCATTTGCTTCGTGTATGCACCCCGGCGTATTGGCCTTCGGATAAAAATACAAAATCAGATCTTTCCCGCGATAGTCGCCGAGCGATACTGCTTGCCCGTCGTCCGCCAACACTTTAAAATCCGGTGCCTGATCGCCTTCCTTCAGCACGATGTTTCTCCTTTCGCTCCGTCTGCTTCGACACGCTAACGCCAAGCGGCGCTAAGCCTCGGCCAGCACTCGCTTCAGAATATCGTTTACCATTTGCGGGCTGGCTTGCCCGCGTGTTTCGCGCATCACTTGTCCCACGAAAAACTTAAACACGCCTTCATTCCCTGCGCGATATTTCGCCGCATTGTCCGCGTTTTTGCTCACCACCGTCCGCGCGATTTTTTCTATCGCACCCGCGTCGGTGATCTGCGCCATTCCTTCGGCGGAGATAATAGCAGCCGCGCCTTTCCCCGTGTCAAACATCGTCGCGAACACTTTCTTGCCGCTGGCGGCGGTGATTTCACCGCTTTCGATCTTCGCCAACAGCTCCGCCAGCGCCTCCGGCGGCACGGGACAACTCTCGATTTCTTTTCCGGCTTCGTTTAGGCGGCGCAGCAGTTCGGTCGAAATCCAATTCGCTGCGGACTTCGCTGGAGCGCCCGCCTTCACCGCCGCTTCAAAATAATCTGCCAGCGCCCGCGTCGCAGTCAAAACTCCCGCATCGTACGGTGTAATTCCATACTCCCGCAAAAAACGATCGCGTTTTACATCCGGAAGCTCGGCCATCTCCAATCGAATCTCTTCGATCAGCTTTTCCGGAACAGAAAGAGGCAGCAGATCGGGATCGGGAAAATAGCGGTAGTCGTGCGCGAACTCCTTCGAGCGCATTGCTTCGGTGCGCCCGGCGGCCACGTTCCACAGCCGCGTCTCTTGCACGATTTTGCCGCCCGATTCCAGCACGCCGATTTGCCGCTCGATTTCATATTCCAGCGCGTGCTGCAGATATCGAAACGAATTCAGGTTCTTCGCCTCAACCTTCGTTCCGAATTTCGGCGCGCCGCGCAGGCGCACACTGACGTTGGCGTCGCAGCGCAGCGAACCCGCTTCCATGTTGCAATCGCTCACGTCCGTGTACTCCAGCACCTGCTTCAGAGTCGTCAAATATGAATACGCTTCGGCGGGCGTGCGAATATCAGGCTCTGAAACAATTTCCACCAGCGGCACTCCGCAGCGGTTGAAGTCGATGTAACTCCAGCGGTCGGAATCGGAGAATCCCTCGTGCAGGTTTTTCGCCGCGTCTTCTTCCATATGCAAGCGCGTGATTCCGATCCGCTTTGTCGCGCCCTCGACCTCGACTTCCAGCGAACCTTCAGTCGCCAGCGGCAATTCGTACATCGAAATCTGGTAGCCCTTCGGCAAGTCCGGATAGAAATAGTTCTTGCGCGCAAACACAGAGCGCTCGTGAATTTTGCAATGCAGCGCTAGCGACGCTCGCACCGCGAGATCCCGCGCTTTCCGATTCAGGACCGGCAGCGCGCCCGGCAATCCCAGGCACACTGGACAAGTATTCGAATTTGGCGGGTCGCCGAAGCGGCTCGAACAAGCACAGAACGCCTTCGTCAGCGTTTTGAGCTGCGCGTGCACCTCCAGCCCAATCACCGCTTCGTAACGCTCCATGACCTCGGGCGCGACGCCGGGCCGTTCCTGTGTTGTTCGGCTCATTGGTAGCGCAGGATTATAACATCCGCGCCCGCGCTACGCCTTCGCCACCCACGAAAGCCTTCGACGGCAAAATGGAAGCGTCTCAAAAGCAAAGCACGAGGATTCGGCCTTCGCCCTATCGAATGCTTTGATCTCCGCCCAAAACGTATCGTATTCCCACGCGGAAATTCAGCCGCAGCGCGGGATAGCCCACGGCTTCCTGATAATGATTGTTAAAAAGGTTCTCGACGTGAGCCAGCGTGGAAAGTCCGTGTCCCAGGTTTATGCTGTTTGAAAGGTCCCATCGCACATAGGCCGGCGTGCTCGTGATTCCCAGCCCCAGAAAGTCGCTGTCCGTCCGCCGCCCAATGTAGTTTCCCACCAGATTCCAATTCATTCGAAGGAACCGCGCGTTCGCGATCAGATTCGCGGAGTGCAGTGGCCGCAAAAACAGGCGGTTGCCCGCTATGAGCGCGGGATCCGTAGCGTTGGGAGACTTGATTACCTTGGAATCATCGTAGCTGTAATTCCCGATCACGCGTAGCCATCGCGTTACTTTGGCCTCAAATGCTGAGTTTGCTCCGTTTGCGCGCGCAAGGTCGGTATTGAAAAAACTGCCGTCAAACGGCTGGCAATTTTGCATGTTCGGTAGGCCGCCGAATGCAAAACTGACGATGTCGCGAAAATCGTTATGAAAATACGTCACCGAAACATGCACCCGGTCGGAAGCGAAATATTGATCGATGCCCGCATCCACCGTTGTGCTCCGCTCCGGATCGAGGATCGGCGTGCAGCCTACCGGAAATATCTCCGGCTCTTTGATGCCCAACCCATAGGATGTCCTTAAGCGAGTAGCACCCCAGAAACTATGGTCCTGCCCATAGCGGAGCGCGTAGGAAGCTCCCACGCGCGGAACCACACGGGTTCCGAAGAAACCGTTGTCCTCCGCACGGCCTCCCGCAATCACGTTTAATCGCCGGCCGAATCGGTAGCGCGCCTCCAGGAAACCCGCCTGATTGTGGCGGCTTTGCCCTGAACCGTTTTCCACTTCGTACATGTAGCCCGCGGTGATACTTCCGTTTTGAAATGAATAGGTGGACTGCTCGTCCAAACCTGCCCGGTTGTATTTCGTGATGAACGCGGGAGGAAACGCCGGCGTAAACTCCACATCCTGATAGCGCGTTTCGTATCCCGACAATTGATGCTGCCAGTGGTCGCCCGTCTGGAAATTCCATGCCAGGTTGGCAGAAAAATCATGCAGATTGCTCGTCTGTCCGATCTCGGACCCACCTGGCAGTAGTGTTTGCCCAGGTTGTCCCGCGTCGCTCGAGTTGTTCCTCAGAGTCAGGCGAACAGTATCCGTGTCCGAGAATTTGTACCCGAAATTTCCGCCCAAGGTCGTATCGCGGAAAAAATCGCCGGGTCCTTGCCCGCTCGTATCGTAATATCCCACATTCGCCGAATAATCGAATTGTCCCAACAACCCGCTGAGTTGCGCGCCACCGCGTCCTGTGTCAAACGATCCTCCTTCGCCGGTCACAATCAGCTCTGGTGTCGTAGTCGTTCCGCGATGCGTGAATATCTGCACCACGCCGGTCATCGCGTCTGAACCGTACAACGCGCTCGACGCGCCGTGTACGATTTCAATCTTGTCGATACCGTCCGCCGTAAAATTCGACAGATCAACCGCGCCGCCCGGCTGATTTACAGGAGTCCCATCAACCAGCACTTTTGTATAGTCCGAGTTGCCGCCATCCAGAAAAAATGACGCGATTCCCCCCATGGGACCCAGCCGCGAAAAACTTGCGCCCTGGCTTGAGCCAAGTAGCGTAAGCAGCCAGATATCCTGGCGCTCCTCAATTTCTTGCTTCGTAATAACGTCAACCAAAGCCGGAGTCGTTTCCGCAGTCGCAGCCTCGGCCGACGCCGTCACGATCACGGTCGAAGCCATTTTCTCAAGTGCAAGTTTCACGTCCCAAGTTTTTACTTCGCCGGCCGCGAGGGCGAATTCCTGCTCCTCTCTCTTGAACGATGGATGTTGAATGCTTACGCGATAGCGTCCCGCCGTTACGACAACTGAAAACTTTCCGTCCGGTCCGCTCAGCCGGCTGACGCTTGCTCGGGCCGTGTCCAGCGGCCGCGCTGCGACAATCGCGCCAACAATGGCGGCGCCGCTCGGATCCGTTAACGTCCCGTTGATTGTGGAGGTTTGTTGCGCTTGCGTAATAACAGGCAGGAAAAACAGAATTCCAGGAAAGCTTGCCGAAACAAAAACCAAAACCCGTAGCAGTCTCATTTTTCCTCCTCTCCCTCTCGCGCGGGAGTTGAAGGTTGTCCTGAACATTTGCGATCAGCCCCGGCTCGCTCTGAGATCCGATGAAATCGGATCGCAGGGTCAGCCGGCTAGCCGCATCGCATACTTTTCAGAATTGAGATTCCGCTCGGTTTCCTGGCTCGGCGGCTTATCCATCTTCATCAAACGTCACTCCGATGAGATGGACATCAGCGCAGCCTTCCCATCGCGGCCTCGAATTGCAATCCACAGCAATTCAAAGCGTACGACAGTGGCACGCGCCGAAATTTCTCCGCTTTACAGTCGCGCGGCGGCGACGGATTTTCACCGTCTTCCCGTGCGCGGAGTCTCGGTTTTGTGGACGGCGCTGCATCTTCTGCATCTCGCCGCTTGCGGAATCTGGTTGCCCTCTTCCGCGATAGTGCAAAAACTCTCTGCCGGCTAGTGACTGCCTCGCAAAATCACGCGGGGACGGCCGCTGTAGCCCATTTCCACTTCCAGCGGCGCGTCGAAAACTTCCTGGAGCAATTCCCGCTGATAAACTTCCGCCGGCGTTCCGATGCGCGGGCACTTCCCTTTATGCAACAGCACAATGCGATCGGAAAATTCCGCCGCCAGATTCAATTCGTGCGTCACCACGATCACGCTGTAGCGGCTCTCGTCCGCCAGCCGCCGCAGCCGCCGCAGCAATTCCACTTTGCCGCCGATATCCAGATGCTGCGTGGGCTCGTCGAGCAGCAGCAGGGACGGTTGCTGCACTAGAGCGCGCGCTAGAATCACGCGCTGCTTCTCGCCGCCGGAAAGATGATCCATCCAGCGGTCTCGCAGCGCGTCCGCTCCTACCTGCGCCAGCGCGTTTCCCGCAAGCAGGCAGTCCTCATCCGATTCGAACCGCAGCCTTCGCCCGTACGGATAGCGTCCCTGCAAAACGTATTCCCACACGCGCAACGGAAACAAAAGTTCGCTTTCCTGCGCCACCAGCGCGATTTTCTGCGCACGCACGCGCAAATCAAGCTCGCTGATTTCCATGCCGTCCACTTCAATTCGTCCCGATAGCGGCTTCAGAAGGCCCGCGAGCAATTTCAGCATCGTGGATTTTCCGCTCGCATTCGGCCCCAGAATCGCCACCAGCTCGCGTTGCTGCGCAATGAAACTCACCGGCCCCAGCGTAAATTTCGGCGCCGACCGGTCCGTCGCCGCATACGCGTAGCTCGCCTGTTCCACTTTCAGCCGCAGGTTCGGGCCCGCGCTGTAAGGCACTTGCTGCGACTCGGGCAACGCTACACCTCCCGCGCCCGCGCTCATCGCATTCTCCGGCGCATCAGGTAAATAAACACGGGCGCGCCGGCCAGCGCCGTCATCGCACCTACCGGCAATTCCGTCGGCGCCACCACCGTGCGCGCCAAAGTATCAGCCAGCACAATCGCAATGGCACCGCCAATGGCCGCCGTCGGAATCAGCAAACGATAATCCGTGCCGAAAAACATTCGCATCACGTGCGGAACCAGCAGCCCCACGTACCCAATCGCGCCGCTCACCGACACGGCCAGCCCCGTCAGCACCGAAGCCGCGATATACACGACAAACTTCACGCGATTTACGTTTACGCCCAAGTGCCTCGCTTCTTGTTCTCCCGTGAGAATCAAATTCAGATCCGACGACGTCGTGTACATCGCGCCCGCCGCCACGATGAACACAAAGAATAGAAATCCAAGCCATCCCAAAACATTTGTCGTCGGAGGCGGCGCCGTGAGATCGCCCATCAGCCAAAAAGCAATGCTGCGCAGCTCCGAACCGGTGACCATCGTCAGCAAAAACATAATGATCGCCGAAAGAAATGAAGCCGCTACGATGCCCGCAAGCAAAAGCGTTGGGCTGTCGAGTTGCCCGCCGCGCCTTCCGAGAAAGTAAACTCCCGCGATCGTGGACGCCGCTCCTATAAACGCAGCAATTTGAATTGCTCCCACCGTGTGCGGCGCGACGATCAGGCTTATGATCGCTCCCAGCGCCGCTCCGCTTGAAACTCCCAGCACGTACGGGTCGGCCAGCGGATTGCGCAAAAGCGCCTGAAAACCTGCGCCGGCCGTCGAAAGCGATGCTCCCACCAAAATTCCCAGCGCGATTCGCGGCAGGCGCAGCCCGAAAACCACTTGCCAGAATTCCACCGGCACTTCGTCGCGGCGCCCCATCGCGGCTTTGTACAGCGTGTCCACAATGTCGCGCACCGAAATCGGATACGCTCCCATGCGCAACGAAATCACCACCATCACAAACAGCACTCCGAAAAGTCCGGCGCAGGTCCAAAGAATCCGTCGCGGCGTCAGAGGGCGCACGATACGCACTCCTTCTTCGTGCACGCGCTCGCCACCATCTCCGATTGCACGCGAGCTCCGCCCACTAAGTCTCTTCCGCCCGCATTCAACGCAAACGCTTCCGGATGCAATTCCCGCGCGAGCTGTTCGATCGCTCCAATCAATCCCGGCGACGGCCGATCGATTTCATCGCTGGCCACCACCACGTGCCCCATCTCGACGGCCTTCAGCGCTTTCCACGCAGGCCGCGCGCGCAAACTCTCCAGCTCGCTCGATTTGCTCCCCGCATCCGATTCCGCGTGGTTCGGGGTCAACACGATGTACTCCGGCTGCAGCCGCACAACTTCCTCGATGCTGACCTGCGGCCAATTCTGCTGCGCCACAATCGCGGATTCCGCGCCCGCCCATCGCAGCGCATCCGCGATAAAAGTATTCTGTCCAATCGTGATCAGCGGGTCCTCCCACACCACGAACAGCACGTGAACCAGCGGCAATTCCGCGATTCGTGCGTGCACTGCGTCGAGCCGCGCCTGCAATTGCGCCACGAGTGCCGCGCCCTGCTCGCTCGCGCCCATCAAATCCGCCATGCCTGCAACGGAATCCAGCATCCCCCGCACCGTGTGCGGATCGCTCGTGTACACCGCGATGCCCAGCCGCGCCAGAGCATCCACCGTTTCCGGCCGGTTGATCGAAGTCGTCGCCAGCACCAAATCCGGATGCAGCGCGACAATCGCTTCCAGGCTCGGCGTCTGCGGCGACCCCACGTGCGGCTTCAATTTTGCCGCCGGCGGCGTATCGCAAAAGCTGGTATCGCCCGCGAGCCTGTCTTCCAAACCGAGCGCGTAAATTGTTTCCGTCAGATTCGGCGCGAGCGTCACAATGTGTCGCACCGAAAACGGAATCGCCACCCGCCGCCCGGTTTCGTCCGTCACAATTTTCACCGCGCGCTTGAAGTTAGCCGATTGCACCGGCGCGCCCGCCGCGGAAATCGCGCCGCAGCATGCCAGCGCAAAAATAACGCAAACGATTTGTCGCCCGGCGCCCGTAAAAGTTCTCTCCAATAAAAAAGCCTCGCGAATAGATCGAGGCTCATCGCCACACTCTCTCTCGCGAAGAGTGTCAGCTTCGACCAGCTCGGGTAGGTTTCCTGACTTTCGGCTCGCGCCAAGCGCAGCCGATCACAGTGGCGGGACCGTGGCCGATTTTCACGGCCTTCCCCTCACTTTTCGAATCGTCCCACGGACTCCTCGAAAAGTTTGTCCCCCGAGCCAGCTAAGTTGTCATCGGCGAGTTTATGCGCCCCGCCTTTCACTGTCAATCGCGTGGAATTTTTCTGCAACTAGCGGTTCTTCCATTTCGGGGCGCGCTTTTCGACTGTCGCTCGCAAACCTTCTTGCGAATCTTCCAGGTCGGCCAGCTCGTTGAGGAAAACTTTCATGGAGTTGCGCACGCCTTCGCGCAGCGGCAAACCCAAGCTGCCGAGAATGGCTTTCTTCGCCATCGTCAGCACCGGGCCGGATTGCGCCGTAACCTTCGCGCAAACTTCCTCCACCTTCTTCTGCAAATCTTTTTCCGGGACCAGCCAGTTGACCAAGCCCAACTCGCGCGCGCGTTCCGCCGACATCGTTTCCGCCGTCAGCACCAGCTCCAGCGCCATTTTCGGTCCAAGAATATAAGGCAGCACCGCCGCCGCCAGCGGGGGAAACGCTCCCAGCTTTATTTCCGGCTGCGCAAAACGCGCGTTGGGCGTCGCAATTACCAGATCGCCCAGCGCAGCAAGTTCCGCGCCACCGCCGTATGCCGGCCCGTTAATCACCACCAGAATCGGTTTCGCCGTTTCCACCATCGCGGAAAACGCGCTGTGAAACGCGTCCAGCAACTGAAACACCCGCCGCGCCGTGTATTCGCCCAGCTCGATCCCGCCGCAGAAAGCTTTCGCCGCCGAATCCAGGACGATGAGTTTTACCGCGCTCGTCTCGCTCACCGAATTGATTCCGGCCACCAGCTCCATCAGCACCCGCTCGTTCAGCAAATTATGTTCCGGACGGTCCAGCGTGAGCCGCACAATCTCGCCTTCCACCCGGAATTTTACGAATTGGAAGTCCGCCGTCTTTGGCGCAGCCAGCGCCAGCGTCCCCAGCATTTCTGATTCGCGCGCCGCTTTGTTTATCTGCATGCTCGCTCCGCTCACCCTTCGTTACGAGCCTATCCCTTTCCCGCCCGCGCAGCCACGCGCTTCCTTCTCGGTGCGCTCAATCCAGCAAGACCTGCCCATCCGAACAGGTACGGCGCCAAAATCACCTTTTCCTAACGAACAGGCTCTGCGGCGAGACCAGAGATTCGCGAACCGGGGCGGAGTTGGCGCGGCGGAATGAGCTTCGGTGAGCGAAAACTGAAAAGCTAATGTGTCAATTCTGGCCCCGGTTAGAAATGTC
>JBEKSN010000113.1:0-12369 GCA_049517055.1 Candidatus Acidiferrales bacterium | reverse complement strand
GCGATCATAGTGAGTTCCTTCGTGGAACTGCTGGTGGCAGTCTATGGCGGATACTTCGGGGCAGGGATCGGGTTTATCACGCTGGGAATGCTGGCGGCGTTGGGAATGCGGGACATTCACGCCATGGGCGCGATCCGGACGCTGCTTGCCGCCGCGATTAATGCTGCTGCGGTGGTGACTTTCATCCTGGCCGGAGCCGTTTTGTGGCCACAGTGCGGAGTAATGGTCGCGGGAGCTCTGTTGGGAGGGTGGTTCGGCGCGCGTTATGCGCAGAAGGCCGACCCCCGAAAGGTGCGGGCGTTCGTGATCGGCATTGGCCTGGCGATGAGCGCGTACTTCTTTTTTGTTACGTCGCGATAGGTCCGGAATGCACCAGCGGGGCGGCGCTCAAGATATTTGACTACGGATTCGCGCCCTGCCATCATTGCGCGACGCCGGAAGGAAACGTCCAGGTCGGCCGGCCTGGCATACTGAAACCACTCGATGCAATACATGAATTACGCGCCAACTGACTTGAATCCCCAGAAGGACCTCCCCGAGGGCTTCTTTGATTTCCTGTTGCCGCTGCACAAGCAATTCACGCCTTGGCAACAGAAAATCATCTCCAAGCGCGCGGAAGTGTTGCAAGCGTCTCATCGCGGAAATCCGCCGAACTATTTGCCGCCCTCGGAGGCAACCACTTCTGATTGGCGGATCAAAGTTCCCGACTGGTGCGCTGATCAGCGCAATCAAATGACCGGGCCGGCCGATGACGGAGCGTTGACGGTAAAACTGCTGAACTCTGGATCTCCCGCCGTCATGATCGATCTCGAAGATTCCACGGCCAACGTCTGGGAGAACATCCTGTTGGCGGTCAGAAACACCATTGCTGCTTACAAGTATGAACTCAGCTACGAGGACAAGAAGCGAGACAAGAAAGTCACAGTGCAACGGTCGAAAACCGTGACCTGGGTGCGCCCCCGCGGGCTGCACGTCAGCCAGGGCGGGGTTATTAAGAACGAGATCATGTCCGCTTCCCTGTTCGATCTGGCGCTAATCTGGTATCAGATCGATCCGGCACGGTTGCCGCACAACTTCTGCGTGTATATCCCCAAGAGCGAGTCTGCCGAAGAGGCTTTGTGGTGGCGCGATCTCTTCGAGACCTTGGCCAAATCCAAAGGGCTGCCTAAGGATTACATAAAGTGCATGGCACTCGTGGAGGCGCACCCGCTGGCTTATCAGATGGAGGAATTTCTTTTCAATCTGCGCGATCACTGCCTGGGATTGAACCTCGGCCGCTGGGATTACATGGCGTCGCTGATCGATTTTATGAGCGAGGATCCCAACTGGATTTTGCCGGACCGCAATACCATTCCGCACGACGTGGCATTCTTCCAGAACTTCCGCACACTGATGCCGGAAATCTGCCACAAACACGGAGCGCACGCCATCGGCGGAATGACTGCACTTTATCCCAGCCGCACGGACGCGGAGTTGAACGAGCGCGCTCTAAAGGTCCTGAAGCAAGACAAGAAGAACGAAGCCGACTGCCTGATGGATGGCGCCTGGACCGGCCACCCGGATCAGAACGAGATCGCTGTCGCGCAGTTCCCATATCCCAATCAGATTGCAAAACGGCCCAAGTTGCCGAACTCCCATCCGGATCTGCGGCCAATCCCGAAGGGCGTGGGAGCAATAACGCTTGCCGGAACGCGAGCGGCCGTGCGCACGGTGATTCGTTATCGCAACGGAGTGCTCAACGGAAAAGGGGCCAGCCTGCTCGATGGCTACATGGAAGACCTGGCTACCGATCGCATCTATCGCCTGATGATTGCACAGCGCGTGCGGCACCAGGTGAAAGTGTCCGGCGACGACGGCAAGCCGCTCGAACACGCTTCCACTTTGGTGACGCGTTTGTTTGACGAGGAGCTGGCGAAAATGCAACTCGATTTGCCGGCCGAGATCGACAGCCAAACGGCAGCGACACTGCCCGAAGCACGCCGCATCGCGGAGGAACTAATCGTGAAGGGACAGCACTCGCCGATCTAGTTTGAAATATTTTGGCGGGTCCGATTCAAGCCGCAAACCGCAGAACTGTGAGTGAAAAGAAAAACTTATCACGCGATTAATAGAATGAGTTTGACGACGCCTGCCTCATGGGCGCCCACTGTTAAGACTGCGTTACGTCATAATATCGGCCGATAATCCAGCGACCGCGCCAGAGGCGGCAACGAATGACAATGAAGTCGGTAGACACTCTTCTCGATGTTTTGCATTTCGCTGACAGTAACACGGCCGTTATCGTTCCAGAGCTCGGAATCCAAGTCACCTACGATTCCCTCCGGAAGCAGGTTTTGGCCATGGCGAACGCCTTGGCCTCCGTGGGGATTCGCCGCGGCGACTCTGTAGCGATCGCATTGCCGAACGGCCTGCCTGCGATTGTCAGCTTTCTCGCCGCTTCCATTGCTGGAACGGCAGCTCCTTTGAACTTGGCGTACCCGTATGAGGAATTTCTTTTTTTCCTCGGAGACACTAATGCGCGTATTTTGCTTTGTCCGCCGGTAGGCGCGGAATTCGCGCGCAGCGCGGCGGCCGACCGCAAGACCCCAGTGTTCTCGGTGGAAATGACCGAACAGGGCGACGTTCAGCTCGTGGGCGCTTCCACCACCGCCGTTTCCGCAACCGCGCCTACGGCTGACGATATCGCCCTGGTCCTGCACACCAGCGGGAGCACGGGGCGTCCCAAGCGCGTTCCCTTGCGGCATTTCAATCTCGCGGTTTCGTCCGCGAATATCGCAAACACGTACGCGCTTTCAGAGGAAGATGTTTCGCTGTGCATTATGCCGCTGTTCCACGTGCATGGTTTGATTGGCTCGCTCATGGCCACTTTGCTTTCCGGAGGCACGGTAGTTGTTCCCACGAAATTCAATGCGCTCTCCTTCTGGCGGACGGTTCGGGAACATCGCGTCACTTGGTATTCGGGAGTGCCGACCATGCATCAGCTTCTGTTGGCCCGTGCTCATCAGAAACCGCCAGAAGCGGCCACTCTGCGCTTCATACGTTCGTGCAGCGCTCCGTTGTCGTCGGCGCTCATTCACAAGATCGAAGGGCTGTTCGACGTGCCCTTCGTCGAGGCATACGGAATGACGGAAGCGGCGCACCAGATGACTTCGAATCCTTTGCCGCCGCGGCACCGCAAGCCGGGCTCTGTCGGTGTGGGCACCGGGCTTCGCGTTCGCATTATGGACAAAGAAGGCAACGATCTCGGCACTAACCAGCGAGGCGAAGTCGCCATTCAAGGAGCCAACGTGTTTCGCGGATATGAAAACAATCCCGAAGCCAACGCCCGCGCTTTTGTGCATGGGTGGTTTCGTACCGGCGACGAAGGAATGCTCGACGCAGACTGCTATTTGCATCTGACGGGCAGGATCAAAGACATCATCATCCGCGGCGGCGAGAACATCGCGCCTCACGAAGTCGATGAGATTTTGCTGCGGCATCCTGCCGTTGCCGCGGCTGTCACATTCGGCTGCGTGCACCCCACACTTGGTGAAGAAGTAGCTGCGGCCGTGGTCTTGAATGAAGCGCACCACGCCACCGAATCGGGGCTCATAGAATACTGCCGCGAGTTGTTGGCAGAATACAAATGCCCTAAGAAGATTTATCTCGTAAAGAGCATCCCCACGACTGCGACCGGAAAAATTCGCCGTCGCGCCGTCGCCGCCGCGTTGGCGGATGGCTAACTATGCGATTCCTGATCGCGGGGGCCGGAGCAATCGGTGCCTACATCGGCGCGCGCATGGCGCATGCCGGGTTCGATGTCACGCTCTTCGCGCGCGGCCCTCATCTTCGTGCTATGCAAGAGCATGGCGTGCAAGTGAGAAGCAGCGAGGGAGATTTTATCGCGCGGCCGAAAATCGCCGGTTCCCTCGAGGAAGTAGGGCCGGTGGACGTTGTTTTCCTTGGAGTGAAGGCACACGGCCTGCCGCAACTTGCGCCGCAGTTGAGGCCGGTGCTGGGGCCGGAGACTACGGTTGTCAGCACACAAAACGGAATCCCCTGGTGGTACTTTCAAGGGTTCGGCGGCGATTTGGAAGGATTGCGCCTGGAGCGGATTGATCCCGGTGGCATAATCTCCTCGGCCATCGAGGCGCGTATGGTCGTAGGATCCATCGTTTACTTTTCTACCGAGATTTCCTCACCCGGTGTGGTTCAACATATCGAGGGTAATCGCATTTCTCTCGGCGAGCCGGACGGCTCCCGCTCCGAACGCTGCCGGCGAATTGCAGAGGCGCTCATCGCCTCCGGCCTACGATGCCCGGTCAGCACCCGGATCCGCCACGAAATATGGGTAAAGGTTTTGGGAAATGCTTCGTTGAATCCAGTCAGCGCACTCACGCGAGCCACGCTGGTTCAGATGGTGCGCGATCCGGGGGTTTCCTCGCTGATACGCACCATCATGCAGGAAGTGGAAGCGGTCTCCAGCAAGTTGGGAATGGAGTTGCCGGTTTCCATCGATCAGCGAATGGCGGGCGCAGAAAGAGTGGGGGAGCACAGAACCTCCATGCTGCAAGACCTCGAAGCGGGCCGGCCGATGGAACTGGAGGCGCTGGTCGGTGCCGTGGTGGAGTTGGGCGAGCGAGTGGGTGTTCCTATGCCTTACACGCGAACAGTGTACAACTGCACGAAGTTGTTGGCGCAAAGCGCCATGTCCCAACCGCCGAAGTGAGAAGCGCCTGCGAGACGCACCGGGGGCCGCGCACCTGGGCAATTGTTACCGCGGCGGTTTCCGTGCCAGATCCATTTCTTTTTGGATTCGCCCGATAAAAATATTTGCTAGGCTCTTGACAGCGGGGGTATACTCCGTTTGTGAGCTGGTCCGCTTACCAGACCACCTGCCCATGCCCGCACCCGTCAAATCCGCCAAACCCGACTTCGAGGTTATCCGAAGAAACAAAGTCTACGAAGAAGTCGCCAAGCAGATCGAACGCCTGATTCTTAAAAAATTGAAACCCGGAGATAAACTGCCCTCGGAACGCGAGTTGGCGGAGATTCTTCAGGTAAGCCGCAGTTCCATTCGAGACGCGATTCGGGGCCTGGAACTGGTGGGCTTGGTTGAACCGCGCCAAGGCACCGGGACAATCGTTCGCGAACGAACGACCGAGTCATCGGCCAATCCTTTTGCCAATGCGCTCAAGCGCCGGCAGGGTCTGGTGACCGAGCTTCTGGATTTCCGCAAGATGATCGAACCGCCGCTGGCCGCGCGAGCCGCCGCCAACGCTTCCGCCGAAGAAATTTCCGAGATGGAAGATATTCTGCACCGGCAAGAGGAAACGCAGAGTCGCGGAGACGCGGCCATTGGCGAGGACGCGGAATTCCACTACAGCATCGCCCTGGCTTCCGGTAACAGTGTCGTGCTGAAGGTGATCGACACCCTGATGGACCTGCTGCGCGACACGCGTGAACACTCTTTGCAGGTGGAAGGACGCGCGCAAAAGTCGCTCGCCGGGCACCGTCGGATTCTGGCTGCCATCAAGCGACGCGATGCGGAAGCGGCCAAGGCTGCTATGCGGCGGCACATTGAAGACGTGGAAGAGATCGTACTCGATACAAAGTTTTGATATGACGTCATGACGGAAACTGCCCATTCATCGATGACTGGAACGCTTACCCTCCGGGTTGCGGAGGCGCGGGTCGAAGACGTCGGCCACGCGATTGCGCGACTGGCACCAGCCGACCTGTTGCGCATGGGCGCGCGGGCAGGCGACGTGCTGAAGATCACCGGCGGCATGACTGGCGTGGGGCGCGCCGAGCTTTCGAACGAAGGATTCGAAGGCATGATTCAGATAGACGGCACGTGCCGCAGCAATTGCAGCGCGGGCTTGCAGGAGCAGGTGACGGTAACGCCGATCGAGCACGAGCAAGCGGTGGCCGTGCGCTTGTCGCCTTTGTGGGTGGGAGCTGCGCCGGCAACCATCGCACCCGATCGGATGTTGCAGGATCTAGTAGGCGTCCCGGTGATCGCGGGCTGTGTCGTGCGGGTGCCCACGTTTGCCAAGGCGGTGAACTTCCAGGTGGTGCGCACGATTCCCTCCGGACCGGTCGTGATCGGGAAACGCACCGACCTCCGAGTGGTGGAAGGCGAGCAGACGGCGGCCCGCGCTCCGTCAGTGTCCTACGAAGATATCGGCGGCCTGGAACGTGAAGTGGCGCGAGTGCGCGAAATCGTCGAGCTGCCGCTGAAGTACTCACGCATCTTCGAGCGCTTGGGAATTCTCGCGCCGAAGGGAGTGTTGCTGTACGGTCCGCCGGGAACGGGCAAGACCCTGCTTGCGCGCGCCGTAGCCGCTGAAAGCCGCGTTCACTTTATTCACCTAAACGGCCCGGAGATCATGCGGAAGTTCTACGGCGAGAGCGAGGCTAAACTCCGCGAGGTTTTCGAGGAAGCGGCGCGCCACGCGCCGGCCATCCTGTTTATCGACGAGATCGATGCCGTGGCTCCCAAACGCACGGAGGTAGTCGGCGAGGTTGAAAAGCGCGTCGTGGCCCAGCTCCTAAGCTTAATGGATGGCTTTGTCGCACGCGGCCAAGTGATTGTCATCGGTGCGACCAACATCCCCGAGGTGCTTGACCCGGCACTGCGGCGTCCCGGCCGTTTTGATCGCGAAATCGAAATTGGCGTGCCGAATACTCAAGCACGGCTGCAGATCCTAAAGATCCATACGCGCGCCATGCCTCTCGCGCCGGACGTGGACCTGAAGGAGATCGCCGAACATTCTCACGGTTTCGTCGGCGCCGATCTCGAAGCGCTGGGACAAGAAGTCGGCATGATCGCACTGCGTGGTTTCCTCTCGGCCCACCCACTGGAGACCGACGGAGCGGCATCCGCTGAACTGGGGACGTTGCAGGTCACGCGCGACGACTTTCTTGCCGGTCTTAAGGAAGTAGAGCCCAGCGCGACTCGCGAATTTTTTATTGAGAAAAGCACATCGACCTTTGCGTCCCTCGGAGGTCTTACCGAGGTGAAACGTTTGCTCGAAGCCGTAGTCGAGCATTCCCACATGCACGACGAGATTTACGAGCAGGTTGGACTGGCGCCGCCACGAGGCATTTTGTTGGCCGGACCATCGGGTACCGGGAAGACCGCCATGGCGCGAGCGCTGTCGGGTGAAAAACAAGTGCCGCTGATCGCCATTGATGGCCCGCAACTGTACTCCAAGTGGTTGGGCGAATCCGAGAGGGCGCTGCGGGAAGTTTTCAAGAAGGCCAGACGGGCTGCGCCCTGCATCCTGTTCTTCGACACGATCGACGCAGTCGCGCCAAAGTTCGGCGCCGATCAATCCGGCACCGACGTCTATCAAAGGATTCTCAGCCAGCTTCTGCGTGAGATCGATAACTTGCGCGACGTCAAAGGCGTGATCCTACTGGCCGCTACCAATCGTCCCGAGCGGATCGAGCCGGCCCTTTTACGCAGCGGGCGGTTCGACTACAAAATTCAGTTCGCGAAACCAGACGCTGCCGATCGAGCGGCCATCATGCGGCTTTGCTGTCGGCGTGCGCCGCTCGCGCCCGATGTTGATTTCGATGAATTCGCCGAGCGGATGGAAGGGCTTACCGGCGCCGACATCGAAAGCCTGTGCAAGAAGGCCACGCTATTAGCGATTGTGGAATTTCAGGACGGCACCCGCGCTGCGCCATTCGTTGTCTTGCGAAGCGATTTTCTGGCCGTTCTTAATTCCGATTGGGGCAGTCCGAAACAGACGAAAACAGCGAACGCGCCAAGCTCTAGCGCCGGGGATTCGGGTCCCGACGCATCTACTAAATCACGAGGTTGATCATGAGCTACACGGAACTTACTGTTTGGACGCGCGGCATCATCATGGACAAAGAAGGACGCGACATCGTTAATTCCGTTGCCGCTTCTGCCCGGCTGGAAGGCAAATTCGCGCAGGCGATGGAGAATTATGTCGACAATCCCGATCGCACGAATTGCCCAACGCGCAAATACTGTCGCGTGAGCGACAGCGTTATTGAGAACGAACTCACCTACGAAAACGAGCAGCCCAACATCATCGTGCTGGTCGAAGGAACGATGGTCAAGGGATGGGATTACATGCGCGGGATGCCTCCGGGCGGAACGCTGGTGATCAACACACACTACACGCCGGAGTACATGATTCGTTTCGTGCCCGGTGCCGAGCGGCTGGCCCAACTCGTCTGTGTCGACGCCGCTAAACTGGCCGACCACAAATGGCTCTACTACCGGCTGGGAGAGCTCGGCCTCGACCGGCTTTCGACTGAGGGTGCCGCGGAGCGCAACAAATCGATCGCACCCGATATCGCCGCTCCACTCATCGCAGCTGTGGTGAAGACAACCGGCATCGTCAAGCTGGCCACGATCGAACCGATGATCGCGAACAAGCACGCATTCCGATTGGCACTCGAAGAGTTGCACATCATGCCGCTCAATCCAGTGGCGGCGTAGGAAAGGACACATGTCAACCAAAGGCACAAAGATACCCGAGCGGCTGAAGATCCCGTTCGCCGGCATTACACCTGCGCCGACGCAGGAAAAAGGGCAGGATCTGTTCCCCACCGGAAACTGGCGTTCCATCAGACCGGTGTACCGGGACAAGTTGCCGCCCTGCAACAATGCTTGTGGAACCAACGAAAAGATCCAGGGCTATCTGGACTTGGTGAAACGCGGCAAGTATCTGGACGCCTACGCGCTCATCAAGGAAGACATGCCTTTCCCGTCGGTCACCGGTCGGGTGTGCTATCACCCGTGCGAGCAAGCCTGCAACCGCGGGAAATACGACGAGGCCATTTCGATTCGCGCGGTCGAGCGGTTTCTCGGCGACCTGGGACAGGCACTGGCGCGCGACGTGGTTAAAGCCGGAACGCCGAACGGCAAGAAAGTAGCCGTCGTGGGTTCTGGTCCTGCCGGTCACAGCGCTGCGTACCAACTGGCGCGCCTCGGCTATAAAGTTACGATCCTTGAGAAATCGCCGAAAGCTGGCGGACTTAATCGCGGCGGCATTCCGGACTGGGTGCTCCCGCAAAACGTGCTCGATCGCGAGATCGAGCGTCTGGTCGAGATCGGTGTGACGATCAAGACCAACGTCGAAGTCGGCAAGGACGTCACCTGGGACGACTTGAAAAAGAACTACGACGCCTGTGTGCTGGCCGTGGGTCTGACCGAGCCTAACAGCGTGCGAGCCGAAGGCGAGAATAAGGACGGCGTGCTTTACGGACTTCCCTTCCTTCGCGATATCGGCATGGGTACATCAAAGGTCAAGGTCGGTGCTCGAGTCGCGGTCATCGGCGGCGGAAACACCGCCATAGACTGCGCCCGCGAAGCGCTGCGTCAAGGCGCCGTGGAAGTGACCATGATTACGGTCGAGGCCAACCCTCAGGAAATGCCCGCCGTTCCGGAAGATCTGCACGACATGGTGGAAGAAGGCGTCGAATTGATGCACGGACGGGCAGTAACGGCGGTGCTCGGGAACGGCAGGATTGAGGCTTTGCAATTGCATCCCGCGCGCTTTTCCGGAGCTATCAACGCCTCACCGATCACAGTCGATAAAGAAGCCAAGCCCGAGCGTTTCGCCGTGGACAATGTGATCATCGCCGTGGGACAGCGGGCCTCGCTCGGTTGGTTGCCGGACGAGTTCAAGTCCGAGCGCGGCACCATCAAGATCGACCGCTTCGGCCGTCTTGGCGACACGAACTTTTTTGCGGCGGGCGACATCGTGCAGCTCGGTTCCGGTCAGCCGCTGATGGTGGTGAATGCGGTCGGCGACGGGAAGCGCGTCGCGTTCAATCTGGACAAAGTGCTTCGCGGCCAGCCACTAGAGCCGCGCACGGTTCCTGTTGACGTCATCTTCGATTTGAACCGCATGAACATGACCTATTTCCCGCACTTCCCGCGCGTCCAGCAAGCGCTGCTGCCGCCGGTGAGTCGTCGCAAAACGCAGGAAGAAGTGATTCAGCCGTTCTCAGAAGAGCAGGCCGTCGAGGAAGCCAACCGCTGTTTCAGCTGCGGCACCTGCAACGCCTGCGACAACTGTTATCTGGTCTGTCCCGAGCCCTGCATCGTTCGCGACGTGCGTTCGAACGGCCTCTATAAGATTCTGGTGGACTACTGCAAAGGTTGCCGCGTGTGCATCGAGGAATGTCCGACGGGCTGCCTCGAGGGCGTACCCGAACTCGACTTTGATTCCGGCGTAGTGCGAATGGATACGGCGTTCGCCGTTTCGCCCGGGTTGCACGGACGGCAGGCGGAAGAGCTGAAGAACCTGGGCGACCGGGCGGCGAAGAACATTTAGTATCGGAGCGAACCATGGCAACGGTTGCAGAAGTAAAAAAGAGAACCGTCCGGATAAATGGCTGCGTCTCTGCGGCGCAAGCCGCGAAGTACGCCGACGTGGATGTGATTACGGCTTACCCCATCCGGCCTTACACCGCAACGATGATGGCGCTCGCCCAAATGGTGGCCAACGGAGAACTCGACGCCGAATACATCGTGGCCGATAGCGAGCACTCGCAATTGAGCATCGCGCACGGCGCGGCTTCCAGCGGCGCGCGCGTGTTCACCGGAAGTTCGGGTGTTGGCGTGCAATTTGCCTATGAACTTTATTCGCCGATCTCCGGCAGCCGCATGCCGGTGCAGATGATGATCGCCGACCGCACGCTCGATCCTCCCGGCGATTTCGGTTCCGAGCACACCGATGCGCTCTCGACGCGCGACATGGGATGGCTCATGGGCTGGTCGTGCGACGCCCAGGAAGCATTCGACAATCACCTGATGGCCTATCGCATCGGCGAAGACCCGCGCGTGCTTTTGCCTCAGATGGTCTGCCAGGACGGCTTCTTTGTCTCCCACATTACGAGTGATGTCGAATTGCCGGACTCCGGGCAGGTAAAAGAATTCCTGCCGCCTTACAAGCATCCTTACCCGCTTGATCCGCGGCATCCGGTGTCGCACGGTCCGCAGATCATGCCCGAGCAGGGTCCGCCGCTTCAGTTGGAACGGGCGCGCGCCATGGAAGATTCGATGGCGGTGATCGAGCAGGTCCACGACGAGTTCGCGAATATCTTCGGCCGGCGATACGATCCCTGGATTGAAGAGTTCATGACCGATGGGGCCGAGGTCGTTTTTTTCCTGCAAGGCGCCCACGCGGTGACCGCGCGTTTTGCGATTAAGCATATGCGCGATAAGGGCCTGAAAGTCGGTCTCGTACGGCTGCGAACCATCAGGCCATACCCGACCGATCGAGTGAAGGAAGTTCTGAGTAAGTTCAAAGTGGTCGGTGTGGTCGAGACCAACATGGGACTCGGAAGCGTTAGCAGCGGCGGCGTGCTGTATGCCGAGGTCTGCGCGGCACTCTACGAAAGCCAGCAGCGGCCGCTGGTAGTCTCGTTCATGGCCGGAATGGGCGGCGAGGCGATCGTGATGAAGGAATTTTACTGGATGACGCAAAAAATGACGGAAGCGCAGAAACAGGGCAAAATCGAAAAGCGCACGCATTGGGTCGGATTCGAAGAGTAGAGAATATTTTTATGCGGATCAATAAGGTCTGCACAACGAAATTTGCGGTATATGGTTTTGCTATTGGGAGGAATTGATATGCCAACGATTGAAGTCCAGCGGCAGGTATTGCCGATCCTCGGCAGCCCGAATCAGGGCGCGCGTTTCTTCAACCCTGAATTGCCTTCGTCCGAGCCCTTCGTCCCCGGCCACCGCACGTGTGCGGGCTGCGGGCCGTCAATTCAGTACCGCATGACTACCAAAGCGGCGGGCGACAATACCATCCTGGTGGGGCCAACAGGCTGCATGTATGTCGCGAACAGCTCGTATTTGTGCACGCCCTATAACGTGCCGTGGGCGCACACCCAGATTGGCAGCGCGGGCAGTTTCACCGCGGGCGTCGCCGCCGCGTATGAAGCCATGATCCGAAAGGGCAAGTGGAAGGGCGCCTTCCCGAACATTATCTGTGAAGCGGGCGACGGCAGCGCGTCCGACATCGGCCTCGCTTCGATCTCAGGTGCGCTCTATCGCAATCACGATTGCCTGATTATCTGCTACGACAACGAGCAGTACGCGAACACGGGTATTCAAGCGTCGTCGCGCACGCCCTATGGCGGCATGACAACCTTTTCTCCTCCGGGCCCGAAGGTTCCGGAGGCGAAGACGCTGTTTCCCAAAGACCTCGCCCGTATGATGGCAGCCGGCCATCCCCACTGCTACGTGGCTACTGCGAGCGTGGGCTACCCGATCGACTTGATGAACAAAGTCCGCAAGGGCCTCAACCACAAAGGCGCCGCGTATCTGATGATCTACACTCCCTGCCAGAAGGGCTTCGTGTACGAGACGCCGCGCTCGATCGA
>JBEKSN010000112.1:0-12405 GCA_049517055.1 Candidatus Acidiferrales bacterium | reverse complement strand
CGAGCGCCAGTTGCAAGCGCACTCTTCCTAAATGCGGCGCAAAGGCAGGCAGTAAGTGAAAGCTGCGGACTTCCGCCGCATCGCTCTGACCATGCCGGAAGCAGTGGAAGGCTCGCACTTCGGCAACGCCGACTTCCGCGTGAACGGAAAAATTTTCGCTACGCTGGGTCTCGAGAAGGAAGGTTACGGCGTCCTGCTGCTGACTCCCGAGCAGCAATCCGGAATGGTCGAAGACGAGCCAGAAATCTTTTCGCCCGTCCCCGGCGGTTGGGGACGCAAAGGTTCCACGCGCGTCCGCCTCGCGAAAGTCGCGCCGGACATCCTCAAAGCCGCGTTGCGCACCGCCTGGCTCAGAAAAGCCCCAAAACGCTTACTGAAGCCGTCCAAGTAGAGCGGGAATCAGAAGGGCGCAGCATACTCCCGCCGAAGCGCACTCAAGGAATAATCATTTGAGGGATGACGCGGCGGGTCTTAAACGGTTCTACAGAACGTTGACCGCCCGCGCCGCCAGCAGCACCACAATCGTCAGCGAAATCAGCGACTGCGCCATCATCCCGGCCTTGGCCCAACGCGAAAGCACGGCCGTATCCGTGGGCGAAAAAGCCGTGCTGGTATTGAACGCTAGAAAAAGGTAATCCATGAAGCGCGGCGACCATGATGAATCCCCGCCCTCCTGGCTCAACATTTGCGGAAATAGAAACGAGCTATCCAGACGGCCGCGCCGACTCTCGCGGTTTAGCGGCCCGCCCGCATCCAGCTTCCAGTACCACAGCGCGAACACCAACACGTTGGTCACCCAAAGCGCGGTCGCCGCGCGCAATAGCGTCTGCGCCGGCTCCCGATGGTGTGGGATGCCCTGAATCAAAAAAGCCAGCGAAGCAATCATGCCGATGGTAATTGCGCCATTCACAGTGAACGTCAAAATCCGTGCGACGTTGAAATGCCCTTTATGGTTCGATATGACCAGCGGAATAGCGAGTACCAGAATAATTGCCAATAGCAGCCAGCTCGGACCCACGGAGAGCGGCTCCGGCAATGCCCAATACACACATCCCGCCGCTAACATTGCCACGATCGCGGGCCATCGAGGTTCACGCACAATTTGAGCGCTCATAAGTTTGCCGCGAGGCAGTATAGGACGCGGCTCGAAGAACCGCAATTCGCCGCACACCTTCATCGGCGACTTCCGCTATCCCTGAAATCTTGCCTCGCAAAAGGGTCCGGTCTATAATCCCGGCATGAAACTCTACAAAGTAGTGGCCATCGCCCTGCCGCTTTGCGTCATCGCTCTCGCGCTCTCGATTGCCGCGAAAACCGCGGTTCACATGACGGATGCCCAAGGCAAAAGTGTGGGCACCGTCGTCCTGTATGAAAACCAGGGAGGCGGAGTAGGTCTGGACCTCAACCTCGAAAATCTGCCGCCGGGCGAGCACGCGATTCACTTCCATCAGGTCGCGAAATGCGATGCGCCGGACTTTAAGTCCGCAGGCCCGCATTTCAATCCGGACGGCAAAAAGCACGGCTTCGACAGCCCCGATGGCCACCATGCCGGCGACATGCCCAACTTCACCGTGGGCGCCGACGGAAAAGCGAAAGTCCGCCTCACCGACAAAGATGTAAACTTTAGCAATGATGCTCATTCGCTTTTCAGCAATGGCGGCACAGCACTCGTGATCCACGCAAAAGCCGATGACATGAAAACCGACCCATCCGGCAATTCGGGCGATCGCATCGCTTGCGGTGTCGTTCAAAAGTAGTTTTTTTCTGATTCGTGAACCGTATTCCAGAGTAGCGATAACTCTGCCTGGCCTCCGCTTTCCGAGGCGTTCGCCCCGCATTCGCTTTCTTCCTTAAGGAAGTTCTATCCGTTTTTTGGTTTACGGCCTTCTGAGATTGACACGAGCGACCGCCGGGCATAAGGTTGTTTGCAAAGCTAGGAATCGAAACCGTAATTCAGGAGTTTCCCATGGCGCGCACATCGAAAATCACTCGAAATGAGACCGGCCATTTCGTGCCTACGAAGAATCTGAGACCAGATCAGGCACCGAAAGGCTGGACCGCGCTGCTCCTTGCCGCGCTGGCTCTCGTGGTCATCGGAGCATTTTCGTCAGCAGCACAGGCCCAGGAAGCGCGCCCGAACCCCTTCGGTCGTCACCCAGCGAATCTTTCCAAGATAGTAGTCGTCGGTGATTCGCTCTCCGCGGGATTTCAGAGCGATTCCCTGCTCGACACGGCGCAGCCGCACGGCTGGGCTAGCTTAGTCGCCGCGCAGGCAGATGAGCCGTTGATCCTGCCTCTAATTGCGCCGCCGGGAATTCCCAACGTCCTGGAATTGCTCAGCGTGGGGCCCCCACCGATCATCGAGCCGGCTCCCGGCACATCTCCGGGACGCGACGATCCTTTTGTTCAGGCCACCGACCTTGCCGTGCCTGGCGCCGAACTCCAGGATGTACTCACAACCGCGCCGTCGCTTCCGATCGACAGTCTGACCGACCTCGTCATCGGTTTGCCCGGCCTTCTCGACGGAGTGTCGAAGACTCAAGTGGAATGGGCTCAAACTCTGCAGCCCACAACAATCTTTCTATGGATTGGAAGTAACGACATTCTGGGAGCCGCGTCCGTGGCCGATCCTTCCGCAGCCACGCCGCTCGGTAGTTTCGCCTCAAATTACAATAAACTGCTGAATGAATTGTCGGCAACTGGCGCGACGCTGGTGGTCGCGAATATTCCCGACGTCACTGTAATTCCCTATTTCACCCCGGCCGGCACCATCGCGCAGGAAGCCGGTCTTCCTTTATTCGTCATCGGACCAATTCTCGGAATCGGGCCGGGTGATTACGTGCTGCCCGACGGCGTTGCGCTCGTTCCCGGCATTCTGACCGGTTCCATAAAGGGCCCGCTGCCTTCCAGCGACGTTCTGCGAGCCCCCCAAGTCCTTGAGACTCGTGCGATCATCGATGCTTACAACTTCATTATCGCCATCGAGGCCTTCGGACACGGCGCCGTGCTCGTGGATATCCACGCGCTCACCGATCAAATCCGCTCGCAGGGTATCGAAGCCGACGGCCACCACTTGACCAATGCATTTCTCGGCGGCCTTTTTTCCCTCGACGGAGTTCATCCCACGAACACCGGTTACGCCGTGATCGCGAATAAATTCATCACCACGCTGAACCAGACGCGCGGAACTTCCATTCCGCTCGTCAACGTCAATGAAGTGGCCAGCACTGACCCGCTGATCTTCGCGGAAGCGGTCCGAGCCGTTTCACTTAGCAAGCACGTTAGTCCGGCAACCGCTGCAGCCTTGCGTGCGCTTTTGCTGCACACGTCCTCACAAAAGTAAGAAACGAAATTCCGGCCAAGATGTTCTTGCCACCTAATCTGCGAGGCCTCCCTGAGCCTCTTCGGCGTGCGGTTCATGATCCGCGCAGGCATAATTCCATCGTCCTAACTAATCGTTGTAATCTTCTCTTCCACAGGAGGCACGTCCTTGACTGACCAACCCGGTCCTGTCCCGAATGGGAAACTGCAATCCGAGCAGGCACCCGTCGCCGGCCCAGATCCGCTTGACGCGGCACTGTCAGAACGGCCTAAGCCCTGGGGACGCACCGACCGCAATCGCCTGCTCATCTGGGTGGGAATAGGGTTCATTCTTCCCTTTCCTTTTATTATGGTGTTGCATCACTGGATCAAGCCAACTAGTTCGGTCTTCACCATTCAGACTGAACTACCTACGAAGGCCATCATTTCTTTTTTTGTCGTCCTGGCAACCTGGATCGTATCCCGCATGGAGCAACGTCCCCTCGACGATTACGGCATTCCTCCCCGACAGGCCTTCGGAGAAAGATTTTGGGAAGGTTGCATTTGGGGCTTCGCTGCGCTTTCCGCTCTCCTGCTGATGCTCCGGGCGTTGGGTCACTTCCAAATTGATTCCGTGGCTCTCCAGGGGGGCGCAATTTTTCGCTACGCGGTTGGCTGGGCCGCTGTATTTCTCGCTGTGTCCGTAAGCGAAGAGTTTGCGTTTCGCGGCTACTGGCTGTTCTCTTTCGCGCGGCGCATGCGCTTCTGGCCCGCTGCTTTGTTTACCTCGGTCGTGTTCGGGGCCGCCCATCTGGGCAATCCTGGAGAAAATGTTCTCGGCATCCTGCAAGTCATTGTGGTCGGCTTGCTTTTATGTCTCACCCTCCGCCGCACCGGCAATCTCTGGTTCGCGCTTGGATTCCATGCAGCCTGGGACTGGGCCGAAACTTTTTTCTACGGCACGCCCGATAGCGGCCTTCTTGGCGTCGGCCGATTTCTGAACAGCTCCGTTCAAGGCCCGAATTGGCTCACTGGAGGTTCAGCCGGCCCCGAAGGAAGCGTCCTCGTATTTCTCGTTTTCGCTCTCTGCGCTCTCCTGATCCATCTTCGATTCCCAAACGTCATCTACCCCGATCGTCCTGCCTAATTTCTGTCGACATTCATTTCGCTGCACCGGAAGTAACATTCCACTCGCCCATTTGGACACGGTGAACAATTTAGTTCAACGGCTGGAAACTGTGCGGCTAGTTCAGTACGGACTTGCTCCTCGTTGCGCAAGAGATTGTTTTCGGGAATCAGCGACACTGAGCCGAAAAACAATCCGCCGACCTTCAGCGCCCTGCGGATTTTTGGAAGCAACACAGTAAGTTGCCCCTCACTCATTTGCTGCAGCGCGGAGAAACACAGGATCACGTCGTAGTCCGTATCCGGAAAGTTTTCTTTCACCACGTCTGCGGAGTAAAAGCGAATGTTACTCCGGCCGTTCAGCACTCGAGCCATCCCGATCGCTCGTCCGTCGATGTCCAGAGCGTCCACCCGTTCGGCGCGGTTCGCGAAGTACATCCGATCGTAAAAACCTTCGCCGCAGCACAGGTCCAGGACCTTCGCGCCTGGAGCCATCACATGCAGCCCGAGCACTCCGCGCTCCTGCCAAATCCAGAACTCCGGCCCGCGAAGCAGATCGAAGCGATGGTCAAACCAATGCAGAGCGTATCGGCCCCAGACTTTTCTGTAAATCCATGCCAGCATTCTGCCAAAACCAATATGCAGAGACGCTAGTGCGCCGAGAAATCTAAGAAGAAGCATGTCGCTGCCGGACTCTATCAGAGGCAGTTAGGTACTTGTTAATAAAACCCGCGCTTTCAAAGTTGAGTGATCTTCGCCGCAAAAATCGCAGTTTCCCGTTTTGGGAATGAGCTTCTAACTACCACTCTCAAAAAGAGTTGGAAAACGTCCACACGAATTGGGATTTGCATCGTGTGTTACGCTGGAAATGGAGCTATGTGGTACGAAGAAAATGTCGGCGCAGTGAGTATCATCAAGCGGTCGGATACTCTTCGTCTGCCCATTTTGAAAAACCTCGCTCCGCAATTTTCAGCCTCTCGTATCCAGGTTTCCCTTGCCCGGCACGCAGTTTTTGCCGTCCAACTCCCAGAATTAAATCGCCAAACTTCGGAAGCAGAACACACTGTAACTTACAGAAAACAAAAGACGGCGCTATGCTCAAATCGCCAAAAAATCCAAAAATGCTTGTCTAGGTTTTGGCGCACTCGATCTGACTGCGCTAGCTCGATTGTCCCGCGCGCTGTGCTCACCGCCCGCAGCTCGGGGGCGAAAGAAAAGCGTAACCCCGCATCGTCGAATTCCGCTATCATGGTTGGCTCATGTCCCTGACAACCTCTCGGGAAGGTCTCTCCGCCCTAAACGCGCAGCAGCGTCGCGCTGTGGAACACGGCGAGGGCCCACTCCTAGTCGTCGCCGGAGCCGGAACCGGCAAAACGCGCGTCATCACAGAACGGATTCGCCATCTCCTGGAATCGAATCCGGAGCTTGCCGGCGAAAACATCCTCGGACTGACCTTCACCGACAAAGCCGCCGGCCAAATGAAGTCTCGCGTGGTGAAAGCTGTTGGCGAGCGCGCCGAAGGCATCTGGCTCAGCACTTTTCACAATTTCTGCCTGGAAAAAGTCCTGCGCGTCGCGAACCCGGACTTAAAAGTGCTCGAGGACGTCGATCACTGGATACTGTTGCGGCGTCACATGGCCGAGCTTGACCTGAAACATTTCAGGCGTTTGGCGGCGCCGGGCGAATTCCTCGACGATTTCCGGCAATTCTTTTCGCGCTGCCAGGATGAGCTGGTCACGCCCGATGATTACCAGAGCTATGTTGACAAATCGTGGCAGGCCTATCTCGAACGTCGAGAATTGCTCGAGCCCGACGCGCGCGCGCTCGAAGAAGAAGAACTGGCCCGCCGGGAAGAACTTGCGCGCGTTTACCGCGTCAGCGAAAGATTATTGCGCGAGCGCAACCTGCTTACCTTTGGCGCGCAATTGATGCAAACAGTGCAACTCTTGCGCACCGATGCCGCGCTTTTACAAAGTATGCGCGATCAGTTTCATTACATTCTGGTGGACGAATTCCAGGACACCAACATCGTCCAGCTCGAGCTACTCTGGCTGCTGGCCGGCGACCGTGGAAACATCGTTGCGGTCGGTGACGACGATCAGGCCATCTACCGTTTCCGCGGCGCTTCTTTCGGCAGCTTCACGATTTTCTTGAAGCGCTTCTGCGGAGTCACGGATAAGAATCTTACCGACGGAGTCCGCCGATTCATCGCGCCGTTGACACAAAATTACCGCTCCACCACCCGAATCCTGCGGGTGGCGGGCGAAGTGATTTCGCACAACGAAAAATCGCCGCTGCTGCCTCCCAAGACCTTGACCACCGACAATTCCGACGGCGAAAAGATTCGCGTCGCTGAATTCGGACGCCCCGAAGAGGAATCGCACTGGATTGCCTCAGAAATCGAGCGCTTGCACCTGCCGGGAAATCCCTGGCGCAACTTCGCCGTGCTCTATCGCAAACACACGCACGTGAAACGCCTGATCGAAGCACTGCAGCAGCGGAAGATTCCCTTCGTCATCAAGAAATTCTCGATTCTGTCCAGCACAGTAGTCCGCGATCTCCTGGCCTACCTGCGGCTTATCGCTGTTCCTTCTGACAATGTGGCCTGCGCGCGCGTGCTCGCAGCGCCTTACTGGAGGCTTCAGCCGCGCGACTTGGTCCGGCTCGCGGAACGCGCGGGGAAAAATCATCGCCGGTCATTGAGCGACGAAATCGACGCGGCGCAAAGCGAATTGCAATTTGCATCCGAAGCGTCGCGTCTCCCGGAACTCGTGGGCTTTCTGGCGCGTTTCCGCAAAGCCGCCCGCAAGGTTCCTGCTAGCGCGTTGCTGGACGAATTGATTTCCTCCTTGGAACTTGCGCCGCTTCCTTTTGAAGCCGACCGCCGGTATCTCGAACGCTTCGTGCAATTCGTGAAGGATTGGGAGCAAAAGAGCGAGGGAAAAAGCCTTCGCGACTTCATCGAATATCTGGATTACTTCGCAGAAGCCTCCGGCGATATTTGTCTGGAAGAAGAATCGGCCGACGATGCCGTGCAGTTGATGACCGTGCATTCGGCGAAAGGCCTCGAGTTTCCGCACGTTTTCATCATGCACCTCAATAAGAACGATTTCCCTTCGAACGCGCGCCCGGTCAAATTCGAGTTTCCCCCGGAAATGATGAAAGAGGAAAAACCAACCGGAGATTTTCAGATCCAGGAAGAGCGGCGGCTGTTTTATGTCGCTCTGACGCGCGCCCGCCAGCGGCTTACCCTTTCGACCCTTAACAATAAATGGAAAAAGCCTTCGCTTTTCCTGGAAGACTTCTTGCGGAACGCAAAAATACAGAAAGGCGACACGGCGCAGTCTGCGCCGCAGATCACCGTGCCGCCGTCCCAGGAAATCACGGGCTCGGCGCCTGAATCTTCCGATCCCTCGCAATTATTTTCGTCCACCGCGGGACAGGATGAAAACGCGCGCGCTTATTCCCGCGTCGCGCTCTGGGCCAAAGCCTACCATCCGCCGGTAGCCGAACCGTTGCAACTCAGCGCGTCCGCCATCGAGTGTTACTGCAAATGCCCCATGCAATATTTGTTTCAAAATATGTGGAGCATTCGCGGCGGCCCGCGCGCCACCATGACATTTGGAAGCGTGATGCATACCACCATCAAGGAATTCGCCGGCGGCATGGCCAAGCGCGGAAAATTCCCTTTCGAAGACGTCATGGCTGTTTACGATCGCGAATGGCGCTCCATGGGTTTTCCCGACGACTATCAGGAAGAGGAATACCGCAAAGCCGGCCGCGAACAGCTCGAGAATTTCCATCGCACCTACGTGGCCGCCCCGCCGGACATGCTGCACCAGGAAAAATCGTTTGAGCTTCACCTCGATCATGACGTCATTGTGAAAGGCCGCATGGATCAGGTGAACCGGCTGGGCTCAAAAGAAGTGGAAATTGTGGACTACAAAACGGGCAAGCCTAAGGACGCCAAGAAAGCCAAGGACAGCTTGCAACTGGGCGTTTACGCGCTGGCGGCTGAAGAAGTGCTGGAACTGAAACCGGAACGCCTGGTCTTTTACAATCTGACCACCAACGAAGCAGTCGCGAGCGAGCGCGACGCGAAAACACTGGCGAAAACGAAACAGACTATCTACGAGGTGGCCGACCAAATTCGCGCCGGTGAGTTTCCCGCCAAGCCGAGTTTTCTCTGCGTGTATTGCGATTACAGACCGCTGTGCCCCGCGCACGAACAATTAATTTCGATTCAACCGGCCAGATAGTTCGGTAGCCCTGAATTACGGCGTCGCCCGTCATCAAGACGAATGCCTCGCCCGTGCCGCTCGAAACCGACGGGAACTAGTGGAGTCCAGCCTGGAAATACCCTTGCCGCGCGGTCACGTCCAAGTCCGGCCGCCGGACGCGCACTTCGATGGTGTGATAGTCCTTGCTGCGGTCCGATTCTCTCGGAGCGAAAGTGATGGTGTACACATCGCGAGCCTGCTCGGTCACCGCCGAGTACAGCCGCGACAATTCATTATCCCTCGCCGCGTAAAACGTATCTCCGCCCGTGCTTGCGGCGTACTTGTCGATCTCCGACGCTCCGTGCTGAATGATGGAGCGGCCAATCGGAGTCTGGTGAGTCACGGAAATAGCAAACACGGAAACATCAGCGAGCAGAAGCGAGTGCAGGGTTTCGTTGAACGAGTGCTGGTTGTTGTGAGTATTGCTCCCGTCGGAAATAAGGAAAATTATTTTCCGACGATCGCGCCCGCGCCCTTTCAGCATTTGGCCCGCTGCATAGATTGCGTCATCCAGAGAATTATGGGTAGCCTGTTTTCCAAAACCGCGAACCTGCACGCCGCCTTGCCCGGTGGTCCCGGTTCCGTCCGGCTGGGTCTGCCCGTTGATGATCGGACCCGCGGTCGTAGGGTCGTTAATGATTGTTGTACTATGCGAGTCCAGGGCCAGGCGCTTGAGCGCGGTAAAAAGTTTGTCGTTGTTGAAAGAAAAATCGGCGACCGTCTGGGGAAATTCTGAATAGGTGACCAGGGCTACCTCGTCCGCGGAGCCGAAGCCGGCGGCGACCGCGTCCAGACTTTTCTTGACCTGTTCAGCCTCCTTTTCAGCAAGATCATCGTCGAGCAGGACCACAGCGGACAGCGGATAGGGCTGCGAATCGAACAGCACAATTTGCTGCTCCACGTCGTCGGAGAAAATGCGGAACTCATCGCGCTGAAGGTCGACGACGAGCTGGCCGTCACGGTTCTTGACCGTGACCGGCACGATGACAAGTTCCGTTCGTACCGAGATGCGATTGCGCGTATTTTCTTGTTGCGCGGGCGCGCCTGAGGGTGACGGCTTCCCCGCGGGGTTCTGCGGCGGCGGGCTGGGTTTTGCCGTCTGGCCCGGTTGAACGGGAGCCGGCGGCTGGGCCTCCTGCTGCGGAGTACCGGGCTGGATAGGCTGCTGCGCGTGCGCGCAAACGCAAAGAAGTAATACAATGGCAATCGACAGATCGATTCGCTTCATCGGCGTATCTCGTTTCGCGCCCTTCGGCGGCGTTGTGAACTATCGCTCGTTTGCAACCTGCCTCTGTGCCGGCGAAATACTCATGCCCCGGCGATACTGGCCAAACATCCGGCCGCGCTCCGAGTGCATCGTAAGTAGCGCGGCTAATCTGAGGGAGATTATACAATGCGGCTGACCCGCCTCGTGGCAGGCTTTTTCATACTGGCTCTCGCAGGATACTTGGGTGCAGGCGGAGCCTGGCCTGCGAATGCTACTTCGTCGAGCGCACTGTCGGGGGATTTGACGCAGTCGTCCACGCCCGCCCCGCCGCAACAGGATCAGCAACCTCAGCAGTCACCGCAAACTTTGAAGCGGGAGACCACGCTGGTCAACGTCTTTGTGACCGCCCGTGATAAGAAGAGTGGCATCGTCTCCGACCTGGTGCAAAACGATTTCAAAATCTCTGAGGATGGCCAGGACCAAAAGGTTGCCTTCTTCGAGAAGGACGTGAATATGCCGATCACGCTCGGCCTGCTAATCGACACGAGCGGCAGCATGTACCACGTGATCGGGGCGGAACAAGATACGGCTTCGCGTTTTCTGCGGGAAGTGATGCGGAAGAAAGACGAAGCCATGGTCATCAGCTTCGACTTTGACGTGGACTTGCTGGCGGACTTTACGGAAGACACCAACGTTCTCGAACGCGCCATCCGCCGGACGAGCATTAGTTCCGTGGCAGGCGGAGGACCAGTAACTCCGGGCACGATTCCGCAAGGAAACAATGCCGGCGGAACGGACCTCTACGACGCGATCTACCTGGCGTGTCACGACGAACTCGCAACGGAAGCGGGCCGCAAAGCCGTGATCGTGATGAGCGACATGGAGGACACCGGCAGCAAATTAAGATTGCAGGATGCGGTCGAAGCTTGCCAGCGAGCTGACGGCGTGATTCATGTGCTCCTGATCTCGGATTCCACTTTCGGGGTGACGATGGGAAGCGGTCCGGGAGTGGCGCGAAAAATGTCGGAGGACACGGGCGGCCGCGTAATCAACGTTCACAGCGAGAAGTCGCTGGAAAAAGCATTTGACGTGATCTCAGAAGAACTGCGCTCGCAATACGTGATTGGCTACTATCCCACCAACGAAAAACGCGACGGAACATTCCGGAAAATTAAGGTCGATATCGATCGGCCCGACGTCAAGGTTCTCGCCCGCAGGGGTTATTACGCACCATTTAAGTAAAACCCTGCGTATAGAGGGGCTCTCCGGACACCTCGGAAATTACGCTACTTACCAGCGGGCGTTGGCGCCACGGAGTAATAGCCCTTGCGCGTTCGGACGGCGAGACCCTTGCGATCGGTCCCGACTTCGATTTTGCGGTATTTGCCCGCTGTTTCCGTATCCTTCGGCGAATAGGCAATGAAATACTGGCTGCGCAATTCGGTTCCGATGTCCACAAACGATTGCGCCAAGTCCTCCACTTTGTAAGGATAAAATACGCGGCCGCCAGTCTGGTCCGCGAATTCCTCCAGCACTTTGTCTCCGCCTTCCACGTGTAGCTTCTTCGGTTTGTCGCCGCTGATGGAGAGCCAGTCGGTGTTCGTGCTGATCGCGTAGATAGCGGCCTCGGCGCGGATGGCGGATTCAATGGCGTCACTGAGCGCGTGGTCGCTCAGATTATCGTCACCATCGCTGATCACGACAATCACGCGGCGTACTTCGGGATTCGGCCCGTTGGGCGCAGGCGGATTCAGGAGTTTCTCGGAGGCCCGATAGATAGCGTCGTTCAGAGCGGTTCCCCCTCCCGCGCGCTGTTTGCGGATCGCGGCGGTGAGCAGGCCGAGGTCGCCGGTATAGTCCTGGATCACTTCGGGCTCGTTGTCGAAAGTCATCAGAAAAGCCAGGTCTTTATTCCTGCGGATTACGCCATCGAGGAAATCGATAGCGGCGTCCTGTTCGAACGCGAGGCGGGGCCGGATGCTATTGGAGGTGTCGAGGAGCACCCCGATGCGCAGCGGCAAGTCGGTTTCGCGTCCAAAGAACCGGATGTCCTGTGGCGTATTGTCCTCGAGAATTTTGAAGTCGCTCTGTTCGAGATCGGTGACGAAGTTATGGCGGCGATCGGTGACGGTAGCGACTAGATGAACCAGTCCGGTGGTGGAAACAATGGGTGGCAATTTGTTCTGCGCCGCCTGCGCGGCATCAGCGGGACTTTGCGCCGGAGGAGCCTTTTGACCCGTTTCAGGAGATTGCGAAGCAGGAGCGCTCCAGTCTGGCCGCGCAGGACTAGGAGGCGGTGGCGACTGCTGTGCGTAAATGCAGGTCCCCGAAATACAAACGAGTGCTGCCAGAACGATAAGAATGCGCAATCGTCTCACCTTGAGCAATTATAGATACTCCTGCAATCCAGCATCAACCACGCTGGGAGCCATTTTTACGGCTCGTCCCAAACCCTGAAAGTACGCGGTCAAATCGGGCGGCAGCGGAGCACGG
>JBEKSN010000111.1:0-12423 GCA_049517055.1 Candidatus Acidiferrales bacterium | reverse complement strand
CCACCACTCATGAGGCTCTGGCCGACGGTTCCTTGCAACAAGAAAGAATCGGAGGTCGCATTTGAATTATTGCCGGCCGAAAGCGCGAGTCCTGCCTGAGGCCCTTCGTTCCCGGAGGCGTTCGTTTCCGTTGCTTGCGGATTTGTTCCTTCGCCCGTCAATTCGGTCTGCTCGAAACCGCCGCCTGCCAGGCCTGCGCTGATCGCATTGGTCACTCCCGCCGGCAATTCTCCTCTGCCTCCGGGACCCCTCCCAGAGCCAGGTGCATTCGAGCCGGAAGCGGTCGCGGGATTCGGAGCTGCGTTCTGGCCGCGTCCCTGCCTGTTCCCAGTTGGGTTTGGCCTATTCGACGAAGGAGTTCCAGGCGTTGCCGAAAGCTCTGCGAGAGTTGCGACGCGAAGGACGACCGGAACGGGACCTGGCGGAACAATGGGAACTTCGACAACGAGCGATGATTGGACAAATCCGAGCTGACTTGCCTCTATTCGATATTTCCCGTCGGCAATCTTCGGAAATTCAAACTTGCCGGTTTGGTCGGTCCAGCTCATCCACACTTTATTTGTAACGGTGTCAATCAAGCGCACCGTAGCACCCGGAACGGCTGTGCTTTCGGACGTCCGAACGATTCCAATGACTGCTGACGGCGGGTTTGCAGACTGCTGAGCCGAAGTCGGATGCTCCGACGGCAGCCAAAATAAAAAAAACACCAATAGTTGTGCAAAAAACAAACTGCGACTCGAACTTCCTCGAGCCAGCGACTTCATGCGATTAGCCTGTGACACTCAGCGGCTTTATTCACTAAGAGAGTTTTCCCATGGCAGGTTTAAGAATACGCATGGCAAATTGATTTGGCGGCGAGAACTCCGGATATTGTTTCCTGTACTGGCGGCCCTGGCCGGCCCCACAATTCCGAAATTGGAGTAGTCCCGCTTTCAGTTCATGGAGCCGGCCAGACCATAGAGAATTTCCCAAATCTCATGGGTCTAATTTTCCCATGCGCATAAATGATTCACTTTTCAGGGCGCGACAGTTCCAGAAATCCCGGGAGAGCCGTACGAGTTGATCGCTTGCGATTCCATCTCAGGCAGTCCAAAAAGATGGAACTTCGCAGCCCTGAAAACGGAATCCTTAAACGAAAGCCGCACAGTTCCAAGTGCGGCTAACCATCCGATTGTCTGATCCAGGCCACACAGCCGAAGGCGCTAAGTTCATGTCCATCACGAGACAAGCACTTCAGAGAGCGTCTGGATTTTCCCATCGCCGTTTAGGGCGCAAACCACGCGTTTGGACAAAACTGTGGATTCTGTCCGCGATCGCTCTGTTGTCGCTGGGTGATACGCCGGCGCGGAACCAGCAACAGCAAACGCCGTCGATCTCGGTGGACGTCAAGATGGTCAGTATGCTTGCGACGGTTCGGGATAAACACGGACATCTGGTCAACAAATTAAGCAAAGATGAGTTCGTATTGGAACAAGACGGCCATCCGCAAACGATTACCTATTTCGCGCAAGATTCCGATCTTCCGCTGACGCTGGGGCTGCTGGTGGACACGAGCATGAGCCAAAGGCGTGTGCTGGACCAAGAGCGCACCGCGAGCCACGGATTTCTCGATCACGTGCTGCGCGAAGATAAGGACAAAGCTTTTGTGATTCATTTCGACTACGAAGTCGAACTGCTTCAGGATCTCACTTCTTCCCGCCAGAAGCTGGAAGCGTCACTTGATGCACTGGGCGAACCCGAACTTGCGCAGGCAGGAGGAGGCGGATCGAGCGGCAGCGGCCATGGTTCGTACGGCAGAGGCGGAGGTGGCACGTTGCTCTACGACGCGGTGTACCTTGCGTCGAATGAAATAATGAAAAAACAGCGGGGACGCAAAGCACTCATCATCCTTTCCGATGGAGTGGACCGCGGAAGCAAAGAGACTTTGCGAGACTCCGTTGAAACAGCCCAGCGCGCGGACACTCTTGTTTACTCCATTCTGTTTGCCGACAAAGAAGGATACGGGAACGGCGGGGGTTATGGCGGAGGGCACGGAGGCGGAGGCGGAATGGGGGGCGGTGGACATCATCGATATCCGCAGGAATCGCGCCCCGACGGGAAAAAAATTCTCGAGCAAATATCCAGAGAAACGGGCGGCCGATTTTTTGAAGTCTCCAAAAAAGAGCCCATCGATCAGATATACGCCGCGATTGATGAAGAACTCCGCAATCAGTACGGCCTGGGCTATGTCCCGGATAAAGCGGACGTCGCCCCGGGCTATCACAAGATTCATCTCACCGTGAAGCAGAAGGATCTGACGGTACAAACGAGGGATGGATACTACGCGGATCGTTAGTTCGGAAGCGTTTCGCGAACGATCCGCAAACGTCAGAGCGGGTATGGGATTGGGGATCGCGTAACAGTGATCCAGCGCAGTTCGGTGAACTCTTCCAGAACGGCTGCGCCGCCGAATCGTCCCCAGCCGCTGTCTTTTACGCCACCGAACGGCATCTGCGGTTCGTCATGAACTGTCGAGCTGTTGATGTGGCACATGCCGGTCTCAAGGCGCTCGGCGATTTTCATCGCCTTGTTGATATCACGGCTGTAAATCGCGCTGGAGAGACCGTACTCCGTGTCGTTGGCGATCCGCAGAGCGTCTTCACTATTTTCTGCGATGACAACGGAAACAAGCGGACCGAATGATTCCTCGAAGTAAACGCGCATGTCTTTTGCGACACCATATAAAACGGTGGGTGTGAAACAGGGGCCCGCTGCTTTTCCGCCGCAGAGCAGCCGCGCACCTTTACCAAGTGCGTCAGCGATGAGAGCTTCCAAGCGATCGATTGTGGCTTTATTTATGACTGGACCGATCTGCGTATCCGGCTGAAGCGGGTCTCCAACTTTAAGAGTGACAGTCTTGGCTACCAGCCTTCGCGCGAATTCTTCGGCGATTGGCCTCTCGACTACGATCCGCTCGGTGGACATGCAGATCTGTCCCTGATTCATAAAGGCGCCGAATTTCGCGGCTGCCACTGCGGATTCGAGATCCGCATCCTCGAGAACAATCAGCGGAGCTTTGCCGCCAAGCTCGAGCACGGTCCTCTTCAAATATTTTGCGGCCTTTTCGGCGATGATGCGCCCTACTTTCGTCGAACCCGTAAAATTAATCCTGCGCGTTTTGGGGTGGGCAATCAATTCGTCTACAACATCTGCGGCATCCTTGGGAGCATTCGTAATAACGTTGATGACGCCTTTGGGAAATCCAGCCTGTTGCAGTATTTCTGCGATGGCAAGATGGGTTCCCGGCGATTCCTCTGAGGCTTTAAGGACCACAGTGTTTCCATAAGCGAGCGGAAGTGCGACTGCTCGCACTCCAAGAATGAGTGGCGCGTTCCACGGGGCAATTCCCACCACGACACCGACGGGTTGTCGCGTCGCCATGGCCACCGTGTCGGGAAGATCCGATGGAATAATTTCTCCCACTAGCCCGTAGGTTTGCGCAGCAGCTTCGCGCAGAATTCCGGCGCCCAGGATGCAATTGAATATCCCCCAGCCGAAAGTTCCACCCGTTTCCTCCGTAATCAGCCTCGCAATCTCCGGTTGACGGGAGTCCATCACGGCGGCTGCTTTCAAAAACAGACTGCGGCGTGTTCCAGGAGGCGTTGCGCTCCAAGCGGAGAATGCCGCGGAGGCAGCCTCCACAGCGCGCGCGGCATCCTGACGCCCGGCCGCGGCCACACGCGCAATTACTTCACTCGTGAACGGATTCCGCTTCTCGAACTTGCCGCCGTCGAAGGCGTCAGTCAGTGCGCCATCGACGAACATTTGTTGGTTTCGTATCGAGTTTGCCGACACTCGTCTCTCCTGAGGCATAGTTGTACCACTAATTTCATTCGAACTTTGGACTGCTGTAAATTCTTCCGGAAAAATTCGATTATCGCACAGGAGGAAATGTTGACGACTTCAGCAGGTAAAAGTCACAGAGTAAAACTTCCACTCGAAGCTATTGCTATGCTTGCTCTCGCAAGTGCGAGGAGAAAAGCTGGTGCGCAATTCCCGGGGCTACCAGACCGGCCTTGTTGTTCTAGTGTTCTTCACTTGGGGCACGGTGTTTCTCGACCGGATGAGTCTGGTCTACCTGGTCCCGTTCATTGCTCCCGACCTTCATCTCTCGCACGGCCAAGTTGGTCTGCTGGTATCAGCGCTCGCCCTTACCTGGGCGGCGTCCTCTTTAATTTTCGGAGCGCTTTCGGACCGCATTGGCCGGCGCCCGGTACTGATTCCAGCAGTATTTGCGTTTTCCGTTTTGTCCTGGCTTTCCGGTATTGCGCGATCTTTTGCACAGCTCTTTGTCATCCGCTCGCTGATGGGAGTGGCAGAGGGCCCCACGTGGTCCACGATCACCGCAACTGTTGAAGCGTCTTCAAAGCCCGAATCGCGTGGGCGAAATGTCGGCATCGTGGTCAGCGCGGCTGCTCTGGTGGGACTAGCAATTGCTCCGGTGCTCACCACGCAAGTTGCTGCCAGATACGGGTGGCGTTCCGCTTTCTTTATCGCGGGAGTTCCGGGCGTAATCCTGGGTCTACTCCTTTGGCGCTACCTTCGGGAACCAAAACCGATCGACTCCGAAATGGTCCACCACAAGCCTTCCTTGAAGGGATATCTCTCGATCTTGCGGCTTCGAAATATATGGCTTTGCTGCATCGCAAGCGCCGGCTTCATGACCTGGCTTTACGTAATGAATGCTTTTGCGCCTCTTTACATCACCGAAGTGTCGAAACATTCGGCTACGTTGGCCGGCTTGGTGATCGGAGCCAGCGGGCTGGGAGCCTTCATCTGGGGTTGGATTTTCCCTTGGATCTCTGACCGCATTGGACGCAAACCCACGCTTCTGTTTGTCGCGCTTCTTTCTGCCGCAGTGCCCTTAACGTATCAAATATCGTATCTGGTAGCGCACCCTTGGCTTATGGCTACGGCCGGTTTCATCGCTAATGGAGGACAAGGAATCGCAGCGCTGACCATCGTTCTGATTCCCACGGAGAGCGCGCCCCCGCAATTTGCGGCGACTGCTATCGGATTGTCCACGCTGGTCGGGGAAGTGTGCGGCGGCACGTTGGCGCCTACCGTTGCCGGCGCTTTCGCCGAGCATTATGGTCTTGTCGCGCCGCTTTGGATTGCGTCCGGCGGAGCAATCCTCGTTTTTCTCGCCGCTCTATTTATGCACGAAACAGCACCCGCACGGCGCAGCCCGCTTTCGTAGCGCTCGCAGCTGGGCGCGGGCAATCGAGGTTACTTGAATAGCGAGGCTCCATAGCGGAGGACTGGTTGCATGTCGTCTGCGAGGACGTCCGGTTCGTAAATTTCCAGGTAATTGACACGGTGACCGGCGCTGTTGGGCTCCATCCCTCTATTGATGGATTTTTTCAAGGCGAGCGGAGGATCTCCTTCCGCGCCCATGTTTCCGCTGTTGCGTTCGCAAGAAGTGCGCAACTGAAAACCGGTGATGATACGACCGTTATAACTAATCACCAGAGGGACGCCGTGAGGGCCTCGCTCCTTCTCCGGATTTCCGTCGAGATTGCTATTCTGAAGTGCAAATCGACGTCCCAAGATACTAATTCCCTCTTCGATAATCGCTTCCTTGGTGGGCTTGCCCTCCTGCTCATCGCGCTTATGCCGGTCATTTACAATCAGACCAAACCCCAGTGAGAGAGAAACGTACTGATTTGGAAAGTCGGTCGCATACACTCGCAGCACCTTCTTCCACGCGTCTATATATTTCTCCGGGGTATAACCGACACTGCGCCACTTCTGAACATCTTCTGGCGACTTAGGCAACGTGAACTCGGCGGATACCGATGTCGGTCCGGCAGCAGCGGCTATTCTGAAAGCAGGAGATTTTCCATACCTGGCGCTCAGTTGTTTCAGGAAAGCGAACCAATGGGAGAGGTACACCTCGTCCCATGGCAGCGGAAGCGGCGCTAGGGTGCCTTTACCGGGG
The DNA here is from genome assembly GCA_049517055.1 of Candidatus Acidiferrales bacterium. Classification (GTDB taxonomy): domain Bacteria; phylum Acidobacteriota; class Terriglobia; order Acidiferrales; family UBA7541; genus Palsa-295. The sequence continues at coordinate 6,443 of JBEKSN010000111.1, read as the reverse complement.
CCATATTGTAACGGAAACATTTCGGTCTTCGCGCCTTCCAGAGCCCAGGCGGGAGAAAAAAAACCGGGGAAGATGAGGAGTTGAACCCATTTGTTCGATGATTCCGCAGCGGCGAAAAGTTGATCCAGCTTCGACCAATCCGGTTTTCCCTGGACCGGCTCAAGATCGCGCCAATGGATCTGCAGGGCGACGCCACTGATGTAGGGGTTTTTCAGTGCAGCCAGATCCAATCGATCCTGTTGAGGCTTGTTTTCTATGACGACAACAAGTCCGCTCGGTGATGCGTCATCCGCGGATGCCCGGGACTGCCCCGCATCTGCCACTCCAATAGCCGCGAATAGCAGCACAGCACTAACTAAAACAAGCACAGTGTGAATAGCAGGTCTTACGGATCTTGGGGCACGGTGTATCAACATCGCTGCCTCCTCAGATCATTGGTAAGTGTGGCGCGCCCGGAGGGATTCGAACCCCCGACCCTCTGCTTAGAAGGCAGACGCTCTTTCCAACTGAGCTACGGGCGCATCTTTTCCGTATTGTAACATCTGCGCCGAATTGCTTCAGGGGTTCTTGATTCGCGGAGGGCATAGTGTTTAGTGCTGCACGCCATTCCAGAATTTCTGGTCAGGTTCCCAGCAGATTGATTTGCAGTTTCTCGTATCCGTGCTCGCGCGCCCACAGGTCCAGAGGTATCGTCGCCAGCTCGTCCACAACGGGAACCGCCAGTCCCGTCTTCGTTAGATCGATGCTCTTGAGGTAGACATGGCAAGTGTCGCAGACGTCCACGCGGACGTGCGCGATCTCCGGCGCCGAATAAAACGCCATTTGCGGTTCTCTTTCTTCTCCGCACGCTGGGCAATAAATCCTCCGAAAAGCCCATTCGTGCGCGCAGAGCATGCAAATCAGAGACTTTTTCCCACCGTCGCCTTCGCTCCGCAATACGCCGACGATCGGCTTGCCGCCGCAAAGCGGGCAGGTGGATGGAGTTCCATCTACGATCGCGATCTCGCGGTGGTTGGCAAGATACTCGGCATACGGTTGAAGAAAAATCCACGCAAGCAGTTGATCGGAAAAATTTGCTTTGTTCGAATCGCCAGTCTCGGCAAGCCCGGAGATGTCCGCGGCCGCAGTCAATTCCGGATCCCCGTGCCAGAAATCTTCGATCGCCTGTTGCCATCCCGCCGGGCCCTTCTCCGCCAATTGAACGGCAGCCTGGGCCAGCGGCACCGGTGCAATCTGTTTGATGACGGATAGAAATGGGGAAAAGTGCGGCAGCAAGAGGAAGAAATCCAATTCGTCTCGCAGGGGACGGTCGGCGGAAATCTTCGGCGTGTCTGCGAGGGCTTTTTGGATTTCAGCGTAAAGGCTTTTCTGGAATGTCGCCACTCGCGCGTAAAAGCGCAGTCCCTCACCGCCAAAAGGATAGGTTGAGCTTAATTCGGTGGCGCGCCGGATTCGGCGATCCCACTGCGGTGGGATCATTGTTTGGGTCGGGATCTACCGGTGACCTGGTAATACCATTTGCGGTGAAACGTCCAGGCCCAGGCGCGCGTAACGGTTCCGTAAACCATGGACGCGAAACTTCCTTTTTCCAACAGCGTGCTCATGTAAACGTGAATGAGGAAGAGGCCAATCGTGATTAGCGCTACGCTAGCGTGAATCAAGATCGCCACATAGCGCAAAATGTGGAAACTCCACGGAACGGCTTCAACGTACCAGAGCACAAAGCCGGAGAGAAGCAGAAGAATTGTGCTGCCAACCATTGCCCAAAAGTAGATTTTCTGTCCCCAGTTAAAGCGCCCGACGGGAGGGAGTTTGTCGTCCTCATTATTTATGTAGGCTTTGATGTTATCCGCCCAGACGCGATCGTCGTGATCCATTTCCATATCGCCGCCCCATTGCACGAACATCAAGAACTGGGAAACGGTGAAGAACAAACCGAACCAAGGGTGCCAGAATCTCGCGGTTGGCCCGCCGCCGACAATCGCGGCCAACCAGTAAAGGTAAGGTGTCCAGAAAGCGAGCCCGGTGATCAAACAGTAGGAATATGTTAGTGCGCCAAACCAATGGTTCACGCGCTCGACAAACGAATAACGCGGGATCAGTTCCTCGTCGAAATCCGTGGTCGTTCGAGGACGCCGTACCGTATCGGTGGTACTCATGAAGGCCCCCGATCTTCCGGCGGGATCGGTTCTTCTTTCTTCGGCCCGACTCGCAGGTAATGCAAGGCGAGGCCCACAATGCCGCCGATCATGGCCAAATTTCCCAGCCACTTCAGCGGTTTTTTCCATAGCCACACCGAATAGGGGATATGCGGATCTTTCGGCAGCCCGCCGTACAATTCAGGATTCTTGGCATCGTGCAGAACGTAGATCACGTGTGTTCCGCCCACTCCGGCAGGATCGTAAACTCCCGCGTCGGCGAACCCGGAGACGTCGCGAAGCTGCTCCGCCCTGAACTCCGCCAGCTCCTTCATTTCCGATTTCGTGCCGAAGTGCAGGCAGCCCGTGGGGCAAGCTTTAATGCAGGCCGGTTCGAGACCCACCGACACGCGATCGTTGCACAGCGTGCACTTGAAAACTTTGTGCGCCTCCGGGCTGAATTTTGGAATGTTGAAGGGACATCCCGTGACGCAATAGCCGCAACCGATGCAATGCGCTTCCTGAAAATCCACGATGCCGTTGGCGTACTGCACGATAGCACCATCCGCCGGACATGCTTCCAGACAGCCCGGTTCCTCGCAGTGCATACACTGATCTTTGCGCATCAGCAGCATCATGCTTCCGTCGTCGCGCTCGTGCTCGTTGAATTTGATCAGGTTCCAGTAATTCCACGCCGTCTCCGGCATCGTCTGGTAGCTGTTGTTAAAGGACGTTTGAGTGAAGGTGTAGCCGTTCCATTCCAGGCAGGCCACTTCACACGCTTTGCATCCGATACACGTGGTGGTGTCCACGAGCTTGCAGACTTGGAATTCGCGATTTAGCCCGGCGCCTGGGACAGTCCCGGCGTGTCCTGAGATTCTGATTATTTCCGTTGACGCCTGGCTCATCGTCGCTCCCTACGCCTTCTCGACTTTCACTAGGAACCCTTTGGATTCAGGAGTGTGGGCATTCGGGTCGGTCACCGCCGGCGTCAACAAATTCGCCGGGGTCCGCGCGTTTCTTCCTTCATCCTCGTCAATGCCGCGGAAGCCCTGGTGAATCGGCAACCCTATCTGGTAGACCTTTTTCCCATCGATCATCATGGGCTTCAGCCGCCGCGTCACAAAAGCTTTTGCGGTGTAGGTTCCCCGCGCGCTGATCACATGGATCATGTCCGCCCCTCGAATTCCCTTTTCATCCGCCAGCTCGACAGGAATTTCCACGAATGGCTCCGGGATCAACTGGACATTCATCGGGTTATTTTTCGTCCAATAGTGATACTGCTCGGTCAGCCGGTACGTGGTGCATACGATGCTGTATTCTTCCGGCGAGCCGAACTTGTCGTAGGGCGACTTGAATTTTTTCACCAGCGGATTATTCGATTGATCGGGGTGCAGCGGATTCTTGATGGGGCTTTCAATCGGTTCGTAGTGCTCAGGAAACGGCCCGTCCGCGAGTACCCCGATCGGAGCGAAGAGGCGACCGACGCCTTCGGGATTCATAATGAATGGCCCCAAGTGGTCCTTCGGATTGGAGTCGGGCTTGAAGTCCGGGACGTCGTTGCCCACCCATTTTCCCGCTGCTTCGTTCCACCAAATCTGCTTGCGATCCGGATCCCACGGCTTTCCAGCCGGATTGCAGGACGCACGGTTGTAAAGCACGCGCCGGTTGGCCGGCCACGACCACGCCCAGTTCGGAAACACTCCCATTCCGGAGGGATCTTCCGTGCCTCGCCGCTGGATCTGCGATCCAGCTTCCGTCCAACAACCGGAGTAAATCCAATTGCCGCACATCGTGGTGCCGTCGTCCTTCAGCCATGCGAATCCGGGCAATTGTTGACCCGCCTTAATCACTTGATTCGTCACCGGATCCGTCAGGTCTGCCAGCGCTTTTCCGTTGAGCTCCATGGCCACCTGAGTGAGTGGTGGATGAGCCGCGTCCGCATAAGCCCAGTTCAGATTCAATATGGGGTCGGGAAATTGTCCGCCGTCTTTCTTGTAGAGGTCCCGAACGCGCAGGAGAATCTGCGCGATGATGTCCTGGTCAAGGCGCGCTTGCCCCGGAGGCGGAACGGCGGCGTATTTCCAAGTCACCCAGCGCGCGGAGTTCGTCATGCTGCCGTCTTTTTCCGCGAAGCCGGCGCAGGGCAAGCGATACACCGTGGTATTGATTTTCTTCTGTTCGTCGGCTGTGATTCCCGGCGCTCTCCAGAACTCGCTGGTCTCATCCGGATAAATTTCGCCCACTACCAGCCAGTCCGCTTTCTTCAGTGCGTTGATGTTCTTGGTCGTGTCCGGGCCGATCATCACGCCGTTCATGCCGAAGGCCATCATGCCCTTGACCTTGCCGTTGTACATATCCTCCCAGATATGCGTCCACGAATAATCGCGGTCAACTTTGGGCAGATAGTCAAAAGCAAACCCGTTTTCTTTTGTCGCGGCGTCGCCATACATCGCCTTCAGCAGCGAGACGAAGAATTTCGGTGTGTTCTGGTAATAGTTCATCGAATCCCACGGTGTGGGCTTCGATGCTGTCGGTGTCACGCGTTTCAGATAAGTGGCCAAGTCCACGTCATCCGGAACGGGGGCTTTCAAGTATCCAGGCATAGAGTCGTAAAGCCCCGCCATGTCTGTTGCGCCTTGAATATTTGAATGGCCGCGGAGCGCGTTCACGCCACCTCCCGCTCTTCCCACATTGCCCAACAGAAGTTGAATCATGGCAGCGGTGCGAATGATTTGCGTTCCGAAGGTATGCTGCGTCCAGCCGACAGCGTAGATGATCGTCGCGACTTTTTTCATGTCGCCGTCTTTCCGGACGGACGTAAACAGTTCAATAGCCTTCAGGTACTGTTCCTTGGGGATACCGGTGATGCGCTCGACGGTTTCCGGCGTGTAGCGAGAATACTGCTGCTTCATCAATTGGAAGACGCAGCGCGGATGCTGAAGCGTCAAATCGTAGGCGACGTTCGGCGGCAGAGCCGGAGGTGGCGCTGGTCCGCCCGGCTTACCCGGCACCGGTTCGGGAGCGTGACCCGAGGCAGCGCCCGCGGAAGATGCCGCCGCGGCGGCTGCGTGTGTCGGAGTCGCGGGAGCGTCCGTTCTGCCGCTGAAGTCCCCGCCCTCCTGATAATTCCAGGTGGTTTTGTCGTAAGTGCCCGGCCCGGCGTTAAACCCGGAGTACAAGCCATCTTCGGGAAGTTTGAAGCCTTCCTTAACGATGAACGCGGCATTCGTATAATTGACCAGATACTCCCTCGCGTAGCGGTTGTTCTCGATAGCGTAGCGAATCAGGCCGCCGAGGAATGCGATGTCAGTGCCGGCGCGAATCTGGAGAAACAGGTCTGCGGTTGCGGATGTGCGGGTAAATCGCGGATCGACGGAAATCAGCTTGGCGTTGCGGTTGCGCTTGGCCTCCATCGCCCATTTGAATCCGCAGGGATGGTTCTCGGCGGGATTGCCGCCCATGATCAACATCATGTCGGTGTTCTTGATGTCGATCCAGCCATTCGTCATCGCCCCGCGTCCAAACGTTGGTCCCAAACTTGAGACCGTGGGGCCGTGTCAAACACGGGCTTGGTTTTCTAAATACACCAAGCCCAGGCTCCTCATTGCTTTCACTACCAAAAAATTGAATTCATTTGTATCCGTGCAGCCGCCGATGAAGGATATCCCTTCGCAGCGATTTACGGTTCGGCCGTTCGCATCCTTTTCCACGAACGAAGCGTCGCGGGTTTTCTTGGTCCATTGCGCAATTTCATTTAGCGCCGTGTCCCAGGAAATATCCTGCCAGTCCGTCGCGCCAGGGCGCCGAACTTGAGGCTTCACGAGCCGCCGCGGATTGAGCATATCCTGTTCAAGCGAAGAACCCTTGGGGCATAGCGTACCGCGGTTGGTGGGATGATCGGGGTCGCCTTCGACGTGAATCACTTGCGGCGTCACGTTCTTGGCCTTGTCGCCGATAGTGTAAATGAGCACGCCGCAGCCCACCGCGCAGTAAGGACACGTTGAGCGCGTTTCGGCAGCGCGTGCAATCTTTAACTCTTTGAGTTGGGCGTAGGCGGGCTTGAGGTCGAATCCAAAGATTGTGGCGGCAACGCCGCCGACAGCCGCTACCTTAAAGAAGTCTCTGCGGGACGTCTGCATCGAAGGGACCTCCGCATCCTTTCAAAAATCGGCGACCCCTATTTCTTAGACCTCGATGGTTCATTTGTCAAGGTGGACGAAAGACAGAGTGAGAATTTGGGCATCTCTGAACATCGAACCTTTTCATACTCGGGAAGCGAGCTTTCTAGTTTATGGACTCTTC
>JBEKSN010000110.1:0-12444 GCA_049517055.1 Candidatus Acidiferrales bacterium | reverse complement strand
CCGGCGATCAGCGTCAGCGCGCGATCGGATTTTGCAAAGCCGGCAACTTCGCAAGCTCCTGCGGCCGCTGCATCTTCTCCAGATTTGGAAATCTCGTTCCGCCCTGATCCCGCCGTCTTCGATGGACGTTTCGCGAATAATGGATGGCTGCAAGAGCTTCCCAAGCCCAACACGCGGTTGACCTGGGACAACGCCGCCATGGTCAGCGCGGCAACCGCGCAGCGCTTAAGCGTCACGACCGGCGACTATGTGAAGCTTCTACTAAATGGCCGGGAGACCAAAGCCGGGGTCATGATTGTGCCGGGCCACGCGGAGAATTCCGTCACGCTGCATCTGGGCTACGGCAGGCGCAGGGCCGGGAAAGTGGGCACCGGTCCGGGGTTCAACGCAAATTTCATCCGCACATCCGCATCGCCGTGGTCAGCTACTGGATTGCGCCTGGAAAAAACCGGCAAGCAATATTATTTCGCGGTGACGCAGCATCAATACATCATTGACCATCAAGGCCACGGCTCGGAAGAAGCGAGCGACGCCGCGTTCCATCGCGATCTGATACAGGTAGCTACGCTCGAAGAGTTTCGCGCCAATCCTAAATTCGCCAGAGATCCGAACGAAGAAGCCTCTCGCGGGCTTACGCTTTATCCCGGCTTCAAGTACGAGGGCTATGCCTGGGGCATGTCCATTGACCTGAACAAATGCGTCGGGTGCAACGCCTGCGTGGTTGCTTGCCAGTCTGAAAATAATATCGCCGTGGTGGGCAAGGAACAGGTGATGGCCGGGCGCGCAATGCATTGGATCCGCGTTGACACGTATTTCCGCGGCGGGCTTGAAAACCCGGAAATGTATTACGAGCCGATGCCCTGCATGCAGTGCGAAAACGCGCCTTGCGAAGTCGTATGCCCGGTCGGAGCTACCACGCACAGTCCGGAAGGGCTGAACGAGATGACCTACAACCGCTGCGTCGGAACTCGTTATTGCTCGAACAACTGCCCCTACAAAGTGCGCAGATTTAACTTTTTTCTGTTCTCTGACTGGCAAACGCCCAGCCTTTACGGCGTGCGCAATCCCAACGTAACCGTGCGCAGCCGCGGCGTGATGGAAAAATGCACCTACTGCGTACAGCGAATTAATGCAGCGAAAATCCGCTCCGAGGAAGAAAACCGGGTCGTGCAGGACGGCGAGATCATAACCGCCTGCCAGGGAGCTTGCCCGGCCGATGCCATCGTTTTCGGCAATATCAACGACCCCAACAGCCGCGTTGCAAAACTCAAAGCGCAATCGCGGAATTATAGTTTGCTGGGAGAATTGAATACCAAGCCGCGCACTACCTATCTGGCGCGCGTGCGAAATCCCAACCCGGAGATTCACGAATAGCACATGAAGCGCAAAGCTATTTACGGATTGCTGGCGGAATTCGAGACGCCTGAACAGCTTCTCGAAGCGGCGCATCGCACGCACGATGCCGGCTACAAGAGCATCGATGCGTTCACGCCCATGCCGGTTGAGGGAATGGCTGAAGCGGTCGGATTTGAACACACCAGCCTGCCGGCCGTAGTTTTCACCGGTGGACTGCTGGGCGGCCTGTTTGGCTTCGCGATGTGCTACTACGCGAACGTAATCAGTTTTCCGCTGAATATTGGAGGCAAGCCGTATAACAGTTGGCCTGCGTTTATTCCGATCACATTCGAGCTGACCATTCTCGGCGCGGCTCTTTCGGCGGTCTTCGGCATGCTGGCGATGAACGGCCTACCAACGCCGTATCATCCCGTTTTCAACGTAGCAAGATTTGCGCTCGCGTCGAAAGACCGTTTCTTCCTTTGCGTGAAGGCCCGCGACAAGAAATTTGATTTGGCTAAGACGAAGGATTTTTTGGAAAGTTTGCATCCTCACGGAGTGTTCGAAATTGAAGTTTGATTTTCATCTCGGCGGAGACCGGGGCGCTAGCGCGAGTATCGGCCGCGTATGGCTCGATCTGAGAAGACTCGCTTGCCTCGGCGGCATTGCCATGCTGCTGGCCGGTTGTCGGCTCGACATGCACATTCAGCCGAAATATCTTCCCGACGAGCCCAGCACGTTTTTCGATGATGGCCGCTCCGAACGGCCGGTGGTTCCCGGCACGGTAGCGCGCGGCCATCTCCATGTTGACGAATTGCTTTACACCGGCAAGGAGAACGGCGTCGTGGCAGACAAATTCCCCTTCCCCATGACGCGCGAGGATTTGGAGCGCGGCCGCGAGCGCTACAACATTTACTGCACTCCGTGCCACGATTACACCGGCGGAGGGCAAGGCATGATCGTTCAGCGCGGCTTCCCGCCTCCGCCCTCGTTTCACCTTGAAAACTTGCGGAAAGCTCCCGCTGGACATTATTTCGAAGTCATCACCAACGGCTTCGGCTCCATGTATAGCTACGCTTCACGTGTAGAGCCGGAAGATCGCTGGCGGATAGCAGCGTACATTCGCGCTCTTCAGCTAAGCCAGCACGCCACCATGCAGGATGTGCCGGAAAATGAACGTTCGAAGTTGACGGAACAAAATGCCGGGAACGTCCCGGGACACGCGGCAGGGCAACCATGACGAACGCGCTGGAAAAATTTGAGCCGCGGGTTGACCGCATGCAACGAAACACGTTGCTGCTGGGAGCGTTCGCTCTGTTACTGTGCGCGTTTTTCGGACTGCGCAGCCCGGAATCTGCGCAACGAGCTTTTCAGTCCTACCTGTTTTCCTACATCTACTGGTTTTCAATTCCTCTTGGGTGCATGGCGCTGTTGATGATGCATCACCTGACCGGCGGCTGGTGGGGTTATCCCATTAGGCGTCTGCTGGAGGCGGGCACCAGAACGTGCCCGGTGATGGCGGCTTTGTTCATCCCCGTGTTGCTCGGGATAAACAAACTATATCCGTGGGCGCAATGGGCCACCGACAAGCCCACGGATCCGAACCTGCATTTCAAAGTGATGTATCTCACCAAGAATTTCTTCGTTCTGCGCTCGATAATTTATTTCGCCATCTGGCTCACCATCGTCTATTTCCTGAACAAATGGTCGGCCGAGCAGGATGCTACGGGCAACACACGCCTCGCCTCCATTTTGGAAGCATTCAGCGCGCCGGGCTTGATTCTGTGGGGAATCGCGGTCACCTATTCCGCCATCGATTGGGTAATGTCCATCGAACCGCTTTGGTTTTCGACTATCTATGGTTTTCTCTTCATGATCGTCGAAGCGCTGGTAGCCATGGCCTTTGTGATTTTCGTCCTGCGCCTGCTTTCGGCTACCGAGCCCATGAAGAATGTTGTCACGGCCTCGCAGTTCAACGATCTTGGCAACCTGATGCTGGCATTCGTGATGCTCTGGGCTTATATGTCGTTTTCGCAATTCCTGATCATCTGGGCCGGCAACCTGAAAGATGAAATCCCTTGGTACATGGCGCGCGCATTTGGCGGATGGGGAACTTTGGCCGTATTTCTGATCGTGATGCACTTCGCGGTGCCCTTTCTTCTGTTGCTCCAGCGCGGAGTAAAGCGGCGCCTGCGCTCGCTTTCCATCGTGACCGGGTGGCTGGTTGTGCTGACGCTTGTGGATGTTTACTGGCTCGTCGTTCCAGCTTTTCAGAGCGAACGAAGCGCGCCCCGCCTGCATCCCTCGGACTTTCTTGCCGTAATCGGAATCGGCGGTATCTGGGTCGGCACCTACATTTGGCAGCTCAAGAAAATGCCGCTATTGCCATTGCACGACCCGCGGTTTGAAGGAGCGCTCCAGCATGAGCATGGAGACTAAACCTCCGGTTGGGCAGATTCCTCCGGGCGGCCGTCAATCTTTGCCTCATCCGTCGGAGGATTATGAGCACAGGGATGCCGACACCGGCAGCCTGCTGAAATTCGGGCTTGGACTTGTGATTATCCTCATCGTCGTATTGTTTTCGATGAAATGGATGTTTTCTTACTTTGCAAAATCGCAACCGCTTGGGCCGCCGGCCTCCCCCTTCGAGAACGTCCGTGTGCTGCCCCCGCAGCCGCGGTTGCAGGTGAAACCCGGAGCAGATTTGCGCAGTTATTGTGGCGATCAAATGCAGAAACTCGGTACCTATGGGTGGGTGGACCCGGAGAACGGCGTGGTGCGAATCCCGATTGACCGTGCAATCGACGTGACCATTGAGCGTGGTTTGCCCGCGCGTCCCGCGAGCGCGGCACAATCGTCCGCGCGCCCCCTGAGTATATCGCGCGAAGCAGCGTCATCTCCCAATGGCCCGTGCGCCTATTGGACGCCGGAAGACGCGAAAGCAAAATCGCAGAATTTGGAGAAGTAGCTTGCTGGAGGGTTTCAGAGTGCGTAAGGCAGGTAGCGAAGTGAAAAAACTATTTAATTTTTTCACGCCGGAAGGGACCGGATCGCTGCGGGCGTGCCTGCTAGCTGCGGCGATAGCGTTTGCGCTTTTGCCGCTTTCAACCCACGCGCAGCTTCAGGGCCCGGTACAGGATATCGGCGTGCGCCCGTCTCTCCTCAAGGAAGTTGGGATCGACCAGAAATTAAATCAATCGATCCCGCTGGATCTCGCCTTTCGCGACGAGCATGGAAAGTCCGTTCAGCTCGGCGAATATTTCGGCCAGAAACCGGTCATTCTGTCGCTGGTCTATTACAACTGCCCGATGCTCTGCACCCAGGTCCTCAACGGGCTCGAATCCAGCTTGAAGCTGATCCCCATGGACATCGGCAAGCAATTCAATGTGGTGACTGTCAGCATCGACCCGACCGAGCGGCCTGTTCTCGCCGAAGCCAAGCAGGCTCTCTATACCGGTCTATACGGACGGCCGGGAGTAACGGACGGTTGGCATTTTCTTACCGGGGACGAACAACAAATCCGGCAGCTCGCGAACGCCTTGGGCTTTCGGTATGCCTACGATCCGGATTCAAAACAGTTCGCCCATGCCAGCGCAATTATGATCGCGACTCCGGAAGGAAAAATTTCGCGCTACCTTTATGGCATTCAATTCCCGTCGCGAGATCTTCGTCTTGGTTTGGTAGAAGCTTCGGAAGGAAAAATCGGCACGCCGGTCGATCAGGTGCTGCTCTTCTGCTATCACTACGACCCGTCCACCGGAAAATATGGGCTTTTAATATCGCGCCTGATTCAACTTGCCGGCGGCGTCACGGTGCTGGCGATCGCGGGTCTTATATTGGTGCTCTACAAGAAAGAACATTACGCGCTGCCCGAACGAAGAACGTGAAGCCTGCGGCCTGATAAGCCGCGCGGTACAAGAAAAGGGACACTTATAAATAGACCATGATGGGCGCCATCCAAACCGGTTCCGACTTTCTATTCGCAGCGGCGATTCAAGCGCCTCAGCTTCGTCCCGAGGCAGCTTCTTCCATTGCGGAGGGAGTTGATCATCTTTACTTTGCCCTCACTTTCATCACCTTGTTTTTTACCTTCATCATTTTTTCCACGATTTTAGTCTTCATGGTGAAGTACCGCCGGCGTGCCGAAAACGAGCGCCCGCCGGACACGGGGGAACACCTGGGGCTTGAGCTAACCTGGACCATAATTCCCACGCTGATCTGCGTGGGACTATTCCTCTGGGCTTCCAGCTTGTATTTTGAAAACTCTCGTCCTCCTTCGGCCTCCACTGAAATTTTCGTAATCGGAAAGCAGTGGATGTGGCACATCCAGCATCCCGAAGGCGTGCGGGAAATCAACGAGCTGCACGTTCCCGTCGGCGTGCCGGTGAAACTCACCATGACCTCGGAAGACGTCATTCACGATTTCTACATCCCCGCATTTCGCGTGAAGAAGGACGTGATTCCCGGTCGCTATTCTTCGCTCTGGTTTCAAGCTACAAAGATCGGTACCTATCACCTTTTCTGCGCGCAATACTGCGGAGCGGACCATGCCGAGATGCTCGGCTGGGTATACGTGATGTCGCCCGCGGATTACGCCGCGTGGCTCGCGGGAGGCGTTCCTAGTCAAACCATGCAGCAATCCGGCGAATTGATATTCAACAAACTCGGGTGCGCCTCTTGTCATCTTTCGGATGGTACCGGGCGCGGCCCTTCACTTGTGGGAATTTATAGCAAGGAAGAGGAACTCAAAAATGGCGACAAGCGGCTCGTGGACGAAGCTTTTATTCGCCAGGCGATCGTTAACCCCAATTCTGTCGTGTTGCCCAAATACCCGGCGATCATGCCCACCTTCCAGGGCCAGATCAACGAGGAACAAGTGCTGCAACTCGTCGCTTACGTAAAGTCTCTGGCCTCGGAAGAAAGGAAGACGGACGGCAAATGAGCACGGCCACAATAGACGTTCCAGAAGTTCCGACCGGGTCGCGCGTTAATTACTTAAACGCGCAATATGGTGTGAAGTCGTGGCTTTTCACCACCGATCATAAACGTATCGCGCTCCTCTATCTTGTTTCAATTACCCTGATGTTTTTTATTGGCGGCTTTTTTGCCGTTCTTATGCGGCTCCATTTGATCGAGCCGCAGGGCGCATTGGTTCAGCCGGAGACTTACAACAAGCTTTTCACCATGCACGGCGTCATCATGGTCTTCTTCTTCCTGGTACCGTCCATTCCGGCTACGCTCGGGAATTTTCTGGTGCCGCTGATGATTGGCGCCCGCGACTTGGCCTTCCCAAGGCTCAATCTTATTAGCTGGTACATCTACGTTGTGGGTGCGTGCTTCACGTTGTATGCCGTCATTTCGGGGGGAGTAGATACCGGTTGGACCTTCTACACGCCCTACAGCAGCAGCTTTTCTCACACATCGGTGATTCCCACAGCCGTAGGCGTTTTCATCACCGGATTTTCTTCCATTCTCACCGGTCTCAATTTCGTCGTCACCATTCACAAAATGCGCGCTCCGGGGATGACCTGGTTTCGCTTGCCTCTATTTATTTGGGCCATCTACGCCACCAGCATCATCTTTATCCTGGGCACGCCGGTGATCGCTATCACGCTTTTCTTGCTCGGGCTTGAGCGTCTCCTGCATATCGGCATTTTCGATCCCGCTATTGGCGGCGACCCCATCCTGTTCCAGCATCTTTTTTGGTTTTATTCTCATCCCGCGGTTTACATCATGATTTTGCCCGGGATGGGCGTGATGAGTGAATTGGTTACCTGCTTTTCGCGGAAGCGCATCTTCGGCTACAGTTTTGTCGCTTTTTCCAGCCTTTCCATTGCGATTATCAGCTTCCTGGTTTGGGGACATCACATGTTCGTCACCGGCCAATCGATTTACGCTGGGCTCATTTTCTCCGTACTTAGCTTCTTGGTCGCCATCCCCTCGGCAGTGAAAGTTTTCAATTGGACCGCGACGCTTTACAAAGGCTCCATTTCTTACGACGCTCCCATGCTCTACGCGCTGGGATTTATCGGCCTCTTCACCATGGGCGGCCTGACGGGCTTGTTCCTCGCTTCCCTTGCCACCGACGTGCATTTGAACGGCACCTACTTCATCGTGGCTCATTTCCATTACATTATGGTCGGCGGCGCGGTGATGGCTTACCTCGGAGGGATTCACTTCTGGTGGCCAAAAATCACCGGGCGCCTTTATCCCGACGGCTGGGCGCGTTTCGCTGCGCTGGTAATTTTTGTCGGCTTCAACCTCACTTTCTTCCCGCAATTCATGCTCGGATATCTCGGTATGCCGCGCCGCTATGCCGTGTACCCTGCGGAGTTTCAGGTGTTCAACGTGATGTCCTCCGCGGGCGCCTCCATTCTGGGGATCGGCTATCTGATTCCGCTGATCTACTTGACCTGGTCCATGCGCTATGGACCTGCGGCCGGCCCGAATCCCTGGGGCGCGAAAGGACTGGAGTGGACCACGCCTTCGCCACCGCCTACTGAAAATTTTGAGGAGATTCCCGTGGTGACTGAAGACGCCTATGACTACGCCAATAGCACGGTGACTCGTGGCTGATATGACCGCCCGCAGCGCGCATCCGCCGGGCTTTGCGCATCAATTCGAAGACATGGAGCAACAGCGCGAGGCCGACAGCCTTGGCATGTGGGTTTTTCTTCTCACCGAAATCATGTTCTTCGGCGGCCTCTTCGCCACTTACATCATCTACCGCGCGCTTTACTTGCCCGCTTTCGAGATCGGCAGCCATCAGCTCGAAGTCAGGTTCGGCGCTTTGAATACTGCTGTGCTGATCGGAAGCAGCTTGACTATGGCGCTGGCCATCCATTCGGCGCAGGTCGGCAAGCGCAGAGCACAAGTGGTTTTTTTAATCACCACGATGATTCTGGGCGCGGCGTTCTTGGCCATCAAGTTTACGTTTGAATGGCACCACGATTACGTCGAGCATCTGGTTCCCGGCCTCGGCTTTGTGATTCGGCCCGAGTGGGGCGCTGCCGGCCAGCATGTGCCCATGTTCTTCTGTTTTTATTTCTTTATGACCGGATTGCACGCGCTGCACATGATCATCGGAATCGGCGTCCTTACCGTGCTTACGATCATGGCGCATCGCGGCCGCTTCACGCCCGAATATTACGCGCCGCTCGAAGTCAGCGGCCTCTACTGGCACTTCGTGGACATCGTGTGGATCTTTCTCTTTCCCCTTCTCTATCTCATTGGAGGGCGTTATATGGGAGCTGGGCACTAATGTCTGAGCACATCGTACCGGTAAGTCTTTACATTGGAATTTTCGTCGCGCTTCTCTGCCTCACAGCGCTCACCACTGGCGTTGCCTACGTAGATCTCGGCGCCTTTAACACCGTCGCCGCGCTGGCTATCGCAGTCGTTAAGATGCTTCTGGTAGTTCTGTTTTTCATGCACGTAAAGTACAGCGGCAGGCTCATCCAGGTTTTCATCCTGGCGGGAGCTTTATTCCTGGCAATCCTCATAACCTTGACCCTGGCGGATGAATTGACGCGGCACTGGTCCCCGACGCCCACCGGCTGGGGGATGCTTGCTCCTTTGCTTTCGCGCTTTTTTTAGCTGCTGGTAATTTGCTTAGCTCGTTTCCCCGTACTGTCTCTCGCAATCTTCCGATCAGCCTGCCAGCGCGAAGGTCATGAACATCGCCACCGCCGCTGTAAGCGTGAGCGAAACTAGAAAAAGCACATCCGCAGCTTGCGCCAGTTTCATCTGGCGTGAGCTTCTCGTTGCGCGGATAGCGAGATAAGAAAGAACGGTAGCAACGAGATATCCCAGCGCCACAAACGCGAGGAAGTTGTCGGCTAGCGTCGTTATCAGTTCAAACCGCGTGTAAATTTTGATCAGTCCAATAACCGTCAGGCATAACACCAGCATGTTCGGGGAATTCGTAAAGACCTTTTCCGCAATGCCCACTTGTACGCTCTGCTCCAGACTGTCCTTTTGCATGAACTCTGCTCCTTTATAGCGGCGGCAAATGATACTCCACGAAGCGTATGGCTGCAGGTGCTGCGGCACAAAAAAGGAGGCAATCTACTGCGGGACAGCGCGGAAGGCGATGACCGCGTTCAATCCTCCGAATGCGAAGGAATTCGAAAGCGCCGCCCCCACCCGCTGAGTTCGGGGCTTGTTCGGAATGTAGTCCAGGTCGCATTCCGGGTCGGGTTCATTGTAATTCGCCGTCGGCGGCAGGATCCCATGATGCAACGCCAGGGCAGTAGCGATCGCTTCCAGGGCGCCCGCTGCTCCGAGCGCATGTCCGTGCATGGACTTTGTCGAACTAACCGCGAGCTTGTCCGCATGCGCGCCGAAAACCTGACGAATGGCGCGGCTCTCGACCGGGTCGTTTCCCGGCGTCCCAGTGCCGTGTGCGTTGATATAGCCAACCTCTTCCGGCGCCATGTTGGCAAGCCGCAGCGCGTCTCGCATCGCCCGTGCAGGCCCTTCCACCGTCGGCTGCGTCAAATGGTGGGCATCGGAGGACATGCCGAAGCCGCAAATCTCCGCATAGATTCTCGCACCGCGCGCTCGGGCCGATTCCCACGGTTCGAGTATCATCATCGCGCCACCCTCGCCCAGAATCATTCCGCGCCGGTCCTTGCTGAACGGGCGGCAGGTATCCGGCGCGATCACACGCATCGCTTCCCAGGCCTTCAGGTGTCCGATCGCGAACGGCGCCTCGCTGCCGCCGGTCACCGCTAGCTCCACTTCGCCATCGCGCACCAGACGAAACGCCTGGCCAATGGCATGATTCGCAGAGGAGCATGCAGTCGATACCGTGTACGTAGGCCCAGTAATGCCGAGTTCCATGGAAATATGGCTCGCACCGGCATTGGCCATCGTTTTGGGAATCGTAAGCGGGTGAACGCGGCCGCGGTCTGAGACGTAAAGATCCGCGAAGCCGGTTTCGATAGCGGACTGGCCTCCGACCGCCGATCCGCAAATTACGGCGCCACCGTAGCGAAGAGCCGGCGTCAGTTCGAGTCCGGAATCGCGGATCGCCTGCCGCGCCGCCACCACGGAGAACTGGGCAAAGCGGTCCAGGTAGGCTTCTTTCCCACCCTCGAAGTGTTGCGTCGGATCGAAGCCCTGCACCTCGGCGCCGTTCTCCATCTTCAGGGAAACCCGCGACCGGTCAACGCCCTTCAAAGGTCCAATCGCGCATCGGCCTTGGCTCAGTGCATTCCACGAATCCGCAAGATTCATTCCTAGGGGACAGATGATTCCCAATCCTGTGATAGCAACTCGGCGGGGGGCCATTCTTAGTCCGCAGGCGTAGGCGAGCCCACGGGCGAGTCAGGCGGTTTGGCGGCGATAATCTTCTTGATTCCCGTCACCACGTCGTTGACGGTGCGTATCGATCGAACATCGTCATCGGGAATCGAAATCTTGAAAGCGTTCTCGAGTTCGAATAGCAAGGTGAAGACATCCAGGGAATCGATGCCCAAATCCTGCAGATTTGTTTCCAGCTTGATGTTGTCGGCGGGAATCCGCTTCACGGATGCGAGCGTACTGATCACTTTTTCTGCAACTGCGTCGGACATCAAGCTGACCCCCGAAATACGGTAAATGTTTTGTGCCTCGTCTTAGTCCGCGGCGAAGCCCAGCCAAGAGAAAAAAACGCCTGAGCACTCGAGTCGCTTCCAGGCCCTCGTTAACGCTCGAATTTTAGCAGGAGTGCGCGCCCCTCGCTTGCTGTTTTTCTGGTGCCGCGGGTTAGTTCCCGGCGCGAGATTGAACGAGCTACTGTGCCGCTAATGACCAATCGGCACCGAAGCCGCTCCAGGTGTTCCCGCGGGCACAGGCACCCCGGGCTGATCGAATTCTCTTTTTGCCGCCGGCGGAAGTTTCTCGATGTTGCTCAAAAACGTGACGAGCTGCCACATTTGCGTTTCGTTAAGCGTCTTATTCCAGGCCGGCATGCCGGTCCAGCGGATACCGTGCTGAATAATGTAAAAATTCTGGTTCTCTGCCATGTCCGGAGAATCCTTAAAGAAAGGAGGAACGATCGGGTAAAACGAACGCCCAAACTGGCCGTCCGGATTAGAAGGAATGCCGTGGCAACCCGCGCAGTGGTTGATGTAAAGCCTAGCTCCCGCGGCCAAGTTTTCTTCGTTCGCCGCGAGAGGGTTCTTCACATCCGGAGCGTGTCGGTCGGTCGAAGAGTCCACCGCTTGCATGGCTAATTTATTCTCCAGGAACGACGGCTCCTGGTCCGCCTTGAAGTCCACATAGCCTTTCTTGACCGCTAGAAAAACCGCGATGCCGATGACCAGCAGCGTCAGAAAAATTCCGGTAAAAAAATTCCTCATTCGATTTCTCCCATTCGCAGGATTCCAAATGCGCTCCGCGCTATTTTACTTCCGCTAGCCGGTTATATCTCTTCAAAATTTCATGCAACCTGTCGTGCGGCAAGCCTTCCACAGTATGCCCGTCCGCTCCGGTCATCGTTTTTGCCGAGACTAAGGCATTTACCACAGCTTCCTCCGTGGCTTGCACCGTGGCTTCAAAGAGCGCATCCATTCGATCGTTTGGCAGCATTTGAAGCGCAACCGGCTTCTTTTCCTCCAACCCGGCGCCTGCATTCGCCGTGGAGAAAGCAATGAAAATGTCACCAGACTCGTCGCCTGAGATGCTGCCTAGCCGTCCGAGACCAAGCGTAACTCGTTTCGCAATGCGTTTCATTTGGTTTGGCAAAAGCGGCGCGTCCGTGGCCACCACAACAATAATGGAGCCAGTGTCATCATCCCAGATCGGCTTGCCCGCAATCTCATACCCTACCGGCGTCCCCGCGACACGCAAAAGATGCCGCGTTCCGAAATTGCATTGCACCAAGACGCCGACTGTATATCCGCCGGCTTTCTCCGGAAGCTGGCGCGATGCAGTTCCCGTACCGCCTTTGAACTCGAAGCAGATCATTCCCGTTCCGCCACCGACGTTGCCTTCGGCAATCGCGCCCGAGTGTGCATCGTCCATCGCAGCGAACGCGTCTTCAGCCTTCACATGGAACCCGTTGATGTCGTTCAGATATCCATCCCACGTCTCCGCCACCACCGGAAGCGACCACCAATCGTC
>JBEKSN010000109.1:0-12476 GCA_049517055.1 Candidatus Acidiferrales bacterium | reverse complement strand
TACAGGTTCTCTCCGTTCGCGGAAGTGGGCGGAGACTTCGCGGATTTTTACATTCTGCCGAACGGGATAGCAGGCCTCTATATCGGTGACGTCGTCGGCAAAGGTTTAGCGGCGGCGATGTACGCGGCGCTGGTGATGGGCATGCTGCGCGGAATCAACAAGACGGGCGAACAAACATCAGCCGTTCTGGCAACGCTGAACAAGCGGCTTCTGGTGCGGCCGGTGCTGGGAAGATTCGCAACAACGCTCTACGCCGTTTACGATTCCACTAGTCGCGAGCTGACGTTTTCGAACGCGGGGATGCCGTATCCGCTGTTGGCTTGCGGTTCAAACTGCCGGCAATTACAGGAGGGAGGCTTGCCCTCGGGAATGTTTCCTGGCTCTTCGTACGACACTCATCGGGTGTGCCTGTCGCCGGGTGATTCAGTCTTGTTTGCCACCGACGGGCTCCACGAATTGCAGGGCGCTAACGGCGATGATTTTGGCTGGCAAAGAATGGCTGATATCTGGAGGGACTGCCAAGGAATGTCGGCCGACGAATCGCTGCAAAGCCTTCTTCGCGAAGCCAAGAACTTTGCCGTTGGAGGGCTGCAGCACGACGACATCACGGCGATTGCGCTTAAAATTCCGCGTCTATAGCGCCTATTCGCCGCTATTCGATTTGAATATCCAGTTCGGCAGTTTTTCCATCACGAATCGAGAAGGCCCGAATGGGTTTGGCCGTATCTTTCCCCGGCGAGAGGATGAAGTAAGCGACGTCCGGGTAATACGCCAGGCTGATGTCGCGCGCCGACGGTTTGTTATCGCCGTGCGGATGCGAATGGTAAATTCCCATGAACTCAAGCCCCGCTCCGCGGATTTCGCGCATGGACAGAAATAGTTCCTTTGGCGCGATTGCGTATTCCGTGGCGCTGGCTTTCGCATTTGTCGCGGCAAAAACTCGCGTGATAACATCGTCTCGTCCCGCCAGCAACCCGCAACATTCCAATCGAGGTTCTTGCAGAACGCGGTCCCTCATCTCCGTCAGGACGTCCTCGTTGACTCGGATCACGTCTGCCATCTTTCGAATTTTATCGCGAGGGGTTCCGGGTTTGGAATCTCTGCCCTGTTGGCGCAGCCCTCGGCGGATTGTTGAGTGTTTCCGCCGACGAAGGTGCAGGGTTGCAGGGAGCGAGCCCTGCAACCCACCTAGCAATCGAATCTCGCTCTATGCCTTTTGAGCCTGGCGGCGAAGGAATGTGGGGACATCGAGATCGTCGGCCGGCACCTCACGAACGTCGCTGACATTTCGCGCGACTTGGTGGACCACCTCGCTGACGTTTCTCGATACCTGCTGCACCACATTCGTGTGCTGCGGCATGGTGGGTTGCGCCGGGGCAGGCTCGCGTGTAGCTTTCCACGTCTTCGGCAGGTACGAAGGCCGCGATTGGGATTTCCTGCCTGCCACTTCGCGGAAACCGGCAGCGATCACGGTGATCTTCACCGACTCTTTCATCGCATCATCCATTACCGCGCCGAAAATGATGTTCGCATTTTCGTGCGCCGCTTTCTGAATGATGGACGAGGCCTCGTGCACTTCCTGCAAGGTGAGGCTGGACGATCCCGTGACGTTGATCAAAATTCCCTGCGCGCCCTGGATGCAATTGTCTTCCAGTAGAGGGCTGTTAATGGCGCGGTTCGCGGCGTCAATTGCGCGGTTGGATCCGGAAGCAACAGCCGTGCCCATCACCGCGTAACCCTGGCCGGACATGATGGTTTTCACGTCCGCAAAATCGCGATTGATGATGCCCGGAATAGTGATGATGTCGGAAATGCCCTGAACGGCTTGGCGCAGAATGTCGTCGGCGATGCGGAACGCTTCAAAGAAACTGGTTCCGTGCTCGACGCATTCCATCAGGCGTTCGTTCGGGATCACGATCACGGTGTCCACGCTTCCAATCAGCTCAGCGAGAGCCTGCTCGGCCTGCTCCATCCGGCGTTTTCCCTCGAACGCGAACGGCTTGGTCACCACCGCGACGGTGAGCGCGCCCAATTCGCTGGCGAGGTTTGCGACGACCGGCGCAGCTCCACTGCCAGTGCCGCCTCCCAATCCGGCAGTGACGAAAACCATGTCCGCGCCGTCGAGCGCTTCCAGGATTTTTTCGGTGTCCTCCAGCGCAGCTTTGCGGCCGACCTCCGGATTAGCGCCCGCTCCCAGTCCTTTCGTCAACTTGGCGCCGAGTTGCAGCTTTACCGGCGCTTGTGAAAGCTTGAGCGCCTGCAAATCGGTGTTGGCGGCGATGAACTCGACACCTTCCACTTTGGCGCGGATCATGCGGTTGACGGCGTTCGAACCGCCGCCCCCCACACCGATCACTTTGATCTTGGCGCCAGTTTGCGCTTCTTCACTGAATGAAACTTTAAGGCTCGATTCTTTTGGTGACATGCTTCCTCCCCAGTCTTTCACCCTCTTGAAATTTTGGATCAAGTCCCTATGACGCTCCTGCAAACATACTTTTAAATTTGCCCACCCAGCCGCTGGGACGTGTTCCCGCGTTGCGCCGCGTGCGCGCACCGTAAAGCACAAGTCCCACGGCTGTTGCATACTCGGGCTGGGAATCTTCTTCGCTCATCCCTGCTAATCCGCGCGGAACGGCCACACGCGCGGGCAGATTGAAAATCTTCTCAGTGAGTTCGCAAAATCCCCGCAGGCGCGCTCCGCCGCCGGTGAGAATAATCCCGGCGGGAATCGACGATTCCACGCCGCCACGGCGCAGCTCATCGCGGACGAGCATCAATAATTCCTGGGCGCGCGGTTCCACTATGTCGGACAACATGCGGGCAAAAACGGTTCGCGGGGGACGATCGCCCACGCTGGCGATTTCGATAGCAAAATCGTCCTTCAGAAGTTCGCGGAAGGCGCAAGCTTGTTCACGCTTGATTTTTTCCGCTTCATCGATGGGTGTACGCAATCCAACCGCAAGGTCGTTGGTAAAATGGTCGCCTCCGACCGGAATGGCCGCGGTGTGCCGTACGACGCCGCCTGAATATGCGAGCAGTTCGGTGGTTCCGCCTCCGATGTCGAGCAGGCAGCAGCCCAGTTCGCGCTCATCTTGCGTCAGGCAGGCTTCCGCGGAGGCCAGCGGCTCGAGAACCGTGTCGTCCACTCGCACGCCCGCGCGATTTACGGCCGTGACGATATTTTGCGTCGCCGAGCCGCACGCCGTGACGATGTGCACGTTGGCTTCGAGACGTTGCCCGACCATTCCAATTGCGTCGCGGATGTTGTCTTGCGCGTCGAGGAAAAACTCCTGCGGGAGAACGTGCAACACTTCGCGATCTTCGGGAAGCTGAATACCCCGCGCAGCTTCCACCGCGCGGCGAACGTCCTCGCGCTGGATGTCGCGCGGGCGGCCTCCCACGGTGATTCCGCCGCGGCTATTCACGCCGCGCACGTGCGTGCCTGCGACGCCGATCAGCGCGGATTCCACCGGCACGCCGACAATGGTTTCCGCTTCTTCAACCGCCCGGCGAATCGAACTCACCGCGAGATCGAGATTCACAATCTGGCCCTTGCGCCAACCCTTCGATTCGGCCGCGCCCAAGGCGGCGAATTTCACGCCGCCGTCATCACTAAGTTCGCCAATCAGCGCGCAAGTTTTCGTGCTGCCGATGTCCAGCGCTACGATATGCCGTTCCTTCTTCGTCAAATCCGCTCCTTATAATTTCGCGCGTTCATGCCCGCTATCGTGACTTTTTCCCGGAAATCTTGTGCGCCGCATGAACCGCTTTCGGCGCGGGTTTCGATGGCGCGGCCGGCCGAGGAGCAACTTGCTGCGCCACCGCAGCGTCCGGATTCACGACTGCTTCCCCGCTGAAGCGCAGATCCACCGATTCTATGCGCCCTGTTTTCGCGCGCCACTGTCCGAAGTCATTCAGCAACGTTTGATACTTTGTTTCGAAATCGTTGTCGCCAAAATGCACGAGAACAAGCGAATCTGTTTGCTGCCCGCCGGAAGTACTTTCGCCATTCAAACCAGAGATCGAGGCGCGCAAGTCACGCACGTCTGAAAGGTCCACTTCGCTTACCTGTTCCATCGCTCGGGCGCGCGCGGATCCCACTTGCTGAGTGAATCCCGCAAAGAGCTGCATGCGCCGCTCGCGCTCGTCCGGCGTCATATTCTCGCTGACGCCCGTGACCACCGGAAAATGAAAACTCGCCTTCAAAGGCCGTTCAAGAATCACGCCATGAATATCCACGAGCGCCAGATCGCTTCCCTGCCGAAGAAACGCAATGGGAACCCGCTCCGTGATTTCCACTTCGACATTATTGGGCAACGCTCTCCGAACGACGGCTCGCGCCACCCACGGAATTGCTTCGAGCTGGCGGCGGCGTTCGGTGAGCGGAATGCGCAAAACGCTCCGTCCTTGATCGGCTTTAAAAATTGCGAGCACACTGCCGCGAGAAACGTAACTAATCCCCGTTAGCTCCACTTGGCTGGAATGAATCAGCGCCATTCGCGGCGACGCGAACAAAAAATGCCCGCAGGCATATGCCACGCACGCACCCGCGATTCCAACGCCCACTCCGACCGTGACGCGCAGATACGTCTTCCAGGCCTTCCGGCCAAACTTTCGCCGCTTAATCTCCAGAGGCTTTTGCCTGCGAAGATACTTCGGCTCTTCGTCGGCCAGGAGTTCCTGGGGATAAGCGTCCGCGTCCATGGTCTTTAGTTTTTCCAGAGGATGACCTCGTTCTCGAGCTCCACGCCGTACCTGAGGCGCACGCGCTCGCGGACATCGTCAATCAGCCTGAGCATGTCGGCGCAGCTGGCCTTGCCGGCATTGATAAAAAAATTCGCATGGCGATCGCTTACCATCGCGTCGCCCGCGCGGTGGCCCTTCAAGCCCAGTTCGTCAATCATGCGTCCGGCTGAACCGCCAGGAGGATTTTTGAAAATGCATCCTGCGCTTTTCTGATTGAGCGGCTGGCTCGCGCGGCGCTTTTCATTGCACACCTTGATGCCGGCCAGAATTTCCTTGAATGGCTTGGACGGCAGCTCCAGTTTCACGCGCAGCATTACGTCATCCGGCGCAAAGGAAGTATGGCGGTAATCGAAACGAATATCGTTGCCGCGGACCGTTTCGATTTGCCCCGTCGCCGCGCGGTAAAGCTCCACTTCGCGCACATACGATCCAATCTGCGTGCCGTAAGCGCCTGCGTTCATTCGCAACGCGCCGCCCACGCTGCCGGGAACTCCGATCAACCCTTCCATGCCGCCCAGATCGCGCTTCGCGCAGAACGTAACCATACCGCCGAGATCGGCGGCGGCATCGACGTATGCTGCATTGCCTTCCACTCTCATGCCCGGTTGCGAAGTGGGCAGGTGCAAAACGACCCAGGGCAGCTCGCCGTCGTCGATCAGCACGTTCGTTCCACCACCTAGAAAACGGTGAGGGATTTTTTCGTCAGCCAGCAAACGCATCACCTCGGGAATGGTTTCAAAGCGCCGAAGCACGAGTTCATCGGTCGAGCCTCCAATTCCCAGAGAAGTCTTTTCGCTCAACGAAACCCCTGCGTGCAATTCCACTCCAAGCTCTTTCAGCCGCGCCGCAAGCGGCTTTTCACTAATCCGCATAAGAACTCGGCACCTTGGAAGCAAGCAGCATGGCGAGCTGATCGAGCACGCGCCCAACGCTGCCGGCGCCGATGGTAAGGATTGCGTCACCCGGACGCGCTTCCCTATACAGAAATTCCATCCCGGCTTGCATGGTGCTGGTGAAGACTACATTCTTGTGGCCCGCCGTGCTGATGGCTTCGGACAAAATTTCGCCGTTGACGCCTTCGATCGGAGCTTCTCCTGCCGCATAAATTTCCGTCATCACCAAAATATCGGCCTGATTGAACGAGCTGCGAAAATCTTCCCAGAGAAACTGGGTGCGCGAATACCGGTGCGGTTGAAACAGCACGAGCAGGCGTTTGTATCCGCAACCGCGCGCGGCTTCGAGTGTGGCGCGAATTTCGGCGGGATGATGGCCGTAATCGTCGATCAAGGTTACGCCGCCAAACTCGCCTTTAATCTCAAAACGCCGGCCAACGCCGGAGAACTTTGCGAGTCCCGCGCGAATCAGGTCCGCCGGGACGTTGAGCGAAAGCCCCACAGCGGCGGCCGCAGCTGCATTGCGCACGTTGTGAATTCCCGGCGGCGACGGCAGCCGGAAAATTCCTAGATCGTCGTCATGATATTTCAGCCGGAATTCGCTAGCGAGGCCGATCAGCCTTACTTCGCTGATTACCAGGTCCGCCTGGCTCGACGTGCCGTAAGTGATCACCGGACGCTTTACCAGCGGCAGAATCGCTTGCACGTTCGGCTCGTCGATACAGAGAATCACGGTGCCGTAAAACGGCACGCGATTCGCAAATTGCAGAAATACTTCCTGAATTTCCTCCAGCGAGTGGTAATGGTCCAGATGCTCGCGGTCGATGGTGGTGATTACGGCAAGCACGGGAGCGAGCAGCAAGAAAGAGCGGTCGCTTTCGTCCGCTTCGACCACCATGTATTCGCTCTGACCGACGCGGGCGTTCGAGCCGGCATGATTCACGCGTCCGCCCACCACGAATGTAGGATCGAGACCGGCCTCACCGAGCACGGAAGC
This sequence comes from Candidatus Acidiferrales bacterium, assembly GCA_049517055.1. Taxonomy (GTDB): domain Bacteria; phylum Acidobacteriota; class Terriglobia; order Acidiferrales; family UBA7541; genus Palsa-295. The sequence continues at coordinate 5,840 of JBEKSN010000109.1, read as the reverse complement.
TACCATGGAGGTAGTCGTCGTCTTGCCGTGCGCGCCGGCCACTGCGATTCCATATTTCAAGCGCATCAGCTCGGCCAGCATCTCGGCACGCGGGATGACGGGGATTTTCAGCTTATGAGCTTCCACCACTTCCACGTTGTTCGCGCGAACGGCCGAAGAAATCACCACCACATGCGCGCCGCGAACGTTTTCGGCCAGATGGCCTTCGAAAATAGTAGCTCCTAATTTTCGCAACCGCTCGGTGACCGGAGTAGCTTTCAAATCGGAACCTGAAACCGCGTAATTGCTGGAGAGCAGGACTTCGGCGATGCCGCTCATGCCGCTGCCGCCGATGCCAACCAAGTGAATTCGCTGAAAATTGCGGAAGGTTACGCTCATACGCGCACCATTCCTTTCAGCGGGTTTTCGAGTTGAGCTTCGAGCAAGTCCACAATGTCCTCAACGGCGCGCGGACGTGCCAATCCGTGCGCTCGTTCTTCCATTTCTGCAATTTTTCCGGGCTGGTCAAGCAGGGAGAAAAGTTCTGATGTCAGGCGCTCCGGCGTCAACTCGCTTTGCGGCAACATCCGCGCGGCGCCCGCGTCCTGCATGGCTTCTGCGTTGCGGGTTTGATGCGCATCGGTGGCAGCGCCGAAGGGGATGAAGATAGCGGCGCGTCCGGCGGCAGATACCTCCGCGACTGTGATGGCCCCCGACCGGCAGACTATTAAGTCCGCCTGGGCAAACCGCTCCGCCATATTCTCGATGAAGGGCACAACCTCCGCTCGGAATTCGCGACGCGCATAAGCTACTCGCACCGCATTATAGTCGCGTTCACCAGTCTGATGCACGATGAAAAGCTGATTTTTTCGCGGAGACAACAGATCGAGTGAGTCAACGACGGCGCGGTTTATCGGCAGCGCGCCTCGGCTTCCGCCGGTAATTAGGATAGTGAAGGGCTCTCCGTGCTCTTTCCGCGGAACACCGAAAAATTCCTGGCGCACCGGGCAGCCCGTTACCTCGGCTTTTCCTCCCAGGCGCTGTGCAGTGGCGGAGTGAGCCACGGCCACACGTGTGGCGATCGTCGCTAGCACCCGGTTTGTGAATCCCGGCTCGACATTGGGCTCGAAAATCACAGTGGGGATCGAATGCATCTTCGCCAGAAGCATCATGGGACCGGATGCGTATCCGCCCACGCCGAATGCGACGCCAAAATTGTGCCGGCGCAGAATCCTTTCCGAGTCCCACAGTCCCAGCGGGAGCATTGCCGCATTGCGAAGGAATTTCGTTCCGCCAATGCCCTTCAGCCCCGCCACGCGGATTGTTTCGAGCGGCAGTCCGGCCTGCGGCACCAGCCTCGCTTCCATTCCGCGCTCGGTTCCCACGATCACGACGCTTCGTTCTCCTTCGGGCTTGCGCCCGAGCCATTCGCGCGCTACGGCAATCGCCGGAAAAACATGCCCGCCGGTGCCGCCGCCGGCGATTAGCAAACTGTTTGCATCCCGCTTCACATCTCATCCGCGTGCTGGCTGATGTTCAACAGCACGCCGGTGGCCAACAACATTCCGATCAAACTCGATCCGCCATAGCTGATGAACGGCAGCGGAATTCCTTTCGTCGGCATCAATCCCAGCACCACGCTCAGATTGACGAGCGCCTGGCCCATCACCATCGCGGTGATCCCCAGCGCGAGTAGCCGTCCAAATTCATCCGGAGCTTTCATGGCGGCCATAAATCCGCGCCAGCCATACACAAAGAACAGCGTCAGCACAATCGCGGCGCCGATAAATCCGAGTTCCTCGCAAATCACGGCAAAAATAAAGTCGGTGTGTGCCTCGGGGAGGAAAAAAAGCTTCTGGCGGCCTTCCATCAAGCCCACGCCGGTGAATCCGCCGGAGCCGATGGCGATGAGCGATTGCAACAATTGAAAGCCGTGGCCCTGCGGGTCGGTGCTCGGCGACAAGAACGCTTTGAAGCGCTCCAACCGATACGGCGAGCTTGCAATTAACAGAGCGACGGAGGGAATCGCCGCGAGCACAGCGCAAACGATGTATCGCATTGAAAGGCCGGAAACGTACAGCATCACCGCTGCGATGAGCAGGATCATGCACGCCGTACCCATATCCGGCTCCGCCAGAACCAGGCCAACCATCAGCAGGACCGTTCCCAGCGCCGGCAATAGCGTGTGCACCGGGTCGTTTATGCCGAAACTTTTCGGGCCGCGCCGAATTTCAATGAACCAAGCGAGGTAGAAAATTAACACCAGTTTCGCGATCTCCGACGGTTGCAGGCTCAGAGGGCCCAGCCTGAACCAGCGATGCGTGGCATGCGAACGATCCAGGAAGAAAACCGAAATCAACATGACGAGCGTGACGGAAACCGCGGTGAAAATCACGCGTGGCTGGCGGAATTTCCGGTAGTCGGTGTGCATCAGCCAGAACATTCCAGCTAGTCCGAGTGCGATCCACACAAGCTGGCGCAGCAGAAACGTATAGCCATTGCCGCCCTGTTCTCGAGCGGTGATGGCTGAGGCGCTGAAAACCATCACCGCACCGATCAGGCAAAGCGCCAGCGTGACGCCGAATAATTTCCGGTCGGGTTGCAGACTACGTGGCATGCGTCATCCTTTTTGCGCGGAAGCTCCCGCGGCCGATTTGTTGTGATCTTCCAGACGCGCGACCAGCTCTTTGAAACTGCGGCCGCGATGTTCGTAGTTCTCAAATTGGTCGAAGCTGGCGCAGGCTGGAGCGAGCAACACCGTATCGCCCGGCTGCGCGCGCTCAGCGGCAATTTGCACGGCACGGTCCAGCGTGCCGGCGTTCGTTACCGGAAGCGAATCGCCCAGGTCTTCTGCAATCTTCTCCGCAGCAGCGCCGACCAAGATGGCCATGCGCGCGCGGTCGTGCAGTAACTCGCGCAGCGGAGTGTAGGGACTGCCTTTGTCTTTTCCGCCGAGAATCACGATAAGAGGTCCCGGAAATGCTTCGATTGCTTTCACTGCCGCGTCCACATTTGTGGCCTTTGAATCGTTGTAAAACTGCACGCCGGCTATTTCAGCCACGAATTCCAAGCGATGCTCCACGCCTTTGAACGATTTCACGCCGTTGGCAATGGCCCCCGGATCGGCGCCTGCCAGGAAAGCCGCGGAACAGGCGGCCAACACGTTCTCGACGTTGTGTTCGCCGCGCAGCGTGATTTCATCGCGGCGCGCAAGCGCCACTTCCGAGCCTTCGTTGCGAAAAAATATCTGTCCATCGCGCAGAAACGCTCCGGCGGCCACCCGCTTCTGCCGGCTGAACCAGAAAATGTGCGGTTTGGAGGGCATGCGGCGCGTAATTTCGGGATCGTCGGCATTGAGGATGGCGATGTCGCGCTCGATTTGATTTTCGAACATGCGCATCTTCGCAGCAGCGTATTCTTCGAATGAAACGTGGCGATCCAGATGGTCGGGCGTCAGATTCAGCAGAACTCCGATTTCGGGCCGAAACTTTTCGATGGTTTCGAGTTGGAAGCTGCTGATCTCCGCCACGGTCACGGTTGTATCCATGGAGTTTTCCACCAGAGCAAGCAACGGCGTGCCGATATTGCCGCCAACCATTACCGGAATCGCCGCGGTCTTCAGGATGTGCGCGACCAGCGAAGTCGTTGTGGTCTTGCCGTTCGAGCCGGTGATGGCGATAAGTTTTCCGCGCAGAAAACGCCAAGCAAGTTCAATCTCGCTCCAAACTGGAATTCCGTGCGCGCGCGCCGCTTCCAGCGCGGGAAGCTTTGCCGGGACGCCGGGGCTGACCACAATTAAATCCTGATTCAGAAAACTTTTGGAAACGTGCCCGCCGGGCTCGAATTTCACGCCCGCCGCGCGCAGCTTTGAGGCAGTTTCGGCCAGCTCGGATTCCGGACGTTCGTCCGTGGCCGTCACGGTTGCTCCATAGCCCGCGCAGAAAAGTGACGTAACCACACCCGTGCGCGCCAATCCCACAACCAGCACGCGCTTCCCCGCGAGATCGATTCCAGGCCTCAAACCAAGTCACCTCAATTTCAATGTCGTCAGCGAAAACAACGCAAATACCAGCGCCACGATCCAGAAACGCACGATGATTTTTGACTCGCTCCATCCCATCAATTCGAAATGATGATGCAGCGGCGCCATGCGAAAGACTCGCTTGCCTGTGAGCTTGAACGAGCCAACCTGAATGATGACCGAAAGCGCTTCGAGCACGAAAACACCGCCAATAAAAAGCAGCAGAATCTCCTGCTTGATGATTACGGCGACCACGCCGATTGCGCCTCCGAGCGCGAGCGACCCCACGTCGCCCATGAACATCTCGGCCGGATGCGCGTTGTACCAGAGAAACCCCAGTGAAGCGCCAACCAGCGACCCGCAAAAAATTACCAGTTCGCCCGCCGCTGGTATTTTTTGAATCTCCAAATATTCAGCCATGCGCGCGTTGCTGGAGACGTAGGTAAGCACGGTGAGCGCGGTGGAAGAAACCAGCACGCATCCGATGGCCAGACCGTCCAAGCCGTCGGTCAAATTCACCGCGTTCGAGCTGCCCACGATTACAAAAACAAGAAACAGAACGAAGGGAACAAACGCGAGCGGCCATACGAAATTCCGGATCAACAGCGAGTCGATCACCAGATTCGGATGCAGCCGTTTGAGAAACGGCACGCTCAACTGCGTGGAATACGCGCCGTGCGATTGCAACACGAGCAGCGCGACGCCCACCGCCACACAGGTCAACACCTGAAAAAGGAATTTCTTGCTCGGCGACAGCCCGAGATTTCTCCGCCGCACAACTTTATTGTAATCGTCCACGAAACCTATGGCGCCGAACGCCACCGTGGCTCCAATCGCAAGCAGCACGTAGGGGCTGCGCAAATCCGCCCACAGGAGCGTAGGAATCGCGATGGCGGCGACAATCAACACGCCCCCCATAGTGGGAGTTCCCGCTTTCTTGTGATGCGCTTTGGGGCCTTCTTCGCGAATGTACTGTTTCACTTGCAGCTCACGAAGTTTCTCAATCACCCACGGCCCCATCAGCAGCGAAAGCAGAAACGCCGTTACACTGGCCACCGCGGTCCGAACCGTGATGTAGCGAAATACGTTCAGCGGGCTGAGATAGGGCCTCAACACGTAAAAGAAAAGGTAGTAAAGCATCAGCGCAGGCCTTTTCGCCCGGCTTCGATGGCTTCAACCGAGCCTGTCGATCCAGTCCGCTTCTGACGCGCGTCGATGGCCTCGAGAATTTTTTCCATCTTCACGCCGCGCGAACCTTTCAGCAGCAAAAGGTCTCCGCCGGCAACGAACTCCGCCAGGAATTTCGCTGCTTCGTCCGAATTCTCAAAAAACTTCGCGCGCTCCGGCGCATGCTCGGCATCGATCGCTGCGCGGACCAGTTCCGCTGCATCACCTCGCACGCCCACGATCCAGTCAATTCCCGAGAGCGACCCGGCGAGCTTTCCGCATTCGCGATGCAGCGCCGCGGCCGAGGTACCAAGTTCCAGCATCTCGCCCGCCGCGAGAATTCTCCGCCGATATCCGGGCGTCGCCGCGAGAAGCTCAGCCAGCGCGTTCAACGCAGTAGGGCTCGAGTTGTAGCTGTCGTTAATCACTGTAAGTCCGTTCTCAAATCGAACTACTTCGCCGCGCTTATCGGCAGGTACCAGCGTTGGAAACACACCTTGCGCCTCTGCCGCACCGATGCCCCAAACGCTCGCCGCCGCCAACGCCGCCAACGCATTCATCACGTTGTGCCGGCCAATCAACGGCAATTCCAATCGGGTGCGGCCACTCGGCGAAACGAAATCAAACGCGGACCCTTCCACACCGCGTTCTTCGATATTCTCGGCGCGAAATT